>DAIRTE010000094.1:0-5150 GCA_036804025.1 Clostridia bacterium | reverse complement strand
TTGCTCATTGCGTAATACGAAGGCGTAAACATTGCCGCGAGCATGAGAAACGAAGCGACCGGAATCAATAGCGGAAGTCGGAACCTGCGTTCCACGCGCTGCACCAGAACGACGCAAAGCGGCGTCCAAACAAGCAGCAACATCGCCAATACGCCGGGATGCCGCAAGAGCTGCCCCAGCAGGCGGACCGGTGTTCCGGTGATGGCGGAGAACACCGCGCGAAGCGGCGTTTGCTGCTCCAGCAGCGCCTGCCGAACGCTGTTTCCCGGCGCTAGTACGTTGAGCGCAAATCCGATGCCATAGACGGCAAGCGAGAGTATCAGTACGGGCAGAATCGCTCGGCGGTTTAGGATGCTCCAAAGCAGATACCCGATCAGAAGAACCCCAAGCAGCAGCGCGGTTGGATAGTTTCCTCCGGCGATGATGCCGCCAAGCAGCGCCAACGCAGCGCCGCGCAGCCAAGTCCCCGTCCGCGTCGACTGCTGCCGGTTCGCGAGATCAATGATCAACGCCAGCCAAATCAGGAGCAGCCCGAAGAAGAACGTGTAGAACATTCCCCCGTTATACCAGAAGAAGCCTTCACTCGGATCGCGTGGAAACTGAACGCAGAGAATCGACGTCAGCATCCAAACCAGCAGCCAGACACGGCGATCCTGCCGCAGGGCAACGACGAGCACGGCATACGTAAAGCAGCCGAGGCCGAGCACCAGCGTACCAATCAGAATCCACGGCGTCACGGCATACCAGTCCTGCCCCCAGATCGCCGGCTGGAGCGAAAAAAGGAACACCGCGCTGTAGGTGCCCTGCCAGTTCTGATAGGTGTCCGAAACGGTTTGCCCCGCCGCGCGAAGAAGCCCCAAAGCGGAGCCGTCGTCCCGCACGGCTGCATGGGTAAGCACGCTGTAATCGTAATCGTCAAAATCCATGCGGTCGTAGGCGGAAACCAGCCCGATTGGAGCCAGCGTAACCAGAAAGAGGATCAGCAGGATTGCTCCGCAGACGCCGAGCACGCTCCACCGACGCTTGTTCATATATCCTCCCGAAAAACGGCCCACACCGTTCTTCTAGCTCAAATAATCCGATTACAAGTCGAGTACATAAACTTCGTTTTCCGCGTCAAAGCGAAACCCGGCGGATAGCAGCGTATGGCAGGAAGCGGCGTTCTCCGGCTCCGGCTGAACGAGCACGCGCGTTGCCCCTGCCTGCTGATGAATGCGACGGATCAACTCCAGAACGATCTGTTTGCCGAATCCTTTGTTCAGATACTCGGTTTCGCCAATCAGGTAATCGATGCTGTAGGCGCCTTCCAGCGGCAACGTTCCGTGCCAGGTTTCGCCGCTCAGCCGGTACTCATAGAACTGGCCAAAACCAAATGGCACGCCGTCGCATTCCGCAATGAAATGATGCAACCAGCGGAACTCATCCTCGCGGTGCTCCAGCTCGTAAAGCCAGTCCTCCGGTTCGGTGTACCATTTCGCGACATGCGGCAACGCCAGCCAAGAACGAAACAACGGCAGGTCGGTTTGCTGTATGGGTCTTAATGTCATAGTATGTTCTGCCACAATTCAAAAGCCCTCTTTACAGTTTATCGTATTATATCAGAATTTGAATTGAAAGCAATGAAACATGAAAAAGAAGTTGGCACACAACCAACTTCTTCTCTTTTTTAAATGGATTTGCCGCTTTCGGTTATGCCGAAAGATGACGTTTCAACCAGTCGCGGTAGACGCTAAGATCCTCTTCGGTATGGAAATAGTGCTCGGCGTTCTCTGCTATCTGCAGGTCGCAATGGAACCGTTCCGCAAAGGAAGTGACGTCCTCCTTCGCGCAGAGTTCGTCTTTTGCGCCGTATAGAATCGACGTCGGGGTGTTCCAACGAGTAATTGGGTTTGCTTTTACCGTTTGATAGTAGTCCCAATACAGTGTTGGGCCAAATGCGGTTACGATCTCCCGCTCTTGCTCCAACTGTTCCTCGGAGACCTGCGCCCAGCGCATCATGTTTTGAATGATATGCAGCATGTCGACGACCGGCGAAAGAAACAGGCATCGCTGGAATAATTCATCCGCAAATGTCAACATACTGAAATACGCACCCATGCTGCAAGCAAACAGGCTGATTTCTTTGTATTTTGGTACTGCGAACGCGAGAACTGCCAGTAGATCACGCTTGCAGGTTTGTGTGTTGCATGGTTCCGGTTCATTCTTGCGCTCGCCGTGCTCCGGCAGGTCAAAGCTCAGCACCTGAAACCCGAGCGAAGTCGCCTCTTGGGCCAATATCTCGATGGGAACATCCGTCTTGGAAGACTGGTTCCCGTGCACCGTCAGAATGAGCTGATCGCTTGGTTCGCCCCACAGCATTGCGGGAATCGAACCGATTGAAATTGGTTTTGTTTTCATAGTTCCTCCGAATGTTATCGGGGAATTATCCCCCGAACAGGATTCTTATTGATGGAATGCAACATGTGTATTCTACCCCCTTTCCGCTGATTTCGATGAACCGCGGCCTGTTTCTCCTGCAACGAAAAAGAACTCGAACCATTTGGCTCGAGCCCTCTTATCGGTTGTCTGGTGGAGCATGGGGGATTCGAACCCCCGACCTCAACATTGCGAACGTTGCGCGCTACCAACTGTGCTAATGCCCCAAGCCGCTTGATTATGATACAACAAGACCCATCAAAATGCAAGAGCTTTTCGGCAAAATTTTCTGCTCATTTTTCGTCTTTTTCAGATCGCGTGGCGGCGCTTTTTGTCCCCTTACGGCTTGTCCTCCGGCTTCTTTTCCTCCGGTGCCGGAGGCGTTGCCGGTTGTTCCGAAGTGGGCGCAGGCGATGCCACAACGGGAGCACTGACGGGCGTGCTGGCCGTTGCTGCGACCGGTTGAGCGGATGGTTTTTTCTCGCTTCGCTTGATCAGCGCGGCGAGCAGATAGAGAAACGGCAGGAGCATCACGGCGATGTTCTTCCAATAATCCACGAACTCTGCCCCGGCAATGAGGTTAATCGCCAGCGGTACGGCGGCAATTCCGAGCAGCGCCGCGCCCATGATGCGGCAGCGCTTGAGGTTCTTGCTGACCAGCCCGAAGATGCCCGCAAGAATGCCGAGCAGGCCGCCGAGAATCAGGAACACTGCGTCGGTTGCCACACGGAACGTCAGCTGAACGGAGGGCTCCGTTAGATTGTAGAGCGCGAGCCCAATCATGCCCAGCGCAAGCACAATGTAGATCCAGCTCATCACCATCAGAAAGCTTGCCGCGCGTGATTTCGGTTGTTGCTGCATGGAATTGACCCCCTTATGTTTTCTCGTATTCTAGCCGGTTATTTCGACAGCGTGACCGCCTGTCCAAAGTGGTACACGCTGTGCAGGTTCAGCTCCTTGTCCAGCAGGAGAAAGTCCGCGCGCTTACCCGGCTCCAGTGATCCTACCAGGTGATCGACGCGAACGGACACCGCGGGGCGCAGCGTCGCCGCTTCGACGGCCTCCTCCAGCGGAATGCCAAACGAGACCGCGTTTTGCAGCGCATCCAGCAGGGTGATGTTCGAGCCCGCGAGCGTACCGTCCGCCAGCGTCGTTCTGCCGTCCTTCATCGCGATGGCGAGTCCGCCGAGCAAGTAGTTTCCGTCCGCCATGCCCGCGCTCTGCACCGCGTCGCTGATGAGCACGATGCGCCCGGGGAACATTTTAAACGCCGCGCGCACCACACTGGGATGAACGTGCAGCCCGTCGCAGATCAGCTCCGCATACGCGCCGGAATCCATTGCCGCGCCAACCACGCCGGGCGCGCGGTGCAGAAACGAATCCATGCCATTGAAGAGGTGGGTCACATGGTTTGCCCCCTCCCGAAACGCCTCCATCGCGAGATCGTACTCCGCGCAGGTATGCGCGAGCGAAACGGTCGTCTCCTCATGCGCCATACGGATGAACTCCATGCCGCCCTCAATCTCCGGCGCAACGGCGACGAGGCGGACGTTTCCGCCGCTGATTTCGCTCACCTTGCAATAGAGCGGATAATCCGCCGCATGAAGATGATCCGGATGTTGCGCACCGCGCTTACGGTAGGAAAGAAACGGCCCTTCGAGGTGGATGCCGACGCAGCCCGAACGGTTTGGATCGCGGTTGTCGCAGTCGACCGTCTTCGCAATTTCGACCATCTGCTCTTCGGAGACGGTCATCGTCGTATGCAGGTAGGACGTGACACCGTGCTGCACGAGCCGCCGCGCAATGATCTCGTTGCCCTCTGCGCTTGCGTCCGAAAAATCGTGCCCTAATGCGCCGTGGACGTGGACGTCGACAAAGCCGGGAATCAGGTACATGCCCTCCGCGTCGATGGCGTCCGCGCCGGATACCGCTCCGACCTGCTCAATGGTATCGCCAAACGAAATTCCGCCTGGGATAAACCCGTGCTCTTTCGTCCAGATGTTTGCGTTCTTGATCTTCATGTATAACTGTAACTCCTTTGGATTAGCCTACGTTGTGGATGTCCACCACGGTGTGATTCTTGCGCGATTCCTCCGCGGCAAAGCAGATCAGGTGGCTCTGGATCGCGTCCCGAATGGAGCTCTTGACCGCGCCATCCTGCCCGCGCTCCATCTGGACAAACGAGGCGATCAGCCCCATGTCCCCGCCGCCGTGCCCGTCGCCCATGCCGCCCGGAGGCGGAAACTCCGACGTGCGGACAGACCCGTCACGGAAGTTTGTCACCTCAATCGTCTCGTCGCTCATCTTCGCGCGAATCTCGCCGTGGGAACCCATAATGTGGATCGTGCGCCCGTGGCGATAATCCGTAAACGCGGAGACGGTCATCGTTGCCGTCACGCCGTCCTCGAACTCCAGCACGGTGGACTGATGGTCGACGACGTCGTTGTCGCAGTGGTAGACACAGCGGCCATACGGCCCTTCTCGCAGCGCCTTGAGCCGACCCTCCGTGCTCAAATCGTCCGTAATGACGGAGACCGGCCAGGTCATGAGAAACGGAATCATGTAGAGCCGCAGCGCGCTGTAGGGGCACGTTGCGGAGACCTTACAGTCAAGACAGCGTTCCGCGCTGCCCTCCGGCGCGTTCTCGGCGGTAAAGTGCTTGAGGCTGCCAAAGGAGGCGACGCGCTTGCAGTCCTTGCCAACGAGGTAGAGCAGAATGTCCGTATCGTGGCAGC
>DAIRTE010000093.1:0-11730 GCA_036804025.1 Clostridia bacterium | reverse complement strand
TTCACTTTGGTCGGCAGGCCGTAGAGGTTGATGAACCCTTCCGCGTCCTTCTGGTTGTAGTCGCTCTCGCCAAAGGTGGCGATGGCTTCCGAATACAGGCTGTACGGGCTCTCGATGCCGGCCTTGATGATGTTGCCCTTGTAGAGCTTGAGCTTGACCGTGCCAGTGACCGTTTCCTGCGTCTTGTCCACAAACGCGGCGAGCGCGTCCCGCAGCGGGCTGAACCAGAGGCCGTTATACACGAGTTCCGCGTAGGTAATCGAAAGCTCCTGCTTCTTATGCGCGGTCAGCTTGTCCAGCGTGATGGTCTCGAGCGCTTCGTGCGCCTTGTAGAGAATCGTGCCACCGGGGGTTTCGTAGACGCCGCGGCACTTGATGCCGACCAGCCGGTTTTCGACGATGTCTAAAAGGCCGATTCCGTTCTCTCCGCCGACCTTGTTGAGCGCGAGAATGATGTTCTTGGCGCTCATCTTTTTGCCGTCCAGCGAAACGGGAACGCCCTTTTCAAACCCGATGGTCACATAGGTGGGTTTGTCCGGCGCGAGTTCCGGGCAAACGCCCATCTCAAGGAAACCTTCCTTCTGGTAGAGCGGCTCGTTCGCGGGATCTTCCAGATCGAGACCCTCGTGCGAAAGGTGCCAGAGGTTCTTGTCCTTGGAGTAGTTCGTTTCGCGGCTGATCTTGAGCGGGATATCGTGCGCCTCCGCATAGGCAATCTCGTCCTCACGGCTCTTGAGCTCCCACTCACGCCACGGGGCAATGATCTTCATCTCCGGTGCGAAGTGCTTAATCGTCAGCTCAAAGCGAACCTGATCGTTGCCCTTGCCGGTGCAGCCGTGTGCAATCGCGTCCGCGCCTTCCTTGAGGGCGATTTCGGCGATGCGCGCCGCGATGACCGGGCGGGCAAACGACGTGCCGAGCAGATAGTCCTCGTAGATCGCGCCCGCCTTCATGGTCGGCACGATGTAGTCGTTGACGAACTCCTCCGTGAGGTCCTCGACGTAGAGCTTGCTCGCGCCCGTTTTGAGCGCTTTTTCCTGTAGCCCGTCCAGCTCCGTGCCCTGACCGACGTCGCCCGCAACGGCGATGACTTCGCAGCCGGGGTAGTTCTCCTTGAGCCAGGGAATGATGACGGATGTATCCAGCCCACCGGAATAGGCTAAAACGATCTTCTTGATATTCGACATATGCGTTGCCTCCAATTGGTGAATTGCATATATATTAATAATATTAGCATAAAAAGTCAATACTATTTTAAAAGAAAACGGCTTAAATAAAGAATATATCTTTCGTGACGATTCGAATTCATACAGAAATATGCAATATGCATGCATATATGCACTAAAGCGCCGGAAAAGCCCCTTACTTAGGGCAAAAAAAGAACGCCTTTCGGCGTTGTAAGGAGGAGAGAAGATACAAACGCTTTCGCGCTATGTTATCGGTTACACGCAGGCGGGGCACCAGGCGCGGCGGGGAACGATCCGGCGGCGGCAGACCTCGCTCTGGAAGGCGTACCGTTCGGCGGCGAAGCGGCGGTAGCGGAAGGGGGTTCTCACGTGTTCCTCGCGCGCTTCGGAGATGGCGAGCAGCTGCTTCATGCTAGAGAGGCAAACGCTGAAGGCAAACTGCACGTCGGTTTCCAGCGTGCGCTCGCTCGCGCGGTAGTCGCGCTTGTTGCGGTAGATGTCCTTGACGACGTCCCGCGCAAGTTCACTCGCGGGGGAGACAAGGCCGCGCTGACTCTGCTCGACCGTGTAGTGGTCGCGGAAGTACTCGTCCAGCCGCAGTTCGTAGGCAGCGTGTTCCTTGAGGCCAAGGCGGAACTCGGGGGTATGCGCGTAGGTAAAATAGTCCGTTAGGTAGTGGCAGAGGATGCCGAGGCGCAGCGCGTATTCCGGCGGAAGCTGCTCGCCCTTTTGGACGGGCTGGCCCGCCAGTGCCTCCGTAAAGATATGGATTTCGCGCTGGCATTTCAGCGTAAAGTGCGGGGTAAGCACCATCTCCGGCATGTAGTCCGGCAAGAGGTTGCCAAGTACAAACAGTTCGCGGTCGAGCTGGTAACCTTCATTCGTGAGCGCTTCGTAAAGCAGATGCCCCATGGCATGGTGGGAAGCAGACTTCATTTCTTCTCCTTTTCTCTTTTCTAGACTTTCTTCTTCTTTTTCTCGTTTATCATAGAGGAAAAGGATTTGACAATCATCTCAAACTCGTTAAACAATTGTAAAATTTTGGGTTTTTGGATTGTAAAATGGCAAAAAACAAGCCGTTCGCAGGTGCAAACGGCTTGTTTAGCGCGATTAGTATTACTTTTCTGTCATACTATTTATTTTCGTTCGCCTTCTTCTCCCGCAGCGCGGCGAGCACCACGTCCGGCGTCAGCGGCATGCGCAGGAAGCGTACGCCAATGGCGTTGGCAACCGCGTTGGCAATCGCCGGGGCGCCGGGCACCATCGTGATTTCGCCGATGCCGCGCGCGCCGTATGGGCCGGTTGGTTCGGGCTTCTCGACGGCTTCGACAATCAACTCCGGCATATCCTCAAACGTCGGGATTTTGTAGTCCACGAAGCTGGGATTCATGACGCGGCCGTTCTTGAGCTTGAGCTCTTCGTAGAGCGCCGTGCCCATGGCCTGCACCATCGCGCCTTCAGCCTGGCCTTCGTACATCGCGGGGTTGATGACCTTGCCCGCGTCGAACACGGACACCATTTTAAGCACTTTGACCTTGCCGGTCTCGGTGTCCACCTCGACCTCCGCGCCGTTGACGCCCATGCTCCAGAACGCGACGGGCTTGGGCGACAGACCGGTCTTCTTGTCCGCGGCGATGTTGTTCGGCACGACGAACGCGCCGACGCCGATCATAGGCCCGCCGATGCCGCTCTGATCCGGCAGGGTGAGCCCGAGCGCAAACGCGGAGAGCGGCACCTTTTGATCCGGATAGAACTTGCGGCAGACATAGCCGTTTTCGAGGTAGAGGTCGTTCTTCCATGTGCCCATCTTGATCTGCGCGAGCTCAAGCACCTTGTTGCGCAGGTCTTCCGCGGCGAGCTTGGTCGCGTTGCCCGCGCAATAGGTCGAGCGGGAGGCGACGGTCTGCCATTCATACGGGGTATGGTCGGTGTCGCCGGTGCGAACGCTGATCTTGTCCACAGGAACGGTCAGCGTTTCCGCCGCGATCTGCGCCATGATGGTATCCGACCCCTGCCCGATGTCGTGGCACGACGCCAGCAGGATAAACGTTCCGTCCTCGTTCATACGGATGATGACCGAGGATGCGACGTCCGTCGGCATCGACGGGGCTTTCCAGCCGCCCGCAATGGCCTTGCCGCGCAGTTTGGTTGGGCTGCCGGAGGGTGCGCAGGGCTTGTCGAGCTCCATGAGCGCCGCCGCGCGGTCGAGGCACTCCTGATAGCCGGCGACTTCAATCGTCTGCCCCGTTGCGGAGTGTCCGCCTTCGCGGATGCCGTTGAGCTTGCGCATTTCAAACGCGTTGAGCCCCATCTCGCTGGCAATCATGTCGAGGTTCTGCTCGATGGCAAAATGGATTTCGCACATGCCGAACCCGCGGTACGGCCCGCCGACGGGGTGGTTTGTGTAGACGCAGTAGCTGTCCGTGCTGATGTTGTCGATGTCATAGGGGCCGACGCAGCCCCAGCCCGCGGCCTTGACGATGTTGACGCCGTATTCCGTATACGCGCCGCCGTCCCACGCGAGCACGTTCTTGGAGCCGATGATCTTGCCGTCCTTGCGAACCGCGGTCTTGATGTTGATGTGCAGCCCCTGGCGCACATAGGCGTTCTGGAACTCGTCCTCGCGCGTGTAGGTCATCTTGACCGGACGACCGGGGTTCAGCATCGCCAGCGGAATCACGATGCCTTCCAGCGTCGTGCCCGCCTTGCAGCCGAATCCGCCGCCGACGGCCTTGGAGATGACGCGGATCTTGTTGAGCGGGAAGTCGAACGTCTCCGCCAGCGCGCGGCGCACCGCAAACGGGCTCTGGCAGGCCGCCCAGATGGTCAGGTCACCGTCCGGCATGTACTGCGCGGTGCAGGCATGCGGCTCAATCGGCACGTGCTGTACGTGCGGAATGTAGAAGTTGTGGTCGAAGACGCGGTCGGCCTCGGCAAACGCCTTGTCCGTGTCGCCCTTACGCAGCACATAGTGATGCGAAATGTTCGTGCCCGGCTTGGGGTAAAAGATCGGTAATACCTTGTAGGAGCCGAGGTCGGGGTGGATAATCGGCGCGTCCGGCTTCATGCCTTCCAGCGCGTCGGTGACGGCGGGCAGCACCTCGTATTCCACCTTGACCAGTTCGCAGGCGCGCCGCGCAATCTCCGGTGTGTCCGCCGCGATGGCGGCAACCGGCTCGCCGCGATAGCGTGCTTTGCCGACCGCGAGGAAGTTCTTGTCCTCGAGGTAGAGGCCCGCGCGCCGCTTGTAGCATTCGCCCGTGATCACGCTGCGAACGCCCGGAAGCGCCTTTGCCGCGGTGAGGTCGATTGAGAGAATGTTTGCGTGCGCATGGGGGCTGCGCACAACCTGCGCGTAGAGCGGGCGGGAGAAGACGATATCGTCCGCAAAGATCGCGGTTCCCGTTACCTTTTTAATCGCGTCCAGTCGTTCGACGGACTGTCCGACGACGCGCGTTCCCGACTTGGCCGTGTCCTGGCATGCATTGGTTTGTTCAACGATCTTCATTTCGAATAAACCCCCTTTGCAACCACGTCTTCAATGGCTTCGACAATCTTCTTGTAGCCGGTGCAGCGGCAGAGATTGCCGGACATGTTGTGGTTAATCTCATCACGCGTGGGCGTGGGGTTCTCGCGGAGCATCGCCTCGGCGCTCATGAGCATGCCCGGCGTGCAGAAGCCGCATTGCAGCGCGGCGTGGTCGATAAACGCTTCCTGTAGCGGGCTGAGCTCGTCGCCGTGGGCGAGGCCTTCCACGGTGGTGATGACCTTGCCGTTGACCTCCGGCGCGAGCACGAGGCAGGCGTTGACGGCTTGTCCATCCAATATGATCGTGCAGGCGCCGCATTCGCCCGCGCCGCAGCCTTCCTTGGTGCCGGTGAGGCCGAGTTTTTCGCGCAGCACGTGCAGCAGCGTTTCGCTGCCGGAAACGGTCAGTTCAACGGGTTCTTCGTTGACGCAGAATTTGACGCAATAATCCATGGTTTGGCCCTCCTTAGCGCAGTTTCGTCAGGCCGTCGCGCACCAGGTACGAGACGATATCCAGACGATACTGTTTGTCCGCGCGCACGTCGTCAATCGGGCTGACCTCGGTTGCGGCGAGCAGCGCGGCTTCCTCGATGAGCGCGTCGTTCAGCGGTTTGCCCGCGAGCAGCGCTTCCGTTTTCGGCAGACGCAGCGGCGTCGGCGCGACGGAACCCATCGCGATGCGCCAGCCGCCGGAAGTGCGTAGCACCGTTCCGCAGACGGTCGAAAGATCGACCTCGTTGCGGCGCGCAATCTTACGAAACACGCCCTTTGCGTTTGCCAGATACGGAACGCGAATACCGGTGACCAGTTCGCCGGGCTTGAGATCGACCTTGCGCACGAACTGGATGAATTCCGAAATCGGAACCTCGCGCCGTCCCGGCAGGCCAAAGATTTCGACCACCGCGTCGTAGCAATACAGCGGCGTTGCGGTGTCCGCCAGCGGGGAAGCGTTCACGATGTTGCCAATGCAGGTTGCGCGGTTTCGAATCTGCCGCCCGCCGACCGTGGACGCGGCTTCGGCGAGGGTCGGATAGTGCGCGAGCACCTGCGGGTTGGTCGCAATCTGCGTCATGGTCGCGAGCGCGCCAATGTGCAGGCCGTCGGTCTCGGAAAACGTGATTCCGCCGATGTCGGGAATGTTCTTCAGGTCGATCACGTAGTCCGGCGCGATCAGATAGTCGCGCAGGCGGATGATGACGTCCGTCGCGCCAGCCATGAAGATCGCTTTGTCGTCGTGCTCCAGCTTGAGCGCGGCGGCTTCCTCCAGAGTCTCCGGAGCAAGGTACACAAAATCTCTCAAGAACGGTTCTCCTCTCATATCATAAAGTAACGAATAATCCCTTTCGGGTCGGGTCGGCGAATGAAGCTGTGTTGGTTCTATATTAGTTCTATCGAATTTTTGGAAAAAATGCGGTTGTTTTTCGAATGAGTAAGTAGAGAAAAGTTCGTCAGAATTTGAAGGAATGCCTGCAAGGACGGGAAAGAAACCGAGAGAATATATTCGTGAAAATCACCGAAAAATCAAGGAAAACGGGCAAAATGGTCGGGGTTTTATTCGAATTCGCGCTGCTGAATTTGCATTAGCTCGCCGGCGAGCGTTTGCTCCAACCTGCGGTAGCGGGAGACCCACTCGCGGCCGACTTCCGTCAGGCTGCTGCCGCCGCCGGTTGCGCCGCCAAGCGTGCGCTCCACGAGACGGCTGCCGAGCGCCTCCTCCATGCGGTTGAGCATCTGCCAGGCGTTGCTGTACGCGAGTTCTGCGCGCTGCGCGCCCTTCTGGAGCGAGTGTTCCAGCTCGATGCACTCCAGGAGGCGAATGTACTTCTCGTCGATGCCAACTTCGCCGATGCGAATGGTCAACGCGGCGGAAAGCTCCGGGTGGAGCGGCGGGGTCTGCTCGCGCTGCTCGCGCTGATAGTCCGTCTCCGTGTTGATATCCACCAATACGCCTTGCTCGTCCGTTAGGACAAACTCGGTGTCGTTCTTCCATTTCGCCAGCGCGCCGCGCAGCCCGCGATCACCCGTGTAGCTCAGCAGCGACGCAAAGCAGGATTTGCGCACCATCGCCGGATGCCCGGCGGCGTGCTCAAAGGAGGGAACCGCGACCGGCTTTTGCGAGCACAGGAGCTTTTGAATCGTCTCCGCGTGGAGATAGGGCACGTCGCCCGGGGTAATCAGCACGCGTTCGCAATCCGATTCCAGCGTGCGCAGACCGCATTTTGCGGACTCCAGCATATCGGTCGTGGCGTAGTTCTCGTTCTTGACGAAGCGGATGGCCTCGCCGGAGAGATGCCGCTCCAGCATGCCCGCGTGGTAGCCGGTGACGATTCGAATATCGCTGACGCCCGCAGCGTGAAACGCCTCAATCTGGCGGCGAATGACGGATTTTCCGCTGAGCTTGAGCATCGGCTGAAAATGGCTCATCTGCCTCGGCTCGCCTGCGGCAAGGATCAGCGCCACAACGGTCATTCGCCCTTCACCTCGCTTTCGCGGTGTTCGAGAAACGCGCGCGCGCGTTCATAATCTTCCGGTGTGTCTACGTCCATCGTGCAGCCCGCCTCGCCCGTGACCACGTAGCCGATGCGCGACCCCAGCGTGCGAAACGCGCCGCGGAGCCCGTCCTCGCCGGAATAGTCAATCAGTGCGTCAAAGACGCTTGCGCGAATGAGCGGGGGATGTAGGCGGCGTGTGCCGTCGCTTGGAAACACAACGTCGTAATCGCTCGTTTCGAGCGTATCCAGCAGAGAGCGCAGCACCTGCGGTTCAACGGCGGGCATGTCTCCCGGCAGTAAAAACGCGGCGTCGAACTTGCCTGCTTCGTGGATGGCGGAGAGCCCCAGCTGAACGGAGGCAAACATCTCCGTGTTCGCAAAATCGCGATTCCAGAGAAACTGTGCGGCGTATCCCGAAAGCGCCCGTATGACGTCCTCGCCGGATTTTCCGACGACCACGTAGAGATCCGCTACGCCAGCGCGCAGGAACACATCCGCCGTATGCGCAATCATGGGTTTGCCGTGGATCGGGAGCAGGGGCTTGAACGCGCCCATTCGACTGGACTGCCCCGCAACGGCGATGAGTCCCGCTGCTTTCATATGATAACCACCTGAAGAATCAACTGGTACGTTGCTAGAATCCCGCTTTTTTCATCGGTTGTCAAGATCAATATTTTATCAGTAGAATATCGAATTATGCAGCGAGTGTGTTTAAATCCTGCATTTTCAAGCATCGAAGGGCGATTCCGCGTCCAGCGGGCACTCCCAGCTGTTGCGCACCTTGTGGTGCTCCAGCCCCGCGTAAAACGAGGCTTCGCGCACGCGCAAAATCGACTTTGGCCCCGCAAGATAGCTGCCGTCCGGGCGGAGTTCTTTAAAGATCACGAGAAACGGTTCTTCCAGCCCGCTTGCGTGTTTCACCTGCAAAAAGACCAGTACCCGACCGTAGCCGTCCGTTTCGAGTACGGCGACCTCGGGAAACGTGAGTGTTTCCGGCTCCTGGGTAAAGCGCGAGAGAAAATCGACCGCAGCCGTGCGCTCAAAATCGCTCGCTTCTCTTCCACCATAGGTCAGCATATGCGTTGCCCTCGCGTTTCGATTCTCTTTTCTTCAATATAGCACGATGAGGAACCAGATACAATCGCTTGCAATTATTTCTTGAAGCTTTCTTTCGGGCGTCTTGCAAAAAGAGAAACAGGCGAACCGTCTCCGGCTCGCCTGCCTGTGTTCGCGTGTCTAGGAAATCAGCCGACGTTGAGCAGACGATTCCGCTCTTCCAGGTAGGCCGAGGTGGTGAGTTCCGCGCGGGCGTAGCGCTCCTTGAGCGCAACGAGTTCCGCGTTGGCGTAGTTGTCGCCCTTGCCGCCTTCGAGAATGAGCTTGCGCTCCTCAAATTCCGTCGCGCTCATGGCGCCGGAGGCCTTCTGTTCGTTCAGCAGCGCGAGAATCCGCTCGTGGGTTGCGTGAACTGCGCCGCCAGTCGTTGCGGCAGTTGCGGTTGCGGCTTTCGCGGGGGTCTTGTTCTTGCGGCTCGCCAGATAGACGATCAAAAGAACGATGCCGACGACGACGATCAGCGCGAGCAGACCGCCTAAGAAATGCCCGTTGAGCATTCTCAAAAACATATAATGACGCATAAAATGATTTCTTCCTTTCCCAAAAGGAGGAGGGGATTGCCATCTTCCTTCTTCTTTTATCAGTATAGAACGAAAACATGACAATGCAATGTTTGGTTTGCAACAAACGGGCAAAGAACGTTGTCAAAAAGGTGGCAAAGGTTAAGCGAAAAGAAACAGGAGTAATCTACGTGATTATTGATTAACTAAGTGTTATAATTGCAGAAATAGTAATCATACAATTCTTGACAAATAGTGGGATGAGAATGAAATTGTTATTCTGGAATCTTAATAGAAACAGCATTGAAGAATATGTTGTTGATCTTATTAAGGAAAATAGCATCGATATAGCAGTTTTTACAGAATATAAATCGACGGATTTTTCATACATAATCGAGAATCTTAACGAAGAGTATGAACGCGCGTTTGAAGTACGAGAGGATGCAAAAATCACATTATGTCACAGAAAAAAATATAAAGTACGTGTAGAAGAGGAGAAAACAAACTATACAATCTATTCAATAGGAACAAGTACTAAAAAGTTCATTATCTCTGGTGTCCATCTTCCAGCGAAGCCTTGGGCGGACGAGGGAAGTCGGAATGTTATTACAAGAAAGATTCTTACTAAGATAAAAGATTTAGAGAGTGAGCTGAATCATGATAATACGATTGTAATCGGGGATTTTAATGCTAATCCTTTCGATGAAGAACTGATACAAAAAGACGCTTTTAACGCAGTGCTTTTTTAAAAAGTAATTGACGATAATGAGTATATCACCTTTCATGATAATGAGTATCGACGGTTCTACAACCCGATGCTTCATTATATATCTGAAGAGAAAATGAATTATGGTTCGTATTACTATAATGACAGTAGCAGTAAATCACTATACTGGAATTGCTATGATCAAGTAATTGTTAGAAGATCACTAGCGAATCTAATACAAGATGTTATATATTGCAAGAAGATAAACGAGCAATATCTAATGAATGAAGTAATGCCTAACAAGAGTATAAGCGACCACTTACCACTTATTGTCGAGATAGGAGAAGGAGAATAGCATGGAAGATTACTGGCCGAATTTTGAAGAATTAGTACCTGACATGAATCATTCACTAGATATATTAAGACAACATGCCGAGTCTTTACCCTTAAAAACAAAAGGTAAAGTTATGGCAGTTTTTTCACAAGTGATGCAGGAAAGAGTTCTGGTGAATTCTAACCGCAATTTGCTAGGAGGTTTAGCAAATCAGTTTGCAAGTTATAAAACGATTGAGATTCTTGATAATGAACTAAAAGACAAACAAGATGTCAATAAATTATTCACTAATGTAGAGTACAAATTCGACATCTATAATGAGTCATATCGTTTTCGTGTATTAAAACTTAAATATAACATCGTATATCCCATTACAGTTGAAATAGATGATGACATAGCACAAGAACTCAATAAAGATGTATCAATTCAACTTAGTAATGACTTGGAACTAAAAGAGCTTTTGAAGTCTATTTTGAATTCTAAGAAGCTTATTTCAGTTATAGGACATATCATGACAAAAGATAACCAAAGTGATGATAGATCGTAGGTTCACTCCTCCTCAAACACCGCAATCTCCTTAATATTGAACTCCTGCCCCGACACCATGACGCATTCCCATGCGCCGCAGTTGGGGCATTTTTTGTCGTTCTTGAGGTACTCGTAAACGGTTTGGCACTTTTTACATTGCACACGGGCGACGATGAGCTCGACCACGAGCTCCGCGCTTTCCATCTCCGTGCCGTCCGTCGCGGCGGGCCAGCACTCCTTGAGATAACGCGGAACGATGGTGGAGGCCTCGCCGACCTCCACCACCACCTGCGCAATATCGCTCAGCGCGAGCCCATTTTCTGCCGCAACGGCGGACACGCGCTTTTGAATTTCGAAGACGATTCCCAGCTCGTGCATGGCGCTTACTTCACGACGCCAAGCGCGCGCTTGACCTTCTTGATCGCGATCTTGCCCTTGCGCTTGAGAATCTGCTTGATGACGACGGGCTTTATCTCGGTGAACTCCACGCCCGCGCCGTCGTAGCGGCGGACGAGGTGAATCGCGTCGAACTTGCACTTCGTCGTGCACTGCCCGCAGCCGACGCACATATACTGGTCCACGAGCGTGACGCCGCAGCCGAGGCAGCGCGCGGTCTCCGCCTGCACCTGCGCCTCGGTAAACGTTCCGCGAAGGTCGCGGAAGGTCTTGGTCGCGGGCGTTTTGCTGTCCAGCGTTTCCGGCTTCTGGCGTGGGGTGTTGTCGTAGGTTTCGACAATCGCGTTCTTCTTGTCGAGCTCTTTGTACTCGCGGCGGTCACGGCCAATGGTCAGCGACTGGCCGGGGTGCACGTAGCGATGGATCGAAATCGCGGCCTGCTTGCCCGCGGCAATCGCGTCTATGGCAAACTTCGGGCCGGTGTAGCAGTCCCCGCCGGTAAAGACGTCCTTCTGCGCGCTCTGGTAGGTAAAGCCGTCCGCCTGCAAGGTGCCGTTGCGGTTGGTCACCGCGTCGCAGCCAGCGAGCAGATCGCCCCAGAGGATGCTTTGTCCAATGGTCACGAGCACCGCGTCCGCGGGAACGACCATCGTGTCGTTCTCGTCATATTGCGGGGCAAAACGGCCCTCCGCGTTGAACACGGTGGTGCAGCGCTTGAACTCCACGCCGGTGACCTTGCCGGTTTCGCTGAGGATGCGCTTGGGACCCCATCCATTGTCGATCGAAATCTGCTCTTCCTCGGCCTCCGCAATCTCCTCCTCGGAGGCGGGCATTTCTTTACGCGACTCGAGGCAAACCATCGTGACCTCGCTCGCGCCCGACCGGACGGCGGTGCGTGCGACGTCTACCGCGACGTTGCCGCCGCCGATGACGACGGTCTTGC
>DAIRTE010000092.1:0-11782 GCA_036804025.1 Clostridia bacterium | reverse complement strand
CGCGACGAACGGAATCGGCATGGGCGCGGCGGCGACGTTTGTGCTCGTCGGCTCCAACATCGTCATCTCGCTGCTCAGAAAGTTCATTCCGGACAAAATTCGTATTCCGGCGTTCATCATCGTCATCTGCACGTTCGTCACAATGGTGCAGATGTTCATGAATGCGTTTCTTCCGGCGCTGTATCAGAGCCTCGGCATCTTTCTGCCGCTCATCGTCGTGAACTGCATCATCCTCGCCCGCGCGGAGGCGTTCGCGAGCAAGAATCCGGTGCTGCACAGCGCGGTGGACGGAATCGGCATGGGCATTGGCTTTACGATTGCGCTGACGCTGATTGGCAGCATCCGCGAGATCTTTGGCAACGGAACCATCTTTGGCACGCCGGTGTTCGGCGCGGGCTATCAGCCGATGCTGCTGCTGATTCTGCCGGCGGGCGGATTCATCGTGTTTGGCCTGCTGCTCGGTCTGTTTAACGCCGCGAGCCTGAAAATTGGCAAACGGAAGGAGGCGAAGAGCGAATGAGCCCGATCGTAAAAATTCTGCTCTTTATGTTCAGCTGCATTCTGACGAACAACTATATCTTCTCGCGCTTTCTCGGCGTGTGCCCGTTCCTCGGCGTTTCCAACAAGGTGGAAACCGCGTTTGGCATGGGGCTGGCGGTTACGTTCGTCATGGCACTGGCAAGCCTGTTTACCTACTTTGTGTATTACTACCTGCTTGTGCCAATGAAGCTCGAATACCTGAACACCATCGCGTTTATCCTCGTCATCGCTTCGCTGGTGCAGGTGGTTGAGATGTTTCTCAAGAAGTCCGCGCCTTCGCTCTATGGCGCGCTCGGCATCTACCTGCCGCTGATTACGACGAACTGCGCCGTGCTCGGCGTTACGATTCTGAACATCACGGAGGGCTATAACCTGCTCTACTCCGTGCTGAACGGAACGTTTGGCGCGCTGGGCTTCCTGCTGGCCATCGTGCTGATGGCGGGTGTTCGCGAGCGGCTGGAGTCCGCAAAGGTTCCGGCGCCAATGAAGGGATTTCCCATTTCGCTGGTGATCGCGGGGCTCATGAGTCTGGCATTCCTCGGATTTTCCAATATGTTTGCGGGGGTGATGTAAGATGACGGAATATCTTCCGATTCTCTACGCAATCCTTGCGCTCGGCGGTCTCGGCGTGCTCTTTGGGCTGCTGCTCGGCGTTGCCGACAAGAAATTCTCCGTCGAGGTGGACGAGCGCGTGAGCGCCATTCGCGCGGCGGTTGCGGGCGCGAACTGCGGCGCTTGCGGCTATCCCGGCTGCGACGGGTATGCGGAGGCGGTTGTGCGCGGAGACGCCCCGGCCAACGCCTGCACGCCCGGCGGCGCGAAGACGGCGAAGGCCGTCGCCGCGATCATGGGCGTCGACGCGGCCGCGATGCAGCCGCTCGTGGCGCGCGTGCGCTGTCAGGGTACCTGCGAAAACGTAACGATGCGCTACGACTACAGCGGCATTCCGTCCTGCCGCGCGGCGGGCAGCCTCGCCGGTGGGCCGACCGCCTGCGAATTCGGCTGCGTGGGCCTGGGCGACTGCGTTGATCGCTGCCCGTTTGGCGCGATTTCGATGATCGACGGCGTCGCCGTGATCAACGGAGAAGTCTGCACCGGCTGCGGCATGTGCGTTGCCACCTGCCCGCGCGGGATCATTCAGATGCTGCCAAAGGAGCAGACGGTGACCGTGCTCTGCCGAAACAAAGCAACGGGGCGCATTGCGCGGCTGCAATGCAAAACGGCCTGCGTCGCCTGCAAGCGCTGCGAAAAGCAGTGCCCGACGAATTCCATCCGCGTCGTCAACGGCGTTGCGGAGATCGACGAAAGCACCTGCACATGCTGCGGCGCCTGCATTCCCGTCTGCCCGATGCACTGCATCGTGAGTTATTACGAGCACGATCTGGTTGGCGAGCTGGCGGCCACCGCGCAGGCGGAACTGCTGAACGCGGACATCGACTAAACGAACGTATCAAAAAATCCGCCGAAAGGCGGATTTTTTGTTTACACAATTTCGTTCGCAGAAAAGCGTTTACTCGGTCTTTTGATCTTGCGGCGCGGGCTCGTCGTCGAACTCGTCGCTCGGCTCCGCAATCTGCTCCGTAGCGGGCGCGTGCTTCTTCTTCCGCGCAATCAGAACAATCAGCACCACCAGCGCGGCGAGGAGAATCACCAGCAGCAACACGACCTTGACGGCGTTGTAGATGCCCGTCGTCGTGCTGAGGTAATACCGTAGAAAGCCGAAGCTCGCGGGGGTGTTGTAGTCGCTGTAGCGAACGTGGAGCGTTTCGTAGTCCTTTACGCAGTGCTCGGTGAAGCGGAAGAGGCGGACGCCGCGCGTATCCTCGCGCCCGTAGCTCGTGTAGGAGCTGCCCGGCGCGCTGGCAAAGTCGACGCCGTCCACATTGCCGATGAAGGAGTTTACGTGGTCGTGCCCGTTGACGGCGAGAAACACGTCCCCGTTTTGGCGATATGCGTCAAACAGACCGTAGTTCTCGCTGGAGGGGCAGGGGGACTCGTTGACGTCCCCGGTAAAGATTCGCTCGTTGTTTGGCAGGTAATACTTGCCCGCGCCAACGCCAACGCCTTTGAACGCGCCCTTGGTGCCCTTGTCCACCTCGGTAAAGAGATTGTAGATCTCCGGCAGCGGAATGTGGCAGAACGCCACGGAGGGCAGCGCCTGACTGTCGTTTTCCGTACGGAACGTGGCGCTTTGCTCGTTGTACCAGTCGACCTGCTCCTTGGAGACCGTGTTGTAATCCCCGTTTGGCAGATAGGAACCGGAATCGAAGAAATAGAGCGCCATCACGCGGCGGTCGCTGCCCCGCTCGTAGATGGGCAGCACATACGCGCCGTCCTCGGTGGAGGTCCGGCCATAGGAAACGCCAACGCAGGTTGGGTAGGACTCGTAGATCTTCGCCTGATCGCGAACGCTCATGGGCGTTTCGTAATCGTGGTTACCAAAGACGACGGCAAACGGAATTCCGCTGTCGACGACCGGCTTTAGCAGGGTTTCGATGGTCTGCTTGCAGTTTTGCTCGCCGTTGCCAAAGCGAAGCACTGGGCTTGGCCCCTCCAACTGATCGCCGAGCAGCACGATGAGATCGGCCGGATAGTCGGCAATGACGCCGCGCGAACTGCTTTGTACGAGCTGCGTCGTATACTGCGTGTCCTGCAGGTCAGAGAGGATCAGCACCGTAAACGTGCCGTCCGCGCCAAAGGTCAGGCGCGTGTCGCCGGTGCTTTCCGCCTTCGCAACCGAAAAAGCGGGGAGCAGGCACGCAGCCATCATCAAAAATGAGATCAAAATCAAGTAAAATCGTTTTTTCATTTGTAAAGCGTACGCCATCCATTTGGGGCCTGTCAAGGCTTGCAGATAAATATATCAAACAGTGGTGTTTAGCAGGTTGCATGGCCGAAAGGTTGAATTCTAGGCGTCTGTACGTTCTTTATATGAAATGGTGCCCAGACACGACGCGGGTTCCATGGGCAGGAAGGTTGAATTCTAGGCGTCTGTACGTTACAATACTCTCACAACGATTTCAACCGTTGCTGCCACTGCAAATATAGAGCATTGGAAGAATATTATGTTGCAGTTTTTGAATGATCTCATGCAAAACCGAATTCTGCTTGCTGCGATTGCCGGATGGGCAATTGCGCAGGCGGTGAAGGCGATTCTATACACCATTATGAACCGTGAATTCAAGCTGGAGCGCCTCGTGGGCAGCGGCGGCATGCCGAGTTCGCACGCGGCGACCGTCTGCGCGCTGACCACCGCAACGGTGATGCAATATGGCGCGAGCTCGTTTGAATTTGCGATTTCGCTGATTCTGACCGCCGTTGTGCTGCACGACGCGCGCGGCGTGCGCCAGGAGGCGGGCAAGCAGGCAGTGACCATCACCGCGATCATCGACCATCTGATCAAAGAGGGCAAGATCATTGAGCTGCCGGAGTGGGAGCTCAAGGAACTGATTGGGCACACGCCGCTGCAGGTGCTGATTGGCTCGATCATGGGCATTGGCGTAGGCATCTGGCTGGGCTGACGAGGCCGAAAGGAATTCGCGTATGTGTGGGCGGTTTTATACGGACGACGACGAGGCGCAGTACCGCGCGGTGATTGCGCTGCTCTACCAGCGAAATCCGGAGGAGGCGGCGCTGCTGCTGCGCAAGACCGGCGAGATATTTCCAACCGACCATGTGCCGGTGCTGCTGCCGGACGGGCCGAGCGTCATGCAATGGGGCTTTTCGCGCTTCGACGGCAAGGGCCGCGTGATCAACGCGCGCAGCGAAACCGTGCTGGAAAAGCCGATGTTTCGTTCTCCACTGCTCGCGGAAGCGGGCGCAGAGCGGGCGGGCGAACTCCCGCGTTCCGGGCGCTGCCTGATTCCCGCGTCGAGCTATTTTGAATGGGAAACCCGCGAGGGAAAGAAGTATAAATATCGGTTGCACCCGCAGCAGGCTGGGCTTTTTACGTTTGCGGGTGTCTACCGCAGCGAGGTGGGGGCAAAGACGCCGGTGTTCGTGATTTTAACCGCGCCCGCGGCAAAGGAGATTTCGTTTATTCACGATCGCATGCCGCTGATTCTGCCGGAGGAGCGACGCGAGGACTGGCTGGCGAGCGGAGAACGCGCGGCGCGCCTGCTCGAACAGGGCACGCAGGAAATCGTCTTCGAACCCGCCGTCTAACGCGGACAAATCCTGACAAGAAAAGACAGGACGCGCGGTGCTCCGTCTGATAGGATCAATCCAGCAAGGGAAACCGGACGGCACAACACGGCGAGAAACGAAAGCGGAGGAGTACACTTGGAACTGGTCGAGAGCCTGAACGACGCGTTGAATTACATTGAGCGGCACCTGCTGGAGGATGCGGACAGCGCGAAGGCCGCGCGGCACGTCGGCATCTCGCGCTTCTATCTGGAGCGGACGTTCGCGGCGCTGACGGGCATGAGCGTGAGCGAATACATCCGCGCGCGGCGGCTGACGCTCGCGGGGCAGGAGCTGCTGGCAAACGACACCAAGGTGATCGACCTCGCGCTCAAGTATGGCTACGACACGCCGGAGAGCTTTACGAAGGCTTTCTCGCGCTTCCACGGGGTAACCCCGACCAGCGCGCGACGGCTCAGCACGCTGATGCGCTGCCAGAACCCCCTTGCAATATCGATCAAGATGGAGGGTGCGAATATCATGAACTACAAGATTGAACCGATGGAAGCATTTACGGTTGCGGGCGTTGAACAGCCGTTTCACATGGATTCCAGCCAGCAGGAGATTCCGAAGTTCTGGCAGGAGTTCATGGAGAAGGGGTTAGCGGAGAAGGTCTGCCCGGTCTTCGGCATCTGCTTCGATGCGGACGTGAGCGGCAACTTTCCCTATATGATTGCGGATGTGCTCAAGCCCGGCACGAAGCTGCCGGAGGGGCTGACCACCCGCGAGATTCCGGCGCATCTCTGGGCGCGGTTTGCCTGCGTCGGCGCGATGCCGGGCGCGATTCAGGAGGTTACGAGGCAAATCTATTCCGAATGGCTGCCGACCAACGGCGTCTACGAGGTAGCGCAGTACATGGAGATTGAGATGTACTCCGAAGGAAACCCCGCGTCGCCGGACTACTACAGCGAGGTCTGGATTCCGATTCGGAAGAAAGCATAACGCACGCAAACAAAAAAGATGGAACCGCACGGTTCCATCTTTTTTGCTTGACTTGGTTCAGATTCTCCCGTAAATGCGCGTCATCTCGGCGATCTTTGCAATCAGCGCTTCGTCGAACTCCCCGGGGAGCATGCGCCAACGCCAGTTGCCGCCGCCGAGCGTGCCGGGCGTGTTCATCCGGTTTTCGCTGGATAGACCGAGATAGTCCTGCATTTGTGCCAGAAAGAGCTGCGCCACGCTGCCCATGCCGCCGCGCAGGATGCCCCAAACGCGGCCTTCCTGCTCGTTTAGCCCAAGATAACGGACCGCGAACGCAACGTCCTCCTCGGCGACCTCACGAAACCAGCCGTCCACGGTGGTGTTGTCGTGCGTGCCCGCGTAGCAGGCGCAGTGCTTGCCGTAGGTATGCGGCAGGTAATTGCTTGGTTCGCGCGCGTCAAACGCGAACTGGAGCACCTTCATGCCCGGAAAGCCGCTGTCCGCGAGAAGCTGGCGCACCTCGTCCGTGAGGTAGCCCAAATCCTCGGCGATGATCTCAAAATCGGGAAACGCTACCTTGAGGCGATCCACAAAGTCCCTTCCGGGGCCTTTGATCCACTCGCCGTTTCGCGCGTTCTCCGCGTCCGCGGGCACGCTCCAATAGGAAGACAGCCCACGAAAATGGTCGATCCGGACGCAGTCGAAGAGCGTACAGGCGGAGCGCATGCGCCGCATCCACCAGTCGTAGCCGGTCTGTTTCATGTGCTCCCAATCGTAGATCGGGTTGCCCCAGAGCTGGCCGTCCGCCGAAAAGTAGTCCGGCGGTACGCCCGCCACGCAGGTCGGGCGGCGCTGCTCGTCGAGCTGAAATTCCCACGGCGCGCTCCAGACGTCCGCCGAATCGAGCGGTACGTAGATCGGCAAATCGCCGACAATCTTGACCCCGCGCTCGTTTGCGTAGGCGCGAAGTTTGCCCCACTGCTCAAAAAACTTGTATTGAATGAACTGATAAAACCGGATGCTCTCGCCGAGGCGCTCCCGCGCCGCCTGAAGCCCCGCCTCCTCGCGCATGCGGACATCGTAGGGCCAGAGTTCCCAGGCCGCGCCGCCGTGCTCGTCCTTGAGCGCCATAAAGAGCGCATAGTCGTTGAGCCAACCGGCGTTTTCCGCCGCGAACTGGTCGAGCGCGCACATGCAGGCTTCGTTCTGCTGCGCGCGCAGAAACGCCGCGCGGAGCACCGGAAAGCGGAGCACATAGAGCATGCCGAAATCGACCGACCGGGGCGTACCGCCCCATTCGACGGACGAGATCTCCTCGTGCGTCAAAAGCCCTTCCCGAACGAGCGTATCCAGATCGACAAAATACGGGTTGCCCGCGAACGCGGAGAACGACTGGTATGGCGAATCGCCATAGCTCGTCGGCCCGAGCGGAAGCACCTGCCAATAGCCCTGACGGGCGCGCACGAGCCGGTCGACAAAGTCATACGCCTCCTGCCCGAACGTGCCAATGCCGTAAGGGGAGGGGAGCGAGGAGATATGCAGCAGGATTCCGGAGGAACGTTTCATACGGTGCACCAATTCTTCCACATAAATTGCGGAACAATTCGCTTAAATTTCGTTTCATTATACCGTGTTTGGCGCAAAGGGCAACAAAAACATACGCATTCGACGCAAATTCGCGAATAGTCAAATGTGCCGTTATCCCTTGACCGCGCCTTCCACGACGCCTTTGATGATGTATTTCTGCGCGGAGAGGTAGAACACGATGATCGGCACGATGCTGATGATGATCAGCGCCATGACCGCGCCGAGGTCTACATGACCGTAGCTGCCCTGTAAATACTGAATGTGAATCGGAATCGTCTTATACTTCGTTCGATCCAGCACGAGGTAGGGCAGCAGGTAGTCGTTCCAGATCCACATGATCTCCAGCACGCCGACGGAAATCAGCACCGGCTTGAGCATTGGGAACACGATCAAAAAGAACGTGCGAATCGGCCCGCAGCCGTCGATGGCGGCGGCCTCCTCAATCTCCAGCGGAATGCCCTTTAGAAAGCCCGCGAACATGAATACCGCAAGCCCTGCACCGAAACCGAGGTAGATGATCGGGATCGTATACGGCGAGTCGAGGTGCAGCGTGTTGGCTGTTTTCGCCAGCGTGAACATGACCATCTGGAACGGAACCACCATCGAGAACACGCAGAGATAATACACGATTCGCGCAATCAGGCTGTTGACGCGGGAGATGTACCACGCGGCCATGGACGTGCAGACCAGAATCAGCGCGGCGGACGTAATGGTGATCAGCAGGCTGTAGAGCGCCGACTTGAGGAAGGGGTACTCGCCGACGTTGATGCCGTTGATGAAGTTCGAAAACCCCATGAACGTGTCCTTATTCGGGAACGCGAAGGTGCTCGTGTTGATGGAGGCGTTCGTTTTGAACGAGTTCATCAGCACGATGAAGATCGGCAACAGGTAGAGAATGCAGACGAGAACGAAAAAGCCCGTCTGAACCGATTTTTGTAGTTTGATTCGCCGCATTATTGCTGCACCTCCTTTTTCCGCGTCGCCGAGAACTGAATCAGCGCGATTGCCGCAACCAGCAGGAAGAACAGCACCGCTTTTGCCTGCCCTGTTCCGCGCGAGTTCGCGTTGAGGTAGAACGTATTATAGATGTTCAGCGCGAGCATTTCGGTGGAACGAATCACCGTTCCGTCCGCCATAAAGGTGAACGGCTGCCCGCCGTTGAGCACGAGGTTCTGGTCAAAGAGCTTGAACGAGTTTGTCAGCGTTAAAAACGTGCAGATTGTGATGGACGGCATGATGGTTGGAATCGTGATGTGCCAGAGCGTATGCCAGCCGTTCGCGCCGTCGATCTTCGCCGCCTCGATCATGTCCGCGGGCACGGACTGTAAGCCCGCGATGTAGATGATCATCATGTAGCCGATCTGCTGCCAGGCCATCAGGATGATCAAGCCCCAATAGCCGTAGGTGGTGCTCAGCACAATCGACGTACCGTAGCGGGAGAGAATCCCGTCGAAAATCATCGACCAGATGTAGCCGAGCACGATGCCGCCGATCAGGTTCGGCATGAAAAACACGGTTCGAAACACATTGGAACCGCGAATGCCGCGCGTGAGCGCGTAGGCAACGGCGAATGCGAGCACGTTGATCACAATCAGCGAAACAACCGCGACAAGCGCCGTATACTGAAACGCATGCACGAAGGATGCGTCTTGAAAAGCCTTGATGTAGTTGCCCAGACCGATCCAACGGGCATTGCTCGTCGTCGTAAACCGGCAAAAGGACAGGTATACGCCTTTAAAGAATGGATAAATAAAGCCGATGCAGAACGCCGCGAGCGTTGGCAGCAGAAACAGCGGAAAGCTGCGCTGAATGGGGCGGCGGATCAGGGGCGAACTGACGGATGCGCTGGAGACTTTGGTTCTGCGTTTCATGGCGACCTCCCTTGGTGCTATGTGCAGAAGGGGGCGAGCGTTTCCACTCGCCCCCAAGGAGTTGAAGGAGCTTGTTTCGCGCTTATTGCGCGGCGTACTGCGTTGCCCAGCCGGCGACAAACGCGGTGACCACGTCGTCCCAAGGACCGGTGCCAGCGGAGTACTGCGTCAGAGCGGCGACCACGCCAGCACGCCACGGGTCAACGTTCGGCGTAAAGTTGAACGCCCAGGTGACCACGTACTTGCCTGCGGCAAGCTGCTCGTTGGCGTCGTTGAAGAACACGTTTTCAGAGGCTTTTGCATTCTTGAACGGGATGGGCCCGAACTGTTCGGCCATCATCTTTGTGCCTTCGTCCGAGGTGACGACCCAGTACATGAAGTCGAGCGTCGCCTGGATGTCTTCCGGCGCGGCCTGCGAGTTCACTGCCCAGCAGTTCTCGGTGCCCGCGCAGACGGCGGCGTTCTCTTCACCCGGTACACCGCAGTAGATCGGGATCATTGCGAGGCTATCCGGGCTCATGGCGTACTTGCCGGTCAGGTTGGCGTATTCCCAGGAACCGTTCTGATAGAACACGGCCTTGCTTTCGCCAAATTCGGCTTCCGCCTGATCGCCGGTCGCGGACGCGAGCTGCTTCGGGTCGGTAGCGGAGTTGTTGATGTAGAGATCCCAAATGTTCTTGTAGTTCTCGAGGTATTTGCCGGTGATCGTCGCGGGCTGCGCGGTCACGCCGTCATCGCGGAACTCATAGAACAGCGGCATGTTCGCGAGGTGGCCGGAGAAACGCCAGCTGGACGAACCGTCCATGCCGGAGGAGGTGAAGGCGTCGAAGCCCAGTTCGGCGGCGCGGCTGTGGATGTCTTCCACAACGGCCTTCAGGGTTGCGAAGTCCTTGATCTCATCGAGCGTGTGGCCTGCTTTTTCGAGCAGCGTCTTGTTCACGATGATGCCGAAGCACTCGTAGCAATAGCCGATGGCCGCGACTTCGCCGGTTGCCTTAAAGAGGTTGAAGTCGTTCGTGGTCATCTCGCCGTAGACGGGGGTATTGGCCAGATCCAGGCAGAAGTCGCCCCAAGTATCCAGACCGGCCTTGTTGCCGCACTGAAACAGCGTAGGAGCGGACGCGCCCTTGTCCATTTCGGCGGTCAGCGTTTCGGAATAGGTGCCGGAAGCGGCAGTCACAATGGTGACCGGAACGCCGGTCTTCTCGGTATACTGCGCAGCCAGCGCCTGCCAGGCGGAATCCGCCTCGGGCTTAAAGTTGAGATAGTAAACCTTGCCAACTGCGGCGGGGGCCTCCGCTGCAGGCGCTTCGGTTGCGGCGGGAGCCGCGGGCGCTTCGGTCGCGGGCGCTTCTGCCGGTTTTGCGCACGCAAAGCATGCGACACTCATCAGGACTACCAGAATCAGAGCAATTAGTTTTTTCACAAATCGTTCCTTCCCTTTCCTTTTGTATTCTCCAGCGCTTTCGCGCATAGATTCGATTGTGATTTTCTAATGAGATGATTTCTTGTATGTTCCAGCGCTTTTACGCATTGATTCAAATTCGTTTGGACGAATCAGGCATTCAGCCGCCGAACCGAACCGCCCTCGCGGAGCAAGGTTTCAAACGTGACCTGCCGGTGCTTCCCGCGCGATTCGATCAGCTCAATTAAAATGTTTGCGCAGGCGAGACCCATGTCCTCGACCGGCTGCACGAGCGTGGTCAGCGTCGGCAGCAGGTACTCCGAGAGCTCCAATCCGTCGATGGCAACGACGGAGCAGTCCTCCGGCACGCGGCGACCATGATCGCTGAGTGCCTTGATGGCCGCAACCGCCATGAGGTCTGCAATGGCGAAGATCGCCGTAAACGAGCGATCCCGCTCGATCAGTTCGCTCGTTGCGCGGTAGATGGCGCCCATGTCCGAAAAGGTTCCCGTGCAGGCGACCAGCGCCGGATCAAAGGGGATATTGTGGCTCTTGAGCGCGTCCTGATACCCTTGAAAGCGCAGCTCGCTGATGGAATGGTCGTCCTGATTGTCGGTTAAAATCGCGATTCGCTGGTGTCCGCGGGAGATCAACGTATCGACCGCGAACCGCGCGGCGTTCTTGTCGTCGATGGCAACGGAGCTGTAGCTCTCCGCGTTCAGCGTTCCAAACGAATTGGTATAGGTACAGAACACGCTTGGCACCTTGATGAGCGAGAGCTCTTCCGGTGAATAGTTGAACCGTCCGCCGAGAAACAGAATGCCGATCAGCTTTCGTTCGTTGGTCAGCTGCGCACCGATGCGAAGCTCGTCCTCCGAGGTGTCCATCTGGTGCAGCTCGAGCGTATAGCCGCTCTGGGCAATCTCGCGCTCCAGAACCTTAATCAGCTTTGCAAAGAACGGGTTGTTTACGCCTTTCACCAGCAGTGCAATGGTGTCCGAGGTGGTGCGCACGAGGTTTCGCGCGCTGGTGTTTGGAATGTAGTGCAACTCGCTGGCCGCGCGGAGCACCTTCTGGCGCGTCTCCTCGCTCACGTCCGGATGTTCGTTCAGCACGCGGGAAACCGTGCTCACCGCAACGCCGCAATGCTGGGCAAGATCCTTGATGTTTGTCATGCTGGTTTTTTAATCCTTTGTTTGGAGTTCGACGGTAACTGCGAGTTTTGGTCGACGGATTCACTTCGATAGGACATTTCCTGAACCATGAGAGGGGATGG
>DAIRTE010000091.1:0-11805 GCA_036804025.1 Clostridia bacterium | reverse complement strand
TCACCGTCGCGCGCTGAACGCCGAGCGCGTCCGCGTCGTGATAGTATTCCTTGATAAAGCGCTCGCCAAGCTCCTTGACCGTGGTTCCTTCTTCGTTTGCGCGGCGAATCATCTTGTCGTCAATGTCCGTAAAGTTCTGCACAAACCGAACTTTAAAGCCGCGGTATTCCAGGTAGCGGCGCATCGTGTCGAATACGATAAACGGGCGCGCGTTGCCGATGTGGAAGTAGTTGTAGACCGTCGGCCCGCAGGCGTACATGGAGATCTGCCCGGGTACGAGCGGAACGAGTTCTTCCTTCTTGCGCGTCATCGTATTGTAGATCTGCATGGTGTTTCCTCCGTATTGGTTCACTATACCACATTTTGCTCTCGCCGTCGTGTGGTTTGCGGCGTTGTTTCGCTTATTTCTGTTTCATTTGCGCTTCCAGCGTGTCCAGCCGTTTCTTCATCTGCTGCAGCTGCAGTTCCACCGGATCGGGCAGATCGACCTGATCGAGATCGACGCCCTCCTCGCCCGAGAGGCCTTCCCTGCGGCGCACGCACTTGTCCGAATCGGTACACGTGCAATTTCCGTCGTCACATAGGCCAACGCGATCGCAGGGCACCTTGCAGCCGTAGAGCCGCACCACGTGCCCCGGCACGCCAACCACCGTGGAAAACGGCGGAACGTCACGCAGCACAACCGCGCCCGCGCCAATCTTCGCATGATCGCCCACCTTGAGTGGGCCTAGCACCTTTGCACCCGCGGAGATGGTCACGTGATCGCCCACCGTCGGGTGGCGTTTGCCGGTGTGCTTGCCGGTTCCGCCGAGCGTAGCGCCTTGATAGATGGTCACGTCGTCGCCAATCACCGCCGTTTCGCCAATGACGACGCCAACGCCGTGGTCAATAAACAGTCGCTGCCCGATCGTCGCGCCGGGATGAATGTCAATCCCCGTCGTAAAGCGGCACCATTCGGAGAGCATCCGCGCAAACAGATGCATACCGTGCCGGTAAAAATAGTTCGCGCGCCGGTGCATCCTTACCGCACGAAATCCCGGATAGCAGAGCAGCACTTCCACTGCGGATTTTGCGGCGGGGTCACGCATGAGCACTGCTTGAATATCACTCTTCAGTGTCCGAAACATACGTTTTTCCTTCTCCCGTCTCCGGTCGTCGTCAAGCGCCGGAACCAATCAAAAAGCGCATCCATCATAAAGACGAATGCGCATCGCGGTTCCACTTTACTTGGAGAAAACAGATGTTCCCTCCCACTCAAGAGCCATAACGCGGCTGCTGCGTCCGCCGATACTTGCCCAAAGTATGAGCTTTGTCGGCGGCGGCTTTCGGAAGGCACTTCGGCGCGGACTTGTCCGGGTTGGCTTTCAGCCGGTGACCAACCCTCTCTTGGAACGCAGTGGATGCGCGTACTCTTTTCCGATCGACGCTTTTATCGAATTTTGTTTCTATTAGTGTATGGGAAACCGGGTGGAATTGTCAAGAACGATTGTGATTTTCTCACAGAAGTTGTCCGGTGGATTTCGCCCACTGCCCCCTTGTCAAATCGGCGTTTGTGGGCGATAATAAGATGTTTATTGATTTAATAGGGGTGACTGGAAATGAGAATGAGCGAACTCGTCGGCGAGCGTTACAAGGAAAAACCCGCCGATTGCACGATTGAGAGCCATGCGCTGATGGTACGCGGCGGCTATATCAAGCAGGTGAACACCGGCAGCTACACGCTGCTGCCGCCGGCGCGACGCATTACGCAGAAGATTGAACGCATCATCCGCGAGGAGATGGACGCCATCGACGGGCAGGAAGTGCTCTTTCCCGTCGTGCTGCCCGCCGACCTCTGGAAGGAAAGCGGCCGTTTCACGAGCGTCGGCAAGGAGCTTGTTCGCCTGACCGACCGCATGGGCGCGGATCTGGTGCTCGGCATGACGCATGAGGAAGCGGCGGTGCACCTTGCGCGCGACGCGGCCAAGAGCTACGCCAAGTACCCGTTCATGATCTATCAGATTCAAACCAAGTTTCGGGACGAACCCCGCGCGCGCGGCGGTCTGATTCGCGTGCGCGAGTTTACGATGAAGGACGCGTATTCCTTCCATACCTCGCTTGCCGATCTGGAAGCGTATTACGACCGCTGCTATGTGGCCTATGAGCGCATTTTCAAGCGCGCGGGCTGCAAAAACGTCATCGCCGTGCTGTCCGATTCCGGCATGATGGGCGGGCGTATCTCCCACGAGTTCATGCTGCTCACCGCCATCGGCGAGGATACGCTCGTGCTCTGCGACAATTGCGATTTTAAGGCAAACATCGAAGCCTGCGCCAGCGTCGTGGATAATTCCGCGCTCGGCGCAACCGAGGCGCTGACGCTGGTTCCCACGCCGGAGATGGCAACCATCGAGGAGGTCGCGGGCTTTTTGAAAAAGCCGCACAACGCAACCTGCAAGGCCGTTGTCTATCAGCGCAATGCGGACGACAGCTACGTCGTCGCGTTTGTACGCGGCGATCTGGATGTCCACGAAACCAAGCTACGCAACACCGTCGGCGCGGAGATCCATCCCGCGGTCATCACGCCGGAGAGCGGCATCGTTGCCGGGTTCATCGGCCCCATGGGGCTGGACACCAAGAAGATCACCGTGCTGTTTGACCGCTCGCTGGAAGGCATTGGCGCGCTGGTCTGCGGCGCGAACAAGGCGGATCACCACTACACCGGCTTCAATCTGGAGCGCGACTACGGCAATGTTTCGTATGTGGACGTTGCCCGCGCCATCCCCGGCGGCATCTGCCCCGTCTGCGGCAAACCCACGCTGAAGATCAGCAACGGCATTGAGGTTGGCAACATCTTCCAGCTTGGAGACAAGTACACCAAGAGCATGAACATGCAGTATCTCGACGAGAACGGCGCGCTGCAATACCCCATCATGGGCTGCTACGGCATCGGCGTCGGTCGTCTATGTGCCTCCGTCTGCGAGGAGAGCCACGACGAATTCGGCCCCATCTGGCCGATCACCATCGCCCCGTGGGAAGCGCAGATCTGCGTGCTCCGCGTGGATCAGGAGGAGCCGAAGCGCGTTGGCGAAGAGCTCTACAAAGCCCTGCGCAAAGCGGGCGTGGAGACCGTGATTGACGACCGCGCGGTCAGTGCAGGCGTCGTCTTTTCGGAGGCGGACCTCATTGGCGCGCCGATCCGGCTCACCGTCAGCCCCCGCAATCTGGCGGACGGCATGATCGAGCTCTCCACGCGCGATAAACGGATCAAGCGTCAGGTGCCGGTTTCGGAAGCGCTCGCCGCCGTGCTCGAACTCAAGGCCCAGCTCTTTGCCGAAATAGAAGGGAACTGACCATGCATCCCCAAGCGAGAAAATCCGTAATGTCCATCCGGCTGCGCATGCTTCTGGCCTGCGCGGCCTTTTTTCTGCTATTGACGGGCTGCTCGGCCGATTCGCCCGCGCCCAGCCCCACGCCGGAAGCAACGCCAACGCCGGAAGCGGTCGTGCTGGTGACCTCCACGCCCGATCCAACGCCCTCGCCTTCCCCTACGCCGGACCCCGCCATGAACCCCTCCACGCTGATCTGGATGAGCGATACGCAGGGGTACTCCTCGAGCTATCCGGAAACGCTCGCCGCAATGACGCAGTGGATCGTCGACCACAAAACCGATCTCAATATACAGTATGTTCTGCAAACGGGCGACATTGTCAACGACACGACGCGTGCAAAGGAATGGCAGAACGCAACCGCCGCGTTTGATACGCTCATTGGTCAGGTTCCGCTGATTGCCATCGCGGGGAATCACGACATCGGCGGCGTCGTGCACAACTACAAAGCATTTCACGAAATGATGCTGCGCCAGAACTACGAGTCCTACCCGACGTTTGGCGGCGAGCAGCCGCTCGGACGCGGGCGCTACGACCTCGTTACGATCGGGCATGAAGATTATCTGCTGGTTGGGGTTGGCTACTCCGTGCAGAGAACCGACGCGGCCTGGCTCGACAGCATACTCAAGCAATACCCGGATCGAACGGCGATTCTGCTTGCGCACTGGTATCTGGAGCTGGACAATCAGGCGTTTTCCGCCGACTCGGCCGTGTTGCACGACATTGTTGCGGCAAATCCAAACGTGCGCTATGTGCTCTGCGGCCATCGCCACGGAATGAAGCACGTCGCCGAACTATACGACGACAACAACGACGGAACGAACGACCGAACCGTGCAGGCCATCATGGTGGACTATCAGACGCTGCCGGACGGCGGAAGCGGGTACTTGATGATCATCACGATCGATCCCGTTACGCGGGAGTTCAAGATCACGTCGTACTCGCCCGTGTTGGGCGACTACAACTATTTTTCGGACGAGTCAATCGAAACCTACACCCTTCCGCTGTCCACGGTTTCCGGGCAATAAGTCTTCGCGAATTCTCATATAGCAATTAAGCAAACAAACGCCCGGCTCAGCCGGGCGTTTGTTGTTGCGTTCGTTCACGTTATTCAGAGCACTGACAGGTGCAGCTCTCCGCCGCGCTGACCGGCTGATGCTGACCTAGCAGCCAGAGAAACTCCTCCTCCAGCATGGGACGCGCGTAGAAGTACCCCTGAATCTGCTCAATTCCCAGCTTTCGAATGATCTGATCCTGCTCGTTTGTCTCTACGCCCTCGGCCAATACGCTGACCTGCATGGACTGCAATCCGCTGACCACCGTTCGAAGCAGTGTATAGCCCTTTGAGCCATCCGTGAGATCGCGAATGAACCCCTTGTCGATTTTTACGCATTGAAACGGCAGGGTCATGACGTTGACCAGATTGGAATATCCCGTGCCGAAATCGTCGAGATAGACGCCGATTCCGCGTTTGTTGAGTTCGTCCATGGTGTTGCGCGCGCGTTCCAGATCGTCCAGCAGCACGAGCTCCGTAATCTCCAGCTTGATGCGGCAGGGGTCGACCTGATACTTTTCCAGCAACATTTCCAGGTGCCGCACCGTGTCGTCAAACTCGTCCTGCTGCGCCGAAATGTTAATCGAAAGCCAGCCGACGTTTACATGCGCATTTGCCTGCAAAAACCGGCAGGTCTTTTCCATGACCATCTTGCCAAGCTGGGTTGCGATTCCGCTCTCAATCGCGATGGGGATAAACTCGCTCGGCGAAATCGGTCTTCCGTTTTCCTCGTTCAAGCGAAGTAACACCTCGCCGCCGGAGAATTGCTGCCGAAACGTGTTATAGACCGGCTGAAAATTCAAGAAGAAGCTGTCATCGCGCAGTGCGTTCTCCATCCGCGCGGCAATGTAGGTTCGCCTGCGGAACTCCGTTTGCAGCCGCTCGTCAAATCGAATCGGCTTTCCGGATCGTTCCTTCTTTGCCACGAGCATCGCATATTCCAACGAACCAATCAGCTCGTCCACGCTGGACGCATAAGCGGGACATAAAATATCCGTCAGAAGCGCCTGTAGAATGACCTCGTTGCCTTCCACCTGCCACGTTTCGGAGAAACGATTCGCCAGATTGGCAAAAAACGCTTCGTAGTCCTCGTCGTTTGTTTTCGTTACAATCAGCGCAAATTCTGCGCCCTGCACGCGATAGGTCAGCACGCGCAGATCCGCCTGTGAGAGAAACTGCGCAACCATGCTCAGCACGCGATCCCCCGCGCGCTGCCCATGCTGAACGTTGATGCTCTTGAAGTTTTTCAGTCGAAGTAAAATAACATGAAATGGCTGCGTTCGCGCGGTCAGCCGCGTCAGCTCGGTAAAGAACGCCTCCCGCGTCGAGATCTCGGTCAGCGCGTCAATCCGCGCGCGCTGCTGCTGTCCCGTAATAAACAACGTCAGCAGCGAGAAGCCAATGATCGTTCCGGTGAGAATCGTATGCGGAAACATGTATTGTGTAAAACCAAGGATGGCTGCGATGCTCGGCAGCGTATAGACGATCATCCGCATCGATTTGCGTACATGCTTATGCCAGAGCAGGGCAAAGAAAATTACGCTTGCAATCGCGATGGCAAGAAACGCAACGCCAATGTTGTTGAGCGGCCCGCGATGATAGACATTCTGTTCATTAAAAGAGAACAGCCATCCCGTTTTAAAGTTGATCAGTACCAGAGCCAATTCCAACGTCAAAAAAAACGATGTAACACTAAACGCAATGCGCAGTCTACCGTGATGATACCGCACGTCCAGCAAGGTCATATAGGTCGTCAGAGAAATAAGCGCGGCGAGAATCGCGACGGAAGCATAGTAAAACGTATTGAAGTAGTAATTCATTTGAATGGAAGCAAGCGTGGTATCCTGAATCGCATAGATGGAGAGAATGTTGTTGAAGATCGCAACCAAGGCAATGATGAGGCTCACCTGAAATGCCGTTTCCTTCGGCGAACGGCGGTTTTTGTTCAGCATGGAATAGACGCCGATTAAAAACAGCATCACGCACGAAATATACTCCGGTACCAGGTTGAAAGTCATAGCCCCTTCGTCTCCGTCGAACGATTCATGGTTCTATACATTCTACATCATTGGTTAGACAATTACAACTCTTGTTTTATATGTAACAAGTTTCTTGTTGAATTTTAACGGATTTCGATCATTCTTCAGACGAGAATCGCCTTTTAACGGAAGTATAACGTGTTTGCTTGTGACATAATGAACGCGTGCCGTTCTATTCTCGGCACGCGGTTTAATACAATGTAACGAATTGGATGGTTCTGATTCGGAATTTTTATGCAGTTCAGCCGAAAGAAGGCCGATACATGTCCTCATAGTAGGCTGTATACTCGCCGGAGAGCACGCGATTCATCCAGTCCGTGTGACCGCAATACCAGCTTATGGTCTCCTCAATCCCCCGCTCAAAGGTATACGCGGGTTGCCAGCCAAGGCGGCTCGTGATCTTCGTATTGTCAATCGCATAACGCCGGTCGTGCCCCGGGCGGTCCTTCACATAGGTAATCAAATCCTCGCTCGCGCCCATTGCCCGAATGATCTGCCGCACAATCTCAATGTTCGCGCGCTCGTTGTTGCCGCCAATGTTGTAGACCTCGCCCACTTCGCCCTTGGTCAGCACGGTATAAATCGCGCTGCAATGGTCGGAAACGTGCAGCCAGTCGCGAATCTGCATGCCGTCGCCATACACCGGCAGGGGTTTTCCCTCCATGCAGTTGTGAATCATGAGCGGAATCAGCTTTTCCGGGAATTGATAGGGGCCGTAGTTGTTGGAACATCTGGTGATGTTCAGCGGCAGGCCGAAGGTTTCGAAGTATGCGCGGCAAACGAGGTCCGCGCTGGCCTTTGCCGCGGAATATGGGCTGTTCGGCGAGAGCGGGGTCGTTTCCGTAAACATCCCCTCTTTGCCCAACGCGCCGTAGACTTCGTCCGTAGAGACCTGCAAAAACTTGACATCAGGCTGAAACGCGCGGCTGTACTTATCCGCAGGATCGAGCTTCCAGCTCTGTTTCGCGGCATCGAGCAGCGCCTGCGTGCCAATGATGTTCGTCGTTAAAAACACTTCCGGGTCGACAATGCTGCGATCCACGTGCGACTCCGCGGCAAAATTGACCACGTGCGTAATCGCATAATCGCGAAAGATTTTACCCATCTTGGCGCGGTCGCGAATATCCGCGCGGATGAAATGGTAGTGCTCGTCTTCGGAAATGTCGCTCAGGCTTTCGAGGTTGCCCGCGTAGGTCAGCGCGTCTACGTTGATCAAATGGTGCTCCGGCGCGTGATTGCGCATCCATCGAATGAAGTTGCCGCCGATAAAACCGGCGCCGCCGGTGACGAGTAGATTCATCTTCAGCCCTCCTGCGCGAGCGCGATCAGATACTGGCCGTAGTCCGTCATATGCAGTTCTTCGCCGAGCGTCTTGAGCTGTTCGGTCGAGATGAACCCGCGCCGCCAGGCAATCTCCTCGATGCAGGAGATGTAAAATCCCTGCCGCGACTGAACGGCTTCCACGTATTCCGCCGCCTTGAGCATGCCTTCCGGCGAACCGGTGTCGAGCCAGGCCATGCCGCGGCCAAGCAGTTCAACGTGCAGTTCGCCCAACGTCAGATACGCGTTGTTGACCGCGGTAATCTCGATCTCACCGCGCGCAGACGGACGCACATGCTTGGCAATCTGCACCACGCGGTTGTCGTAGAAGTAGAGTCCCGGCACCGCGTAGTTCGATTTCGGATGCTCCGGCTTCTCCTCAATGGAGAGCACGCGCTGATCCTTGTCGAATTCGACCACGCCAAACGAACGCGCATCCTTGACCGGATAGCCAAAGATTGTTGCGCCGCGCTCGCGCTTCATCACTTCCTTGAGCGTTGCGGTCAGATCCTGCCCGTAGAACACGTTGTCGCCAAGAATCAGGCAAACCGCGTCGTCGCCAATAAACTCCTCGCCGAGGATAAACGCATCCGCCAATCCACGTGGCGTTTCCTGCACCTTGTAGGTAAAGCGCATGCCCAGCCGTTCGCCGGTGCCAAGCAGGCGCTCGTACACGGGAGTGTCCTCCGGCGTGGAGATGATGAGCACCTCCGTAATCGAAGCGAGCATGAGCACGGAAAGCGGATAGTAGATCAGCGGCTTATCATAGACCGGTAAGAGCTGCTTGCTGACGGCCTTTGTACTCGGGTACAGGCGCGTCCCTTTTCCACCCGCGAGAATAATGCCTTTCATATGCGCTCCTCTTTGTTCTTCCTGCATCGCAGGTTCACTGGGAATGCGTACGGTTTCGCTGACGGGTTGCGGCTGCTCGTTCTTTGCAACGGCAAAGGGATCCGCGCAGGGCACGCAGCCGTCGTCCGCCGTGTTCAGGTCCGTCAGGCTCGAAATATCGAATCCTTCCGTGCTCTCCGGCATGAACACGACCTTAATCGTCATGAACATCAGCTGCAAATCGTGAATGAGCGAACAATTCTCAATATAGAGCATGTCCAGCTTGAGCTTGTCCTCAAAATTCGTGTTGTATTTTCCGTAGATCTGAGCATAGCCCGTCAGACCCGCCTTGACCTTCATTCGATAGCGGAATTCCGGCATGCGCTCGCAATAGAAGTCGACGTTTTCAATCCGCTCCGCGCGCGGGCCGACCAGCGACATTTCCCCATGCAGAATGTTGAAGAACTGCGGTAGCTCGTCGATGCGCGTCGCGCGGATGAACTTGCCAAACGGCGTAATGCGGTCGTCGTTTGCCGTTGTAAACTGCGCGCCGTTCTTTTCGGCGTCCACGATCATGCTGCGGAATTTATACAGAATGAAACGCTCATAATTTCTCGTGTAACGCTCCTGCGTAAAGAACACCGGCCCGCCGTCCTGCAGCTTAATGATCAGGGCGGCCAGCAGCATGATCGGACTTGTGAGGATGATGCCAATCAGCGAGAGCACGATGTCCATGATGCGCTTGACCACCAGCTGCTCCACCGAGAACGTGTGGTTGCGGCATTGGTACACCAGAGAATCGCCGATGATGTTTTCATGCGCGTTGTGAAAGATGATGTCCTCCACCGTCGGCAGCACGAAGAGACGCTTGTTGTGCTCGAAACAATACTCCGTGAGTTCCAGCCGAAGGTCGCGCGAAATGTCGCCCATAAACACGGTGGTATATGGATCGATGCGTGCCTTGATCAAATCCACATCCTCGGACTCCGAAATCAGCGCGCAGATCTCGTGCCGCTCCTTCATGGAGCCAATCTTGCGAAACGTGCCAACCTCGTGTCGATCCTTCGAGCAAATGACAACGGACTTTCGCGCCGGATACAGCAGGTAATACAGCCGATCCGCGCCAAAGTACAGAATCAGCCCCATGCCCCATTGCACCAGCGTCATCATCGCAAGCGGCGACACCGGCAGCAGTTGCTTTGCCGTCAACGAAAGAATGAAATAGAAGATAAAGTTGGAAAGAAACGTCGAGAGAATATAGGTAAACGTCATCTCCCGGTAGCGCATGGTTCCAATGTTGAAGCAGCGATACGTCGAAGCGAACGCCAGAAACACCACGAGATACAGAAAGACGAAGACGACGAATCCTTTGAACCAGAAATCCGTCTCCGGGTAATAATTCAGTACCAAATACAAAAAGGCGCCGGCGGTTGCCGCCGTGATCGCCAGTTTGCATAATAAAATCAGTGAGCCCTTAAACCGTTTGGGAGAAAATCTGGACACCCTGCAATTCCTCTTTGTATGCGCATCCGCATTTCGTTTTTTCGGCGAATGTCAAAACCAGATTTCTGCTCGACACAACCGCCGGATCGATTGTAGCATGCGCGCGCAAGACTTGTCAAACCGCGGGTACTCCCCGTTTCTTCGCGGATTCGACGTTACGGCTGCCTGGGTTCCGCCAGCGCCGTTTGCGCCTCGCCAGTCGCGTTTTGCCGCTGCATTCTCTGTTTGAAGTAACGTTCCAGCAAGGTCAGCGCAAGACCGGCAGCGAAGTAAATCGGGCACGCCCACGTGAGCTTGGGCAGAAGGCCGGGCAGCACCAGCGCGACGGAACCGACAACAAAGCCGATCACCGCGGCATAGGACATCGCGTGGTGTCGCTTGAGCATTCGATTCACAATTTTGATGATCCCCAGCGAAACGAGCGCAAACATCGCCGTCATCACCAGAAGCGGCAGGAACGTTCCGGAGAGCTTTGCCAGCACCGCCGGTATGCCGCCGCTCGCGAGTGAGCTAAAGTCCATTACGCTGGCAATCGCCGAGATGACCGCCGGATACAGGCCGAGATAAACCAGAATGAACGAGGAGCTGATGCCCGGAATCACCGTTCCAACAGAGAGCACCGCGCCGGAGATCAGCGCGCCGGGAATCGTCAGCACCGCGGTTTCGTTGTTGGTTGCAACGCTCGACTCGCCAAGCGCGAACAGCAGCACAAATCCGAGCCCCAACACCGCGGCCAGTACGTGCTTCCAGCGAATCTTTGAGGTGCTTTGCCTAACCTCCGCGAGTAGCTCCGGCAGACTGCCGAGCACAAGTCCCGTAAACAGCGAGAGCAGTTGCACTTCGTAGCGATCGATCACCATGGTCAGCACGTTGCTGGTTAATAAAATGCCGACTCCAACGCCGATGGCCAGCGGAAACAGATAGCGAAAATTCGCTTTTGCGTTCTTTAGAAAGTTGCCGATTGCCGACATTGCCTTTTCGTAAATTCCAAGGCTGATCGCAAGAATTCCGCCGGAAACCCCCGGCAGCACGCCGCCGACGCCCATCACAACGCCGCAGACCAACCGATATAAAATGGATTTAAAGCTATTGTCTGTTGCTATTTTATCCACCGTTTCCGGGTTTATCGTTTCTGGTTTTGCGTCGTTACTCTTCATGCTACCTCTTCTTGTATCTCACTCTGTCGTTTCCATATTTTCAAAAGCACTCGATCTGGTCGATCTCAAATAACTCGTAGATACAATTGTAAAATTCGACTCATTATATCAGGAATCCATGTGCGTCAGCGTGAAATTTCGGCAAACTTTCCGCCGTTGCGCTCGTTTTTCGTCTTGTTTTCCGGTAAAACGGTCTGATTCAGGCGTAAAAAATAATATATTTTCCACAATTCGGGTCAATCCACTACCTATAGTATATACAGGTGGGTTTCAAACCGGATTTTCAATTGTTCCCGCATTGACAAGTCAAAAACGGTTGGTTATAATAATCACGTAATTTCTGGTAACGTTTCCAGTAACGTTTCCAACATAATTTGTTTATGTCCTTTCAACCCCGCGCGCCGAAGCGCACCTACTTTATTACCACCCCCACTCTCATGGTTCAGGAAATGTCCTATCGAAGTAAATCCGTCGACCAAAATTCGCAGTTACCGTCGAACTCCAAACAAAGGATTAAAAAACCAGCATGACAAACA
>DAIRTE010000090.1:0-11940 GCA_036804025.1 Clostridia bacterium | reverse complement strand
AAAACGCAGGTGTTCCTCTCCCCGCAGGGCGACCACTACCGCACGCGGCTGACGCATACGCTGGAGGTCAGCCAGATTGCGCGGACGATCTCCCGCGCGCTGCGGCTCAACGAAGACCTGACGGAGGCAATCGCGCTGGGGCACGATCTGGGGCACACGCCGTTTGGGCACTCCGGCGAGGACGTGCTTGACGAGCTGCTTCCCGGCGGATTTGAGCACAACGTGCAGAGTCTGCGCGTCGTAGAAAAACTGGAAAACGACGGCGCGGGCCTCAACCTGACCTTCGAAGTACGGGATGGTATTCTCCATCATAAAAAGAATGGAACGCCCGCCACGCTGGAAGGCTCCGTCGTTTCGCTGGCGGATCGAATCGCCTACATCAACCACGACATTGACGACGCCATGCGCGCGGGCGTGCTTCAGGAAAGCGACCTGCCGCAGGAGTGCGTCCGGGTACTCGGCAATCTGCACGGCAAGCGCATCAATACGATGATTCTCGACGTGGTGGAGCAGAGCTTCGGCAAACCGGTTGTGCGCATGAGCGAGGAGGTCTATGCGCAGTTTGACGCGCTCCGCGAATTCATGTTTGAGCGCGTCTATCGAAACCCGATTGCCAAGAGCGAAGAAGAAAAGGCAAAACGGATGATCCGCGAACTCTTTTCGTACTATCTCGAGCACATCGAGCTACTCACGGGCGAATATGCGAAGTATCTGGAAGAGGACGGCAAGGAGCGCGCGGTTGCGGACTACATTGCGGGAATGACGGACAACTACGCGGTTTCGGAGTATATTCGCATCTTCGTGCCAAAGGCCTGGGTCGATCTGAAAACGTAAAATCTTTTATTCGAGCAATTAGCAGGCAGGAAACGGCGCAAACGGGTCGAATCCTATATAGGCCTGATTGAAGGGTGCCGAGCGAATACGAGTGGAAAGGACGATGGAATGGCATTTCCGGAAAGCTGGCTGAACGAACTGCTGAGCAAAAACGATATTGTTGCCGTCGTCTCTTCCTACGTGGAACTAAAACCGAAGGGCAGGCGGCTCTGGGGCTTGTGCCCCGTGCACGGAGAAAAGACCGCTTCGTTCTCCGTTTCGCCGGAACGACAGCTCTATTATTGCTTTGGCTGCCACATCGGCGGCTCGGTGATCCAGTTTATTATGGATGTCGAGCACATGACATTTCCGGAGGCGGTGGAGTTTTTAGCGAACCGCTCCGGCATGGCAATGCCGGAAGAGGTCAACGACGCGGCCATGCAGCGCGAGCGCGCAAAACGCGAGCGGCTGAGCGAGGCCTGCAAGATTGCCGCACGGTTCTACATGGAAACGTTGCTGGGCGAGCAGGGTGCCGCCGGACGCGCGTACTTGAAGAAGCGCGGCATCACGAGCGAGTCGGTCAAGCGCTTTGGCATCGGCTACGCGCCGAGCGAATGGGAAGCGCTCAAGAACTACCTTGGCGAGAAGGGATTTTCGCCGGAGGAACTCGTGGAAGCGGGGCTGCTCGTGAAAAACGAGCAAAGCGGGCGCACCTACGACGCGTATCGAGGCCGGGTGATCTTTCCAATCATCAACGCCAGCGGCAGGGTGGTCGGCTTTGGCGCCCGCGTGCTGAACAACGAGGAGAAACCGAAGTACATCAACACCGGCGACACGCTGTTGTATAACAAACGAAATAATCTCTACGGCCTGAATCAGCAAAAGAGCGGAAAGCTGGCCGATCTCGTGATGGTAGAAGGCTATACGGATGTGATCGGCCTCTACGAGGCGGGCGTCACAAACGCCGTAGCGAGCCTGGGAACGGCGTTAACGCAGCAGCAGGCCAGATTGCTCAAACGCTACGTCAGCACCGTGTACATCGCCTACGACGGCGACGCGGCGGGACAGAACGCGACCATCCGCGGGTTGGACATTCTCACGGCGGAGGGATTGAGCGTCCGCGTGATCGTGTTTCCAAACGAGCAGGACCCGGACGAGTTCGTCCGCCAGAACGGCAAGGAAGCTTTCGACCGGCTCAAGGAGAACGCACTTTCGCTCAACGCCTTTAAGCTGGAGGCTATGGCGCGTTCCTACTCGCTCGATCGCGAGGACGAGCGGGAGCGCTACGCAACGGAAGCCTGCCGGTTTATCGCGACGCTTTCCCCGGTGGAACGGGATCGATACTATCAGCAGCTCTCGTTTAAAACGGGATATTCGCTCGAAACGCTCAAGGCGCAAGGGGCGACGACGCGCCCGCCGGAGCCGTTTTCTAACATGGAACCGAGGCACGATCCGCCGCGAAAGACGCAGACCCGCGCGGCGCCGCGCGAGGACGAGCGCTCACGCGCAGAGGGCGCGCTGCTGTTTCACATGCTGCAATCGCACGAGGCGGCGACGTTGGTTTTGAAGGAAAGTCTGGAGAGCCGCTTTTCGGACGAGGGATTTCGAACGTTTGCGCTGGGACTGCTGCAAGCATACGAACGGCAGGAAACGCCGAATGTACCGCTGTTGATCGCGGGGATGGACAAAGCGAGTGCGGAGCGCGTCAGCGCCGCGCTTCGTGAGGAAGCCGCCTGCGAGGACCCGACCAAGGCGGCGAAGGACTGCCTCTGCCGAATCGAACAATACGACCTAGCACAAAGAATAGAAGAAATCAAACGCAAGCTCGGCGAACCGGCGATACAGCCGGCGCAGCGGGCGGAATACTTAAGAGAGATGCAGATGCTGAATCTGCAGATGCGGGGGTTGAGATGAAAGGAGCAAACACTTTGGAAGTTAGTAAAGAAGCACGCATGCAAAAGCTCAATGAGCTTTTCGAGGTGGGCAAACAGAAAGGCATGCTCTCCTACAAGGAAATCATGGACGCGCTGGAAGAGCTCGATCTGGATCAGGAACAGATCGAGAAGGTTTATGATCATCTGGAGGAGCTGAACATCGACGTCGTGGAAGACGTTGAAATGCCGGAGGACATCAATCAGGAGATTGCCGAGATTGAGTCCACGCTTGCCGCTGTCGAAGGCATCAACATCGACGACCCCGTGCGCATGTACCTCAAGGAGATCGGCAAGGTGCCGCTGCTGACCGCGAATCAGGAAGTGGAGATTGCCCAGCGCATGGCGGACGGCGATCCGGACGCGAAGCACCAGCTCGCGGAGGCGAACCTGCGCCTTGTGGTGTCCATTGCCAAGCGCTACGTCGGGCGCGGCATGCTGTTTCTGGATCTGATTCAGGAAGGCAATCTGGGCCTGATCAAGGCGGTCGAGAAGTTCGACTACCGCAAGGGCTATAAGTTTTCGACGTATGCAACCTGGTGGATTCGCCAGGCGATTACCCGCGCCATTGCCGATCAGGCGCGCACCATCCGCATTCCGGTGCACATGGTCGAGACGATCAACAAGCTCATCCGCGTCAACCGCCAGCTCGTGCAGGAGTATGGACGCGACCCGCGACCGGACGAGATTGCCAAGGAAATGGGCATTTCGGAGGAAAAGGTGCGCGAGATCATCAAGATTGCGCAGGAGCCGGTTTCGCTCGAAACGCCGATTGGCGAGGAGGACGATTCGCACCTTGGCGACTTCATTCCGGACGACGACGCGCCCGCGCCCGCCGAAGCGGTTGCCGTCACACTGCTCAAGGAGCAGCTCATGGACGTGCTCAACTCCTTGACCCCGCGCGAAGCAAAGGTGCTTCGCTTGCGCTACGGTCTGGACGACGGCAAGGCGCGCACACTCGAAGAGGTCGGCAAGGAGTTTAACGTCACGCGCGAGCGCATCCGCCAGATTGAGGCCAAGGCACTACGCAAACTCCGCCACCCGAGCCGCAGCAAACGGCTCAAGGACTTCCTCGAATAAGAACACGAAAAAGGGTATTTATGAGACATTACCGAGTAATCGACCAGTCGCCTGTGAAAACAAAGCGCCTGTTGCTGACGCCGATGAACGAAAAGGAACTTACGCAGCGAATTTCGGAGGAAACGGACGATTTGGTTCGAAGCGCGTATATCGAAATGCGGCGCTGCGTTCAGTCCTATTATGATCAGGCGCTCTGGCATACCTACTGGCGGATCACGCTGCGCGAAACCAAGCAGACGGTCGGATACCTGGGCTTCCACGGTGAGCCAAAGGATCAAACGGTGGAGATGGGGTTCGACCTGCCGGAGGAATTTCGGGGCGAAGGGTACGCCTCCGAGGCGACAAAGGCACTCTGCGACTGGGCGTTTTTAACGGAGGGCGTGTATTTTGTTCGCGTGATGACGGCAAGCGGGAACACGGCTTCCGAGCAGTACCTGAAGGACTTGAAGTTCTATCCCATCGAGTGCCCGATTGAGGGACACGCCTATTGGGAACTGGAACGTCCGGCGAGCGCGTGGATCGCGGTGTATCTCTGTTTTGGCCTCGCCATTGGACTTGCGCTGGGCTCCAGCTTCTTTAGCAGTCAGGCGGTGGGCATGACGATTGGCATGGCTACGGGTGTTGCGCTCGGCGCCATGATGGATTCCAAGGATCGCGCGACGCGAAAGCGCGTCAACGAGCCGAAAAAGCTCGACGATTCCAAACAAAAATCCAAATAAGAAACACAAAACAACGGCGGCCAAATCGGCCGCCGTTGTTGCATGCTGCGTGGCGCAGTCAGGCTTCGGGCTGTGGGTACCGGTAGGTAAGCCCCTTGTAGTTCTCCAACACTACCTCACGGTCGTCCTTTTTGAGCACATACTCGTATCCAACTGGGATTTTCCCGCCGCCGCCCGGCGCGTCGATGACGTATTTCGGCAGCGCGTAGCCGGAGATGTTGCCCGTGAGCTGGTGCATGATCTCGATGCCCGTTTCCACGCGCGTTCGAAAATGGCCGATTCCGCAGCTCAAATCGCACTGGTAGAGATAATACGGACGAACGCGCATCTTCACGAGCCCCAGCAGCAACCGTTTCATCGTCTCCGCGTTGTCGTTGATGCCTTTGAGCAGCACCGTCTGGTTCCCCAACGGAATCCCTGCGTCTACAATCGCTGCGCAGGCGCGCGCCGCTTCCGGCGTGAGTTCCCGTGGGTGGTTAAAGTGCGTGTTGATCCAGATCGGGTGATACTTTTTGAGCACATCCGTCAGCTCGCTCGTGATCCGCATGGGCAGCACGACGGGAACGCGTGTGCCGATTCGAATGATCTCCACGTGATCGATGGCGCGCAGCGCGGAGAGGATGCGCTCGAGTTTTGCGGTGCCCATCGTCAGCGGGTCGCCGCCGGAGATCAGAACATCGCGAATTTCCGCATGCGCGCGGATATAGGCAATCGCGTTTTGCAGCTCGCGTTCGGAAATTGCGCAGTCCTCCTCGCCGACCACACGGCGGCGCGTACAGTGGCGGCAGTACATGGCGCACTGCATGGTCACGAGCAGCAGCACGCGATCCGGATAGCGATGCACCACGTGCGGGACGGGACTGTCCGCCATTTCACCGAGCGGGTCGGCCAGATCATTCGCGTCCTGCTGCGTTTCGAGAATAGACGGAACGGCCTGCCTGCGAATGGGGTCGTTCGGGTCGTTTGGATCAATCAAAGAAGCATAATACGGGGTAATTGCCATTCGAAACGCGCCAAGGCAGGTTTGAATGTCCGCCTGCTCCTGCATTGTGAGCGGCAGCGTGCGGCTGAGCTGCTCCGCGGTCGTGATGCGGTTGGCAAACTGCCATTTCCAGTCGTTCCAGCGTTCTTCCATGCTGCATCACCGCCCGGCTAGAGGCAGACGCCGTTGCGCACGGCGCCGGCACGAAGAACACTGCCGACAAGATCGTCATATTCCATGCCGCAGAACTCCGCAAGCATGGGATAGTCGCTGTAGTGCGGCGCGAGGCCGGGCAGGGGATTGATCTCGATAAAATACAGCTTGCCCGATTCGTCCAGCCGGAAGTCGACGCGCGCAAAGTCACGGCAGCCGAGTGCCAGAAAGATCTTTTTCGATAGCTCGGTGATCTCGCGTTCCAGCTTGGGCGAAAGCTCCGCGGGACAGCGGTAGGAAACGTATTTCGTGTACTCCTGCTTGACGGTGTAGTTGTATACGTGATACCCGGGAATGGGGGAGTCGTGGTAGAGAATCTCCATTGGCGGAAACACGGAAACACGCTCGCCATTGCCCAGCAGTCCGACGGTGAACTCGCGCCCGTGGATATACTCCTCGACGAGCACAGAGCCGCCGTAGAGCGCGATCTGCCGTTCGACGAGGGATTTCAGCTCTCCGGCCTGTTCGGCAATGCAGACGTCCGCAATGCCCTTGCTGGAGCCTTCCGCGTTTGGCTTGACGATGACGGGAAACCGCAGCCCGGTGGTGCGAATCCGCTCGCCCGGCTCATACACGCGGTAGCGCGGGGTGGGAATCCGGTAGGTCGCGAGCAGGCGCTTTGTCAGCGCCTTGTCGAGCGCGATGCAGAGCGTCGTTTCGTCCGAACCGGTATAGGGAATATCGAAAAGGGACAGCAGGGCGGGTACCTGCGCTTCCCGCGCGCGCCCGCCGTGCCCCTCGGCAATGTTAAATACAAAATCGGGACGATGCCTGCGGAGTTTCTCCGGCAGCTCCTCGTCCGCTTCCAGTAAAATTGTGCGGCAGCCATGACGTTGCAGCGCCTGTTCGATGGCGAGAACGGTGTCCATGCTGTCGTATTCCGCCTGGTCGTCCGGCGCGGCGGAGCGGCTTCTTTCGGCGTGTTTTAGATTATAAACGACGCCGACCTGTATTGGCCCAAGGGGCACCTCTTCGGATTGATTTTCCACCTGTGATCACTTCTCTTTCCGCAAAAAAATACCGCATATAGAATGCTTCACGGCTGTTTTAACTCTTCTGAAATCGTTTGTCAACAGCGTAATTGTGACGTTTTAAGGGTAAAAATCGAGTGTGTTTTTTTACGCGAAAACACGCTGAAAATGATTAGTTTTTTGGTATCTGAATTGTCGCTTCATTAGAAAAAAGCACCCGTTCAAACGAGTGCTTTTTGTCTGGTGTAATTGCTATTTTATACTGGGTCGGAAGCGGCGGGGAAGGTGATGGTTACGGTGGTTCCGATGCCGAGCTTGCTCTCAAGCTGAACGGTCGCGCCGAGGGTTTCCGCGGCGTGCTTGACGATGGAAAGCCCGAGTCCCGTGCCGCCAATCTGCTTGTTGCGGCTGCGGTCTACGCGGTAGAACCGCTCAAATACGCGAGAAAGGTGCTCTTCGGGAATGCCGATTCCGGTGTCGGAGACGCTCAGCGTAACCATATGGCCGCTTGCGTGGAGAGATACGCCGACGCTGCCGTTGGTCGTGTTGTATTTGATCGCGTTGTCCACGAGGTTTTGAACGATCTCCTCCAGCATCTTCGGAATCCCGCGCACGCGTGCCGACTCCAGATTGGCCACGAGTGAAACGCCCGCCTTCTGCGCGAGAGGCTCAAGACGACGGCAGATGTCCTCGCAGATCGGTTTGAGGTCGACCGCCATCAGTTCGGGCAGGGATGTCTTTTCGTCGAGCTGTGAAAGCCGAATGATGTCGTCAATCAGGGACATGAGCGACTCCGCCTCGTCGTGAATCTTCGCGGCAAAGCGCTTGGTGTCCTCCGGCTTGGCGACGCCGTCGCGCATGATCTCCGCATACCCCAAAATCGAGGTGAGCGGTGTTTTCAGCTCGTGGGAAACGTTCGCCGAGAACTCCTTGCGCATCTGTTCCGCTGCGGCGCGGTCGGAAACGTCCAGCACGAGCAGCACGGTGCCCGCGGGCTGATCGTTGTCCAGCACGGTGTTTGCGAGAATCTGATAGGTGTTGGCGCCCTTGTTCAGCGTGGCGGAGCCGGAACCTTCCTTCTTTGCCTGTTCCAGCGCCTGCTGCAGCGCAACGCTGCGGTTGAGCATGAGCACATGCGCGCCGAGCACGTGCTCCACGTCCGTACCAAAGGTGCGCGCGGCGCTGCCGTTGATGGCGATCATTCGGTCGTTCGTGTCCAACAGGATCAAACCTTCGCGCATGTTTTCGGCAACCGCGGTAAACTCGCGCTGCTTTTCGGAGAGCGCGCTCATGCGGCTGACGATCTCGCGGCGCTGGCGTTCCATGCTGGTGAGCAGCGGGGCTAGCTCGTCGTACGTCACGTTGCCGAGCGGATTGCTCATGTCCAGCGCGTTGATCGGCTGAACGATGGTCTTTGCGGCATAGCGCGAGAAGAAGAGCGAAATCAGCGTAATGGTAAACAGCACGAGCAGCATGGTCGGCAGCATGGCGTTCAGCAGGCCGATGACGCTCTGCTGCGTGTCCGAAACGCGCAGAATGCGCCCGTCCGGCAGCTGCTTTGCATAATAGAAGTTTCGAATCAGCTGCGTTTCCGAAAAGCGGGAGCTGGTTCCGGTGCCCTCCTGCTGCGCGGCGACGACCTCCGGCCGGTCGGCATGGCTCGCCAGTTTGGTTGCATCGGCTTTGGAGTCGAATAGAACCGTTCCGTCCGAACTGATCAGCGTTACACGATTGCTCGAATTGAGGTTCTTTAAGTACGTCTGTTCGTCCGATGCCGAAAGAAGCCCGGTCTCAACATACTCGCACTCGACCGCAAGCTCGTCGAACACGAGCTTTTCAAACGCGCGGTACTGCGCAAAGAGAATTACCCCGCCAAGCAGCAGAGCCGCAATGAGCGAGGAAAGAAAAATATTCCAGAAGATTCGCTGTCTCATAGATCACGCTCCCAAACAATCCGGCCGTTTCGGTTCAACCGTATAGAGTTACTCTCCAAACCGGTAGCCCACTCCACGGACGGTCTCAATGTATTTTCCGCTCTCGCCGAGCTTCGTGCGCAGCGTTTGCACATGCACATCCACGGTGCGCGTTCCGCCCTCGTAATCATAGCCCCAAACGGTTTCGAGCAGCTGCTCGCGCGTAAACGCGCGCCCTGCGCTCTCCATGAGCCGAACGAGCAACGAAAACTCCTTGTACGTCAACTGAACATTGGCGGTTCCAACCGTAACGGTGTGCTTGGCGACGTCAACGGTCAGCTCCCCGCAGACCAGCCGGTCGGAGCCGGTCTTCATGCCGCTGCGCCGAAGCAGCGCCTTGACCCGCGCAACCAGCTCCGCCATGCCAAAGGGCTTTGCGATGTAGTCGTCCGCGCCGAGGTCTAGCCCGGTGACCTTGTCGTACTCGGCGGATTTTGCCGTGATCATCATCACTGGCAGCGACGCGGTAGAGGAGGCGGAGCGAATCTTTTTTAAGATGGTTAGTCCGTCCTCACCGGGCAGCATGATGTCGAGCAGCACAAGGGAGGGCTTTTCCTCCTGCATGGCGGCGAAAAATGCAGCGGAGTCGGAGAATCCGCGCGCGGAAAGCCCCGTTTGGTTGAGCGTGTACACAACCAGCTCGCGAATATTCGCATCGTCTTCAATGTAGTAAATCATATTTCAGTCTCCTGTCGGCGAGAAACGCGTTATAGCTCGGCTCCTTTGTGCACGCCGGTAATCGAGAATTCGGCCCATTCCGCTATGTTCTGCGCGTGGTCGCCAATGCGTTCAAAGTATTTCGCAATCATCAGCAGGTCGATTGCCTGCTCGCCGTTTTCGGGATTGCGGGCGATCAGGTCGATCAGTTCGCCTTTGATCGTGTCAAACAGGTCGTCGATGACGTCGTCCATGTCGATGATCTCACGCGCGAGCGCAAGATCCTTGTTGATGAACGCGTCGATGCTGCCGGAGACCATCCGAATGGAGGCTTCCGCCATCTGCGGCAGGTGCTCCAGCGACTTGATGTACGGCTTTCCGGCGAGGTAGATCACGATGCCGGAGATGTCCGAAGCCTGGTCGCCAATGCGCTCCATATCCGTAATCATCTTCAGTGCGGCGGAGATCAGCCGCAAGTCCTTCGCAACGGGCTGTTGCTGCAGCAGGAGCTTGAGGCAGAGGGACTCGATGTCACGTTCCTTTTGGTCGACTTCGCGGTCAAAGGTGATGGCGTGATTGGCCGCTTCGACGTCCTGCTTGATCAGCGCCTCGCTGGCGGCCTGAATTGCGTGCTCAATGAGCGCGCCCATCTCCAATAATTCGGTATTCAGCAGACGCAGCTGCTCTTCAAACGTAATACGCATTAACCAAACCTCCCGGTGATGTAATCTTCTGTGCGCTTGTCGCGCGGAACGCTAAAGAGTTTGTCGGTCGCGCCGTACTCAACGATCTCGCCCAGCAGGAAGAAGGCGGTGTTGTCCGAGATGCGCGCGGCCTGCTGCATGTTGTGCGTTACGATGATTATAGTATACTTCTCGCGCAGCGTCACGCAGAGGTCTTCAATGCGACTGGTGGAGATGGGGTCCAGCGCGCTGGTCGGTTCGTCCATCAAAACGACCTCCGGTTCCACGGCGAGCGCGCGCGCAATGCAGAGGCGCTGCTGCTGCCCGCCGCTGAGACCCAGCGCGTCCTTCTTGAGACGATCCTTGAGCTCTTCCCAGATGGCCGCGTCGCGCAGGGAACGCTCTACAATGTCGTCCAGCCGCGCTTTGCCGCGGACGCCATGGGTGCGCGGGCCAAAGGCAACGTTGTCGTATACGCTCATGGGAAAGGGGTTCGGCTTTTGAAACACCATGCCGACGCGCTTTCTCAGCGCCGTGGTGTCCATGCCGCCCTTGTAGATGTCCTGCCCGTCGAGCAGCACGTTTCCGGTGATTTTGCAGCCTTCCACGAGATCGTTCATGCGGTTGAGCGTGCGCAGCAGCGTGCTTTTTCCGCAGCCGCTGGGGCCGATGAACGCCGTGATCTGCCGCGCGGGAATCTGCAGCTCAACGTCCTTGAGCGCGTGCAGTTGCCCGTAATACAGATCCAAGTTCGAAATGTCAAATTTGTTCATAACGTATTACCTTCTGAAACGCGGTGAATGCGTTTGCGGTGTCCTTCCGGAGTATTCGCAACAATATTGTTCATCTTTTTCTGCTGAACTTTCTGGCGAGCGAGGCCGACAGTGCGTTGATGCAGACAACGATCAAGAGCAGCACCACCGCGGTCGCGTAGGTCTGGTTGATGTAGAGACCCTCCTGCGAGAGCGCGTACATGTGCACGCTGAGCGTGCGCGCCGAGTCCATGATGCCAGAGACGGTGTCCGACGCGGTGCCCGCCGTGTAGATGAGCGCCGCCGTTTCGCCGACGATGCGGCCAACGCCGAGAATGACGCCCGCGAGAATGCCGGGAACGGCGTCCGGCAGCACCACGCGAAACACCGTGCGGAGTCTGCCCGCGCCGAGCCCGAAGCTGCCCTCGCGAAAACTATCCGGAACGCTCATGAGCGCCTCTTCCGAGGTGCGCAGAATCACCGGCAGAATCATGATCGAGAGCGTCAGCGCGCCGGAGAGCATGGAAAATCCGAGTTTGAGCGCGGTGACGAAGAACAGCATGCCAAACAGGCCGTATACGATAGACGGAATGCCGGCGAGCGTCTCCGCGTTCATACGAATCACGCGTACCAGGCGGCTGCCACGATGCGCATACTCCACGAGATAGATCGCCGCGAACACGCCGAGCGGAACCGCGATCAGGAGCGAGAGCAGCGTCATCAAAATCGTGTTGAGCAGCGCGGGCATCAGCGAAAGATTCTCCGTGTTATAGCGCCACTCAAACATTTTGAGCGAGAGATGCGGCACGCCTTTTACGAGGATGTAACCGACCACGAACAGCAACGCTCCAACGGTTATGATCGCCGCGAGATACACCGCCAATCGAAGGAGAAAAGCAGAGATTTTCTGTCGTTTCATTGCTGCTTCCTCCGTTTCGTTAAGGAGAAGAGGAAATTAATGATTAAAATGAAGATAAAGAGCACAACGCCCGTGGCAATCAGCGCCTCGCGGTGCAGGTCCGCCGAATAGCCCATCTCCATAACGATGTTCGTCGTGAGTGTTCGAAGGCCCTTCATGAGGCCCTGCGGCATGCGAGGTTGGTTGCCCGCAACCATGATGACCGCCATCGCTTCGCCGATTGCCCGGCCGACGCCGAGGATCACGG
>DAIRTE010000089.1:0-11949 GCA_036804025.1 Clostridia bacterium | reverse complement strand
TTCCGTCGATTTCTTCGACGGCTACTTCATACTGGGTACCATTGACGTTCACTAAGAAATTACGCATAATTACCTCCGATTTTTGTTCTATTGAAAACGTGTTTGTTAACGTATTTTCCGTTGCTTACCAGTTCATTCTTTCAAGAACGTGTTGTGATAACGTATTTTCCTTGATTGGTATCATAGAAAGCTGCTCAATCCCCTTCTGCCGAACCATCGTCCGGACAAAAGGCAGCCATCCATTTGGCAGCGAACTTATGCCCGCTTAATGGAAACAATGCGAAGACCGGTCACGTCCTTGCCCATGACTTCGGCAATGCTCGACGCAACAACGGCGGCCAATTCCCCGCGATTGACGTTTGCGCTCACGGATGCGGCTGCTTCGAGTTCTTCCGACTCGTCCTCATACATGCTCTCCTGCTTGGCGCGCACCGCCTTGAGAATAAAGATAGCTACGATGAGAGCGACAAATACTCCGGCAACGACCCAAACTGTGTTACTCATTGTGTGTTCCTCCGTTTACTGATGCATTTCGATATATTTACCTGATTGGTTGTTTCACAAATTCATGTTCTTTGCGGACATACATCCGTTCTAAGTAAGGTGTTTCACGGTTTTGGGGAAAGATGCCTTAATCTTTCCCATATTTTCTGTATACGACGCATTCCCTCTAATTCCTGCTTCGATTCTATAATTATTTTTCGCTCGACGAATCGCGCTTCTTTCGAGGTTTTCGAACGTCAGGACTTCGGCATTGGCTCCAGTCCAAGCGCCTCGCGCAGGGAGTTCAGCTCGGCTTGTTTGAGCACTCTGGTTTCGCCCGGCTTCATATCGCCCAACACAATCGGCCCGAAGCGCTCTCGCTTGAGTCGAAGCGTCCGGTGCCCCACCGCCTCCAGCATGCGCCGGATCTGGCGGTTGCGGCCCTCGTGAATCGTAATCAAAAACGTTGTATCGCCCGTCTTCGTTGGCCGCACCCGTTCCACGCGCGCCGGAGCGGTCATGCCGTCCTCCAGTTGTACGCCGTTGGTCAGCGAGGCAATCTCGGAGGCGGTGAGCTTTCCGTCGCAAATGGCATAGTAGGTTTTTTCGACGGAATACTTCGGGTGCGTCATGCGGTAGGCAATTTCCCCGTCGTTCGTCATCAGCAGCAGGCCTTCCGTGTTGATGTCCAGCCGCCCGACGTTGTAGAGCCTTGCGGGGATATCCTTTACATACTCCTGAACGGTGTTCCGCCCCTGCGGGTCCTCGCTGGTGCTGACCACGCCCTTGGGTTTGTAGAGAACAAGCGTGTAAAGCGCTTCCTTCTTGGCAACGGGCTTTCCGTCCAGCAGGACAACGTCCTGATCCGGTTCCACGGACATACCGAGCTGCGCCGTTTCGCCGTTTACGTTCACACGCCCGGCGGTAATCAGTTCTTCGCTGGCCCGGCGGGATGCGACGCCCGCGTCTGCGAGGTATTTCTGTAATCGAATCATGTGTTATCAACCTCGCCTGGCACCTTTTTATTCAGTAGCACAGAATCGATTCCTCGATTTCTTTATGCCAATTCTCACCAAATACAGTATACGATATTTTGTCTTGATCTTTCAATCGAATTTTTTACTTTTTTTGATAAACCGTTTGCTTAATTTCTATATATCCGATATTGATTAACCAAAAAACCGTCGGAACCGAAGCTCCGACGGAGTATTGCGATAGAGAGCCTTGTATTATTGCATTGGCGTTTCGGCGCTGCGTTTCGCCTTCTTCGGCCAGCCAATACGGCAGGCGCGTGTGACCGGTCGATACCAGAAGCCGTCCGCAAACGAATACAGAAACAGCCAGAGCAGCATTCCCGCCTGCGGTTCGCTCTGAAACGTGCTCTCCTCCAGCAGGACGGAGCCAAGCGATAGCGCCGCGCCGAGCAACACGGAAAGTACAACATAGATCAGCACAAACCAGCCGTCAACCGCTCCCAGCAGCCACGCAGCGGGAACCAGCAGCAATCCGGCGGTTTCCAGCAACGGCGAAACACGATCCAGCAGCCAGAAGTAAGGCAGTCCAATCGGCCCCGCCTGCTTGCTCGGCCAGCGGAACGCCAGTTTGCCAAACCGCGTCAGCAATCCGCAGAGCGCCGTATTCCAGCGCCGCCGTTCCGCCAATATGCCGCGCAGTTGCTCCTGCGGCAGCACCGTGCAGATCGGGTCCGGCAGCAGGCGTGTCGTAAACCTTCGTTTGCTGTCGCGCAGAATCGCGAGCGTGTTCAGCAGCGCGTCGCCTTCCTCCCCCGCCGCCTGCGAGCGAAAGCCGCCCGCATCCAGCAGCGCGCTCTTTTTGAACGCAAAGAACGAGTCGCAGGCGCTGAGCAGCGCGCCCGCCCGCTCTGCGCCGTGTCGGTTTGTGTAAAACGCGCGCAAGCGTTCCATGCGCTGGAGCATGTCCAGCGGACGCCGCTCCAGCCAGTTGGACGGTTCCTCGCATGCGCCGCGCGCCACGCCGCCAACCGCCACACAGAGCGGGTCGCTCACAAATGAATAATCGATTTTAATCAGCGCGTCCAGCTCAAACAGCACGCGCGGCTGCGTCGAGAGCACGATTGGGTAGGACGAAAGGTTCAGCCCCGCGTTCAGCGCGTCCGCACGATCGCCGTTTGGCTTCTGAGCAACAATCAACCGAAGATTCTTGATTGAGCGGTAGACCGTCTTGATTTCGCCGGTGGTCAGTGAGCGTTTGTAGGGCTGACGAAACGCCAGCAGTCGATAGGTATCCGACAACCGCTCCAGCACGTCTGCGGAGCTGCCGTATACGACCGCGATGACTTCGAATTCCGGAAAGTCGAGCGCGAGCAAATGTTCCAGCGTGTCCAGTGCATCCTCCGCTTGAGCGTCGGCGCCAATCGGCAGAATCAGCGAAACCGGCACCGCGTGCTCGGAATCGAGAAACCGCCGGTAGTCGATGAACCGCAGCGAACGCGCATAGGCGCGCATGCGATAATTCGAGAGAACGAGTTGCAGCAGACCCAATAGCCCGCTCACAATCAGGAATGCAAGGAAAAACCGACTGAACCATTCGAACGCCGAAACAACCGCTTGCGGAATCGGAATCATACTGCCTCCTCCTTCGCCAGCGCTTCTTTGTCCAGCGCGAACGCCATCATCTCCTGCGCGAAGCGGTCAAACGTGTCCTCCACGTGGTGCATCAGCAGCGCGCGGTTCGGGTAGCTCAGCAGCGCTTCCGCCGCGCGGTAACGCACCCACCATTCCCGGTCGCAGAGCAGCATAACCAGCAGTTCTACGTTCTCCCGCGCGCTCAGCACGCCGAGCGCCGTCGCCGTGACCGCGCGCATCTCCCAGCGGATGTCCTTCGCGAACGCGCGGATCGGCTCAATTGCTTCGTGTTCGCGGAGCTGGCCGAGGGTACGCACCGCGTCAATCCGCGCGTTGAGCTCGCTGCTGCCCAAAAACGGCAGCACCAGCGTTCCGAGTTCCGTATAGCCGCACTCGCCAATCTGCTTGATGCAGGTGCGGCGGATATACAGGTCGGAAGCGGTTGTAATCAGCTTACGGCAGAGCTTGCGTTTGTCTCCGTTGTAGGTGTCGAAGATCTCCTCCAGCGTTCGAAACGAAAGCAGCGAAGCAACCGATTCGTCGCGGCAGAGCGCAACGACTTCCCGCTCCGCGCCGAGCATGCAGAGCGCGAGCATGCCAATGTGCTGCATCTGCGCGGACGTGCGGAAGTAATAAATCTGGGACACAACCTCTTTTGTGAACCGGCTGATGCGAAGTGCGCCAATGGTTCGAACGACAAGCAAAACCGCCTCCGGATTCGCGCGGTCGAGGGTTTGCTTGAGATAAGCGCCGTACCAGTCGCCGCCCGTTTCCTCCGCGAGCTTCTCCCAGGCTTCGCCGCCGACCTCCCCCGCCGTTTCGGAGATGACCCTCAGTCCCCTGCGCGAGCGGATGCCGCGAATGTCCGACAATCGTTTCACGTTACCACCGGGCTGGAGCATTTCGTAGAGCTTGTTCTTCATGCGGCTGGCGTCCGCCGCGCCAGAGATCAGGCAAAGGAGTTTCTTGCGCATGGCCTGGACGCGCAGGTTCGTAATCCGCCGGGTCAGCGCCAAAAGCACCAGCAACAGACCGCAGAGCAGCATCACCGCTGAAAGCAGCAGGATCAGGTATATGGCGATCGTCTGAAGCCAGCTCACATGCAGTTCCTCCTGCGAGTCCCCGATTGGTCGGCGCGGTGCGTTTAGTTCTTGTTTGCATATCGAAATTTCGATCTGTTCTGTTGATTATTCTAATGATTACAATAGTAAAATACCATAGTTTCGGCGAATTCTTTTGAATTTCGTAACTTATTCGAAAAAACGATAACGAAGGAATTAATAGAACTCCCGTAAAACAAAGGTAATCGAAGGATTTCGTTCGGCTGCTTCCGCCAGCACCGCGATCAGCCGCTCGCCATATTCACCGAGCGATTCGCGCAGGCAGAGCGCGTTTCGCAGCAGTATTCGCGTCGGCTCGGCAATCTCGCCCAGGCAATCGTTCAGCGCGTCGAGGTTGTTGCCGTAATACGACGGCAACCGCAACCGGCGGGCGAGGTGCGCGTGCGCATGCTCGCGGGTATCCATTCGTTTTCCATTTAAAACGCGTAGAGTGGTTCCAAACATGGCTCGTGCTCCTTTCTCGTCTGCGAATTTTTACGGGGTTCCGTAAAGCAGCGTAAACGACTCGTAGTGATCCCCCGTATAGTAGATCAGTCCGTCGTTGGAAAAGACAATTCGTTTCGCGCCGCGCGAATCCTCGTGCAGCGTGTCGATGTCGCACTCCGTATACGTTCTTCCGCTCGCCTCAGGCAGCAGTCCTTCGTAGTTGCCAAACCGGTCGCCGCCAATACACTTGCCGTAGGCAACGTCGTCCAGCCCGCCGCCATTCCAGCCGAGCGCGCGCGCGTCGTCCTTCGTAATGAAGTTCTCCGGCAGCCGTCCGTAAGCAACCAGGTAGGCGGAAACATCTTCTTTGGAGGTGTAGCTGCCGTGCTCGTCCGGCAAGGCCTGCGCTTCGTCGGTCGCCGCGGTGGGCTCCGGCGTTGTTTCGCTTTGCGCGGAGGCGGAGGCCGCGACCTGCTGCTGCACCTCGTCCAGCGCGACCAGACAGCTTGTCACCACCGGCTCCTGCTGCGTTTGCGTGGTCGGCGCCGCCGGTTGCCGCGCAAGCCAGAGCCCCGCGAGTACGAGCAGAACGATCAGTACAATGGTCAGCGTGCGTTTCTTCATTCGGCGGTTCCTTCCAGAAAAATCACAAATCAGTCGATCAGGGTTGCGTGGTAGAGTTCGGCGTAGAGGCCTTTGCGCGCAAGCAGTTCCTCATGCGAGCCTCGCTCGCGAATCCCGTGCTCGTCGATTACGACGATCTCGTCCGCATGCTTCACCGTAGACAGCCGGTGCGCAATCACCAGCGTGGTGCGTCCGGCGGAAAGCTCTTCAAACGAGGTTTGAATATCATGCTCGGTCACGGTGTCCAGCGCGCTGGTCGCCTCGTCGAGAATCAGGATGCGCGGGTTCTTGAGGAACAGCCGCGCAATCGAAATGCGCTGTTTCTGCCCGCCGGAGAGCGCAAGCCCGCGCTCGCCAACCTGCGTGTCGTACCCCATTGAGAACGACATGATCTCGTCGTGGATTCGCGCACGTTTCGCGGCCTCCACCACCTCTTCGTCCGTCGCGTCGATGCGCCCGTAGCGAATGTTCTCCATAACGCTGCTGGCAAAGAGAAACACGTCCTGCTGGACGATGCCAACGTTCTGACGCAGGGATTTCATCGTCGCGTCGCGAATGTCCAGCCCGTCAATCGTGATGCCGCCGGAGCGAATCTCGTAGAACCGCGGAATCAGGTGGCAAAGCGTCGTCTTTCCGCCGCCGGAGGGGCCGACCAGCGCCAGTGTCTTTCCCGCGGGAATGTCCAGATTGATGTGCGACAGGATGCTGCGACCGCTTTCGTAGGCAAACGAAACGTCCGTAAAGCAGATGTCGCCTTTCACGTCTTCGAGCGCGCGGGCGTTTGCGCGATCCTTGATCTCCGGCTCAATGTCCATGATCTCGCAAAAGCGTGTGAATCCCGCCATGCCGAGGATGTAGAGCTCCGCAAAGTTTGCGAGGCGTTTGAGCGGCTGCACGAACGCCGCAACATAGAGCGTAAACGTTACGAGCAGAATCGGGTCCAGGCTGCTGCGGTAGATAAAATATCCGCCGAGCGCAAGAACGGCCAGATTAAACAGCGCAATGAAGAATTCCATTCCGCTGTTGAAGTAAGCCATGTATTTATAGAAGTTATCCTTTGCGTGTACGAACTGCGCGTTGCCCGCGTCGAACTTCTCCTGCTCATATCGCTCGTTGGCAAACGCCTTTGCCACGCGCGCACCGGAGATTGAGCTCTCGATGTCCGCGTTGATCTCCGCGACACGCTCCTTTACCTTTAAAGAAGCGGTGCGCATTTTGACGCGGAGTTTGATCACGTAATAGACCGCGGGCGGCACGATGCAGAATAGCCCCGCCGCCAGCCGCCAGTCGATAAACGCCATTGCGACGAACGCGCCGAGCACGGTCGTACCGGAGATGAGCACATCCTCCGGGCCATGGTGCGCCAGTTCCGTAATGTCAAACAGATCCGTCGTCACGCGGGACATGAGCTTGCCGGTGCGCACCTTGTCGTAGAAGCTGAACGAGAGCTCCTGAATGTGCGAAAAGATGTCCCGGCGGATGTCCGCCTCCATGCGAATGCCCAGCATATGGCCCCAGTAGTTGATGATAAACATCAACAGCGCGCGCACCACGTATGCGCCGAGCGCGGCGAGAATCAGCAACGCAAACAATCGGAATAGCGTACTATCGAGCGCCATCTGCGGCAGGAGTTTACGCAAAATATACTGCGTAAACAGCGGGTAGGTGATATCGATCATCGCGATAAAAAACGCGCAGGAGAGATCGAGTATCAGGAGGCCCTTGTGGGGCTTGTAGTAGGATAAAAATCGTTTTAAATAACTCATGCACACATCTTAGCAGAACGGTTAAGCAGAATCAATCGTCGGCTGTGTTCAGAAGAACAATATCGAAACGACCGCCGAACGTTACAAGAATTCCGTTGAATTTTCTTGCCCGCGCGTGTACGCTTTGTGGTATGGAACGTGTGGTTCATACGATTGCGCCGGTGTTTTCGCCGGAAAGCGAAATCCTGATTCTCGGCACAATGCCCTCGCCAAAGTCGCGCGAGGCCGCGTTTTATTACGCGCATCCGCAGAACCGCTTCTGGCCCGCGCTCGCGCTTGCGTTGGAAGAGCCGCGCCCGGTCACGCGCGAAGAGAAAATCCAATTGATTCTGTCGCATCGGCTCGCGCTCTGGGACGTGCTGGAAAGCTGCGACATTACGGGCGCCAGCGACGCGAGCATACAAAACCCCGTGCCAAACGACATTCTCACGCTGATTCAAAAAACGAACGTTCGCCGCGTGCTCTGCACGGGTTCAACGTCCGCAAAACTCTATACGCGCCTCGTGTTTCCGAAAACGAAAATCCCCTGCAAAACCCTGCCCTCGCCCAGCGCGGCCAATGCGAAGATATCGCTGGAAGCGCTCGCAAGGGTGTATCGGGAAGCGCTGATTCAGCAGGGATAGATACCGAATTTTCAGCTTTCGCGCTAAACAACGATGTTGATGGCGTAAACAAACTTTTCGATTTGTATCTGGAGGATCATCCGAAATGACAGTTTTCAAACGAATCCTCAAAATCACTGGAATCGTTCTCGCTTCTGTTGTGGCGTTGTGTATCATTGCGCTCGTCTCGATCATGGTATATCTCGATATGATTACGCCGGAGACGATCACGCCTCTTGGCGAGTATGTCTCCAGCGGTGGAAAGCACACCTTAACCGCATGCCAGAGTAGCACAATACTCCTCAGCCCAACTTATACCGTCGTGACAGTCAGCGGTTCATGGATCATTGGTAAGCGTACGATACACAAGATTGACCAGGCGGATCATGTCGTCGCCGTTTGGATTGACGATCATACGGTAAACGTTAACGGCGCAATCATGAACATCTTTTTTGATCAGTATCGGGATCACGTTGAGGATTCGGATGAAGATTCGTGATTAGAATCACGAAACCATTTCATTAACTCCACAGATACATGCTAATGGAGATGAGCGGTATATCGCCCGTCCCTCTTTCTAGAGTGATTGTTTTTTCGTCAAGAGACTCGTTCGCAACTCTGATATAGAGCTTCGTCTTTCTTCCCTCAATATAATCCTCACAGGTTTTAATCGCCTCATTGTAGGAAACACTCGTAGCCGGTTCAAACGTTTCATCTTTGTTTTCGGTCGCTCCCGTAACAAATTCATCCAACATGAATTCCATTATTTTCGCAATATAGACCTTATCGCTCGGCTGCCCCGTCAGTTCCTGTTCGAATTTGATATATTGAATCAGTGATTTTCTGCGTTCGCTGGTCGGATAGTACCTGCAAGTGATTTTGCTTCCGTCCTCGCAAACGACCGGTACTTCTTTATAAAGCGAATCCCCATACGTAAAATTCACGCTGTCAATATCAATCGACATGCCGTACTTCGCCATCTGCTCGTTAAACGCTATTTCGAATTGATACGGTGTTTTTTGATATGGCTTGGTCGGCGGAATATACCCCTCTGCGCAGTTCACGAAATTCCACAGGACAAACGGAAAAAAGAAGGTCAGGATCACCACAATCGAAAGCGTCTTCTTGCTCATGGAACCTCCGTTTTGCAACTGATGTTGCGTAAATTATAGATTCTTCCAAGGAATTTGCCAATGGATCGTTTCGGAAATGCACCGATTTTCTTTCATCTTCCGCCAATATATGCGGGAAAAACACTGCCCAAATACTCATGTTTGATCCTTTTATGCAAAAATTCCTGCATTTTTGGTTGTCTAATTATGAACAATTTGTTATGATAACAGCATGGATCATCGGGTAGATCGCGTCCTGACCGCACTCAAGGGACTCGAAATCAAATGCAACGTACCGCTTTCTTCGCTGACGAGCTTCCGCATCGGCGGCCCCGCCGCCATGGTGCTGCGGCCGCACGGCGCGGAGGATATTCGGCGTTCCATTCAGTCCTGCAGTCAGTTTGGCGTGCCCTATTGCATCCTCGGCAACGGCACAAACGTGCTCGCACCGGACGCGGGCTATCCCGGTCTGGTGATCCGCCTCGACACGCCGCTGACCACGCCGCTGTTTGTGGACACCACCGTCACCTGCCCTGCGGGCACGTCGCTCTCCGTCCTCGCGCGGGAGAGCGTCAACATGCACCTGATGGGGCTGGAGTCCCTCAGCGGCATTCCCGGCACCGTCGGCGGCGCGGTCGCGATGAACGCAGGCGCATACGGCTCGGAGATTCGGCACATCATCAAAAGCGTGCGCATCCTGAAAAACGGACGCGTGTTGGACATAGAAACCAAAAAATCCGACTTTGGCGACCGCACCAGCGCATACAGCGCGCCAAACGTAATTGTCCTTTCGGCAACGTTCCAGCTCGATCACGACGACGGCGGCGCGAAAGAGCGCATGCTCGACACCACGCGCCAGCGCAAGGAAAAGCAGCCGCTCAGTCTGCCCAGCGCGGGCAGCGTGTTCAAGCGTCCCAAGGGGCGCTTTGCGGGCGCGCTGATCGAAAACTGCGGGCTCAAAGGTGCCTCGATTGGCGGCGCGCAGATCAGCCCCTTGCACGCCGGGTTCATCGTAAACATCGGCAACGCATCCGAGCGGGACGTGCTGGAGCTCATCGCGCTGATTCAGCAGCGCGTGTTCGCGGAGACGGGCGTTCAGCTCGAACGGGAAGTCAAATTGATGAGCGAGCTGTAACAGGCGCGCCAAACAAAGCCGTAGCAGGCACACAAATCGCAGTCAATGGTTGAACCGAGGAAACCGTTATGTATTTGTTAATCGTAACCGGGCTGTCCGGCGCCGGAAAGTCGCTGGCTCTGCGTTGTCTGGAGGAGCAGGGGTTCTTCTGCGTGGACAATCTCCCATCCTCCATGCTCAAGGAGTTTGTCGCGCTCTGCAACAGCGCTAATCCGCCGATTCAGCGCGCCGCCGTAACCGTCGACAGCCGCGAAAGCCTTCTTTCGCGCAGCTCCGATACCATTACGGAAGCGTTTGACACGCTCGACGCCCCGTACGAAATGCTATTTCTGGACGCGCGGGACGATGTGCTCCGCAAACGCTACAACGAGGTGCGCCGTCGGCATCCGCTCGGCGAAGCGGGCGACGCGGCAACGGGCGTCAAGCGCGAGCGTGTGTTTCTGCAGCCGCTGCGCGACCGCGCGAACTATGTGCTCGACACAAGCGACATCAAGCCGAAAGACTTTGCGGATATGATGTCCAAGGTGTTGCCGGAGTATGAGAGCAAGGCGTTCTCGCTCGTGTTCTCCAGTTTTGGTTACAAGCGCGGCGTACCCGTGGACGCAGATTTTGTGCTGGACATGCGCTTTATGCCAAATCCGTTCTATTATCCGGAGTATCGCGCGCTCTCTGGCCTGGACGCGCCCGTGCAGGAGTTTGTGTTTTCGCAACCGTTCGTTCCGGCGTTTTTCAACAGTGTAGAGCATATGCTCTCCGAGCTGATTCCGCTCTATCTGGCGCAGGACAAGCACATTCTGCGCGTTTGCTTTGGCTGCACCGGCGGGCGGCACCGCTCCGTCGCCGCGGCGGAAGAGATGGCCAAACGCTTTGTCGCGAAAGGATTGAACGTCCGTGTGTACCACCGGGACATCAGCTGCGAGGCTGCGGACATCAAGGAGCGCTTCGAGAAGCAATCCTGATATAATCCTAAAAGAGTTTTTCTACAAATAGAAACGCAAAACGGCGTTTCTTTTTTATGGGTCGAGTGTTTTTTCGGTTTTCGCTGACGCGGGTATCAAAATCGATTATAATAAGTATTAACTCTAAAAAATTACAGGCAGGCAACACCGTTGCCTCCTGAATTTACATTTGGGAGTAGCCATGTCGTTTTCGAGCAGCGCAAAGGAAGATCTCGTCAAAATCCGGCTCAAAACCCGCGAGCAGCGCTTAGCGCAGCTGGCGGGACTTGTGCATACCTGCGGTGCGCTGACGATTGGCCGCAGTCGCGGCGCGGCGTTTACCAGCGAGACGCTCGCCGTCGGCAAGCACATCGTCTCCCTCGCTACGACGCTCTACGAGCTGGACCCCACCATCGAGCTAAGCGAACGGGAGCGTCGCCGCCCGCTGACGGTCGTTACCCTGACCGGCGACGAGGTCGAGCACCTTCTTGGCGACGTCGGCCTGCTCTATCTGGAACAGGGCGATTATCGAATCGGTGAAACCGTTCCCGAAACGCTGCTGTCGGACGAGGAGGGCAAGCGCGCTTTCCTGCGCGGCGCGTTCCTCGGCAGCGGCTCTTGCTCCAACCCATACCGCGGGTACCATCTGGAGATCATCGCGCGCTCCGGCGCGTTTGCCGAGCAGCTCTGCGAGACGATCCGTGCGTTCGAAGCAGAACCAAAGGTCATGCTCCGGCGCGAAAAACCCGTTGTTTACCTCAAGGGGGACGACGTATCCTCGTTTCTCGCGATCATTGGCGCTAGCGGTTCCGCGCTCAAGTTCGAGAGCGCCCGCGCAGAGCGCGACTTTCGCAACTATCTGAATCGAACAACAAATTGCGAAACCGCAAACATCGAAAAAACGGTCAACGCCTCGGCGGAACAGCGCGAGGCCATCGAAATCATCGAAGAGCACATGGGGCTCAACCGCCTCCCCTCCCCGCTCTACGAAGCCGCGATGCTCCGGCTGAACCATCCGGACGCGACGCTGCAGGAGCTCGCCGACCTCGCCGAACTCGGCAAGAGCGGTATGAACCATCGGCTCGCGCGGCTGGTTCGCATCGCAAAGGAGATCCGTCATGGGTAATTTCACGCAT
>DAIRTE010000088.1:0-12020 GCA_036804025.1 Clostridia bacterium | reverse complement strand
GCAACGCGGCCATTTCGCTCGCGGAGAACCGGCAGGGGCAGGTGTTTCACACGATTGACGAGTTCCGCGCGATCACGAAGGCAAACAGCGGGGTTATTTCGGCAATGGAACGCTGTGGTTGTTTTGACGGCATGGAGAAGTCGGCGCAAATCTCTCTTTTTTAGATCGGGAGAGTATAAACTGTTTTTTCAACAATACATAATGTGCGCGAATGCATCGTATTCCCCCACAAATAGTCTTTTTCCTTGACGGAAAACATATGTTGATATATACTTTTTTGGAGTAATCCTGCACTCTTATGGTGTGTTCATAATAGATCGTTTCGTTGTTGCAAGTGCTACGCAGCAAAGGCAAAAAGTGGAAGACGTTATGAAGTGACCGTGCAGAGATGTGCGGTTACATTTTTTATAGATCGGAGAAATCATATGTGGTGGTTATACCCTGTGATTGGCGTTGTCGCGTTGCTCTCCGGTTTCCTCGTTGGATATGCCTATCGACGCAATGTCGCGGAAGCGAAGGTCGCCAAGGCGGAGGATGCCGTCAAAAAGCTTTATGACGATGCTCAGCGCAAAGCCGAAGAGATCAAGAAAGAAAAGGTTCTCGAGGCAAAAGAAGAAGTATTTAAAATTCGCTCCGAAGCGGAAAGAGAAAACCGCGAGCGCCGCGGAGAGATTCAAAGAAACGAAAGGCGCATTTTTCAACGGGAAGAGATCCTGGACAAGAAGTCGGATTCGCTCGAAAAGCGCGAAGCCGCAATTGCAAACCGCGAGACGGAACTGGAGAACGCGGAAACTTCCATGCGCGCGCTCTACGATCAGCAGATCCGCGAACTGGAAAAGATCTCCGGGCTGTCCATGGAAGACGCACGCAACATGCTGCTTGCCAACGTGGAGCGTGAAACGAGACACGAAGCGGCCATCCTGATTCGGGACATCGAGTCCAAGACGAAGGAAGAAGCCGACAAACGCGCAAGAAACATCATTACACTGGCAATTCAGCGCTGCGCGGCGGATCACGTGGCGGAGGTTACGGTCTCCGTTGTGCCGCTGCCAAACGACGACATGAAGGGCCGCATCATCGGCCGCGAAGGTCGCAACATCCGCGCGTTGGAGACGGCGACGGGCGTTGACCTCATCATCGACGACACGCCGGAAGCGGTCATCCTCTCCGGATTCGATCCGGTTCGCCGCGAAGTCGCGCGAATCGCGCTCGAAAAGCTGATTCTCGACGGGCGCATTCATCCCGCGCGCATCGAGGAAATGGTTGAGAAAGCCAAGAAGGAAGTCGACACGACGATCCGCGAGGCAGGCGAAGCCGCCGTGCTGGAAGTTGGCGTCAACGGCCTGCATCACGAACTGGTTCGCTACCTCGGTCGCATGAAGTACCGCACGAGCTATGGCCAGAACGTGCTGCGGCATTCCATTGAGGTTGCGCATCTGGCGGGCATTATGGCGGCCGAGCTCGGCGCAAACGTTGCGTTGGCAAAGAGAGCAGGACTTCTGCACGACATCGGCAAGTCCATCGACCACGAAATCGAAGGACCGCATACGCAGATTGGCGCCGACCTTGCCAAGAAGTTCCGCGAGAACAACGCGATTATTCACGCCATCGCGGCGCACCACGGCGACGTGGAACCGCAGACGATCGAAGCAATTCTCGTGCAGGCGGCGGACGCGATTTCCGCGGCTCGCCCCGGCGCAAGACGCGAAACGCTCGAGAGCTACATCAAGCGTCTGGAGAAGCTCGAAGAGATTGCGAACTCCTTTGAAGGCGTGGACACGTCCTATGCCATTCAGGCCGGCCGTGAAATCCGCATCATCGTCAAGCCGGATCGCGTGAACGACAACGACGCGGTTGTTCTGGCAAAGGACATTGCCAAGCGAATCGAAGCCGAGTTGGAATACCCTGGCCAGATCAAGGTCAGCGTCATCCGCGAGACCAGAACGGTCGACTACGCGAAATAACGCAAGCGTTCAACGGGGCATGGGGAACAACCATGCCCCGTTTCTTGCAATCCAATCAATCTCTTAAGCAAAACAACATCAAATCTCTTGTTAAAATCTCTTGTTCTAATCGAGAATGGAGGCACGCATGTTTCCAGTTGCGGACGGTCACTGCGATTTTCTATACGGCGCGGTTCAATCCGGCTACCATCTGAGGCAGCCGAAGCGCGACCAATCCATCCATTTGGATGGCCTGCTGAAAGGCGGCGTCGCGTTGCAGTTCTTTGCCTGCTGGATTGATACCACGCTGCAAACGCCGCCGCTGCACCAGTGCATTGCGATGATTGACGCCTACAACCGCATGCTGGACGCAAATCCGGAGCTGGTTCCCTTTACGCGTGAATTCACGCCGGAGAGCGGCAAAATCGCCACGCTGCTTTCGCTGGAAGGTGGCGAGGCGGTGGACGGCAGCATGGCCGTGCTTCGTGTGCTCTACAAGCTCGGAGTCCGCGCCATGACCCTGACCTGGAATGAAAACAACGAGCTCGCAGGAGCCGCCATGGGTCGCGGGAACAAGGGCCTGACCGCGGTTGGGAAAGACATCATAGACGAGATGTGCGCGCTCGGCGTTGCGATTGACGTGTCGCACCTGAGCGACCGCGGAATCGAGCAGGTACTCGCGCGGACAACGCGGCCCATATTTGCGTCGCACTCCAACGCGCGTGCAGTACACGAACACCCGCGTTCGCTGCCGGACGAGTTGATTCGTGAAATCGCCGCGCAGGGCGGAACCGTTGGCGTGAATTTTTACTATCAGCAACTCACCAAGCACAGTGACGCCTGCATCGAGGACATTGCTGACCACATTTGCCATGTGGTGGAGATCGGCGGCGGTGGCTGCTGCGCGATTGGGTCGGACTTTGACGGCATGCAGCAATACCCGCGCGATCTGCGCACGAGCCGCGATTTTCCCGCGCTGTTTGCCGCGCTTGAGAGGCGCGGATTCTCGCAGGAGATGATGTATCGAATCGCGTATCAGAATCTGCGGGACTATATCGTTCAATTCGTGTAATTCGGGATTAGCAGCAGTGACAGGAGGAGCGGAACATGTCGAAAGCAGTCGTCATTGGCGCAACCGGCCACATCGGGTCGTATCTGGTGCCGGAGTTGGTTCGGGCTGGCTACGACGTGGTTGCCATGTCGCGCGGCAATCGATTGCCCTATACAGCGAACTGGGCGGAGTGGCAAAGCGTAGAGCATGTGCACTGCTCACGGGAGGAAGGCATAGCAATTGCCGTCGGGTTCAAGCCGGACGTCATCTGCGACCTTGTGCCCTATACCGCCGCGGATGCCAGCGCGCTGGTTGACTATCTTCGCGCAGAGGGAATTGCGGAGCGCGTTCGGCTCATCAGCATCGGAAGCATCTGGATTTACGACCAAAAGCTGGAGGTTCCGGTGACGGAGGAGCATCCCCGAACCGCCACGGACGATTACGGACGCGGCAAGATCGAGATTGAACGGTATCTGCTAAACGAACATCGGATAAACGGCCTGCGCGTGACCATACTGCATCCGGGACACATTTGCGGAAGCGGATGGATGCCGGTCGGGCCGCTGGGCAATCGCGACCCGCAGGTGATTCGGGATATCATCGCCGGAAAACCGATTCTGCTGCCGGAGCGCGGGCAGGCGACGCTGCATCACGTTCATTCCGAGGACATTGCGCGCCTGACGTTGGCCTGCCTGAACAATGATCGATCCATCGGTGAATCGTTCCATAGCGTCTGTGAAACGGCGTTAACCCTATTTGGGTTTGCGGAAGGCGCATATCGATATTTTAATCAAACGCCCGCCGAGGTGTTCGTTCCGTACTCGGAGTTTTTGAAACATATTCCCAAAGAACACGTTGCGGATTCCGCTGAGCACATTGATCACTCACCGATAGCTTCCATGGCGAAGGCGAAAGCGCTGCTGGGTTTTACGCCAAAGCATTCGGCGATGGATACCGTGCTGGAAGCGATCGACAGCATTCGGGATTCCCTGTAGACAATCCTTCGCGAGTGGCAACCCAGCGGTTGGATTTTTCCGGTTCCTTTTGCCGGAAAATTGCTTGCAATTTCATTCGATTTCCTTTACAATACTGCTTGCGGGCTTTCGAAAACCGAATCTCCGCACCCTTAGGGGCATGATGTAATGGTAACATAGCGGTCTCCAAAACCGTTCTTCTGGGTTCGAGTCCTAGTGCCCCTGCCAAAACAAAAGACCATCCAACGGATGGTTTTTTGTTTTATAATGAATATAAAAAAGCTGCCTCCGTTTGGAAGCAGCTTTGATTACACAGACTCTTACGGCTTTGCCGCGCCGCAGTTACTGCAGAACTTGCCGGTGTTGCCGGTCTGGCCGCACTTTGCGCAGGTCCAGCCGCCTTCTTCGGGTTTGGGTGCGCCGCAGTTCGAGCAGAACTTTCCGGTGTTGCCCGTTTGGCCGCACTTTGCGCAGGTCCAGCCGGAAGCGGCTGCTTGCGCCTGCTGATTCTGCTGTCCGAGCCCATAGAGCGTGGCGGGGTTTGCGCCGCCAGCGTTGGCTGCCGCGTTCATGCCGGCAAACGCCATAAACGCGCCGTTCTCGTTCTTGGCCGCGTCCTGCATCGCCTGCGCCTGCGCGCTCGCGAGCACTGCCGCCGCCATGGTCGGGTCTTTGAGCACCGCCGCCTGCTGGAGCTGCTTGATGCGCTCCTCATCCTCCGGAGAGGCCGTAACGGAGCTGACGCCAAACGAGGACACCGCTATACCGCGCAGGTCTTTCCACTGCGCGGACAGCACCTGGTTGAGCGCGTTGGCAATCTCCTGTGCGTGGCCGGGCAACGCGCTGTAGCGAACGCCAAGCTCGCTGATCTTTGCAAACGCGGGCTGGAGCGCGGTCATGAGCTCGCTCTTAAGCTGGCTGTCGATTTCGTCGCGACGGTATTCGCTCTCCACGTTGCCGCAGATGTTCTTGTAGAACAGCACCGGATCGACGAACTTGTAGGAGTATTCGCCATAGCAGCGAATCGCGATGTCGATGTCGAGGCCAATGTTCTTGTCGACCACGCGGAACGGGACGGGGTTCGCCGTGCCGTACTTGTTGCCGATAATTTCCTTCGTGTTGAAGAAGTAGACACGCTGATCCTTTGCCGTGTCGCCGCCAAAGGTGAAACGTCGACCAATGATCTTGAGCGATTCGAGCAGACCCTTGCCGAATCCGCCGTAGAAGAGCGACGGTTCCGTCGAGGTGTCGTAGATGAACTCGCCGGGCTCGGCGGAGAAGTCCACGACCTTGCCCTGCTCCACAATCATCATGAACTGACCGTCGTTGACCGCGACGATCGAACCATTCGAAATAATGTTGTCGGAAGCCTTGGTGTTGGAACTGCGTTTCTCGTTGACGCGTTTATAGCCCTTGCTGACGAGAACATCCGTGCTCAACGCTTCACAGTAAAAGTACTCTCTCCATTGATCGGCCAGCGCGCCGCTGATTGCGCCGGTGGCTGCGGATAACAAGCCCATCGCAATTACCTCCGTATTTAATACGTTCATTATACCAACGCGGGTTTTATTTGTCGAGATGCACCGGCGTTACGCAAATGCCAATCCATTGTGAAAGAATGGTGTTCCAGCGAAAATAATGGTATAATACCGCAGTGTATTTAAGATACACGGATCAAAACGAAGAAGAACGTCTCCGGCGCGATGACTCGGCGCCGAACGAACAGGTATTGCATGGCGAAAAACGATAAAAAGACTTTTGTAAAAGGTGCGGTGATCTTGGGCGTCGCGGGCTTGCTCTGCAAGATCATCGGCGCGTTTTTCCGCATTCCGCTGTACAACATGCTGGGCGACGGCATGCAGTATTACGAGGCGGTGTATCCGTATTATTCGACGCTGCTTGTCATCAGCTCCGCCGGCCTGCCCACGGCGATTTCACGCATGGTTGCGGAGCGCATGGCGGTAGGGGACGTATTCGGCGCAAAGCGTGTCTTCCGCAAGTCGCAGGTGCTGCTACTGTCCATCGGCCTTGCTACAACCGCACTCATGTTCTTTGGCGCGGACTTCCTCGCGCGTACAACCGTCGGCCCGCTGGCCGCGCCGTCGTTTCGGGTGATGTCTCCCGCGCTGCTGATCGTCTCCATCATGTGTTCCTATCGCGGCTACCTGCAAGGCCTGCAAAAGATGACCGGCACGGCGATGTCCCAGCTTGCGGAACAGGCGGGCAAGCTCGCAATCGGTCTGTATCTTGCGGCAAAATGGATGCCCCGCGGGATCGAGTTCGGCGCTATGGGCGCCGTTGCTGGCGTAACGCTCTCCGAACTGCTGGCGTTGATCGTGGTTGGCGTGTTCTATCTGACGCGCAAACGCGACATCGAACTGCAAGCGGTGTCCGACGAGAGCACATCCAGCAGCAAGGGGATCATTCGCGGTTTGCTGGCCATTGCGATTCCCGTAACCATTGGCGCGTCGATCATGCCGATTACCGGCATTGTGGATGCTTCGCTCATCAAGCGTACGCTACTGGAGATTGGTTTTTCGGATGCGGCGGCTTCCATGCGCTACGTCGCTTTACGCAGCAACGTAACGAATATCATCAATATGCCCGCCGTACTGACCATTGCGCTGGCCATGAGCCTCGTTCCGGCAATCTCCGCCGCGCGGACGTCGAACGACAAGAAGGCGATTCACTCTGTTTCCGCCATGGGCATTAAGCTTGCGATGTTCATCGGCATTCCCTGCGCGGTGGGGCTGTTTGCGCTCTCCGCGCCGGTGATCGACCTGCTTTACAGCATCGACGCGCAACGGCTCGAAATCGCCAGCGCGCTCATGCGCACCTCCGCCATCGGAGTCATCTTTCTCTCGCTCGTGCAGACCTTGACCGGCATTCTGCAGGGCGTGGGAAAGCAGCATATCCCCGTGATCAACCTGTTCATCGGGGGCATCGTGAAAGTGGTGCTCATGCTGACGCTCATGCACAATCCGCACATCGAGATTCAGGGCGCCGCCATCTCCACGGCCGCCTGCTATACGGTCGCCGGAATTTTAGACGCGATCTATCTGATTCGTTACACGAAACTCAAGCTCAACGTGCTGGACACGTTTATCAAGCCGCTCGTCGCCGCGCTGATCATGGGCGGAGCCGCTTATTTCTCCTATGCGTTCGTCTATTCCAAAATTCACTCCAACGCAGTTGCCACGGCGGGCGCAATTGTCGTCGGTGCAGGGTTGTACTTAATCTGCGTGCTCTGGATGCGGATGTTTTCGGAAGAGGATCTCGCGTTCATCCCCGGCGGGTCGATCCTCGCCAGACTCCAATTTGGCCGCCGCTGACGCAATGAGGAACGATATGTCGAAGATTACAATTGCTCTAATTCCCGCGCCGGAGGCGATTACCGTTTCGCAGCAAACAGTACTGTCGCAGGCCGGGCGACTCATTCTACAGACGCAGAAGCATCCGACCGCAAACGCAATTCGTACACTGGGTTACCAGTTTAATACCATGGACGATCTCTACGAGTCTGCCGAGGATTTCGACACGCTCAACCAATCGATTGCAGCGCGTCTTTGCGGCGCGGGGGATTGCGTATACGTTGCGACCGGCAACATTCAAAACAGCCAGCTACCCGCTGTTCTTTCCGTCGCGGAACAAAGCGGCGTAACCGTTCAGGTATTGCCGCACCTATCGGTGGGGGACGTTGCGTTCCCGAATCGCGCACGCTCCATCGCGGTTTCCGCACACGATCTACCGCAGGGGCTCGACCCGGAGCAGAACTACACACTGGAGGAGATCGATTCCGCGCGGATTGCCGGGGAAGCAAAACTGTTGTTCAGCGAGTACTATCCGGACGAATGGACGGTGTCCTTCGCTTCGATTCAGCCAAGCGGCGCATACTCCGCTCGCAACATCAAACTCTGTGAGCTGGATCGCCAAAAGAGCTATGACGCAACCTGCGTGCTCTACGTGCCGTCCTGCACATATGAGCAACGCTCGCGGCACGATTTTGAGGACGTGATGCGGATTGTCCGCCGTCTTCGCGCGCCGAACGGCTGCCCCTGGGATCGCGAGCAAACGCATGCTTCGCTCAAGAACGCGCTGCTTGAGGAGTGCTACGAGTTGATTGACGCAATCGACGAAGCGGACGACGCGCACATCTGCGAGGAGATGGGGGATGTGCTGCTACAGTTTGCGCTGCACGCGGCCATCGGCGAGGAGCAATGCGCCTTTACCGCGCGGGACGCCTGCACGGATTTGGTCGAAAAGCTGATCTATCGCCACCCGCATGTGTTTGGTACGGTTCGCGTCGGCGGTTCGGACGAGGTGCTCAAAAACTGGGATGCGCTCAAAATGGTGCAGCGCAACCAACAGACGCAAACCGAGGTGCTTCGAAGCGTTCCAAAGAGCTTTCCGGCGCTATTGCGCAGCCGCAAGGTGCAGAAGAAGGCGGCGGACGTTGGTTTTGACTGGAGCAGCGCGAAGGATGCGTTCTATAAGATCGGCGAAGAGACCGAGGAACTGCGCCTCGCCATGGAGCAGAACAGCAACATTGAAGAAGAGATGGGCGATCTGCTGTTTGCGGTGGTCAATATAGCTCGATTGCTCAAATTGGAACCGGAATTTTTGCTGATGCACGCGACGGATAAATTCGTTTCCCGCTTTGAACAGATGGAAATACTAGCGCTGCAGCAGGGACATTCCCTGAAAGATCTGACCTTCGAAGAACAGGATCAATTGTGGGAAAAGGCGAAAAAAGACCGTAAATAGGGAATAATTCACAATTTATTGCTTGCCAATCGACCGGAAGATTGATACAATATTCCAGCAACCAAAAATTCATGGAGGAAGATAAACAATGAATAAAACCGATTTAATCGCGGCCGTCGCGGAGAAGAGCGAACTCTCGAAGAAAGATGCAGAGAAGGCTGTCACCGCGTTTCTGGGCTCGATCGAAGAGTCTCTGAAGGCTGGCGAGAAGGTTTCCATCGTTGGTTTCGGCACCTTTGAAGCGAAGGTTCGTCCCGCTCGCAAAGGCCACAATCCGCAGACGCGCAAGGAAATCGACATTCCGGCTTCCAAGCTGCCGACGTTCAAGGCTGGCAAAGCTCTGAAGGATTCGCTCAACTAAGCTCGATATCCGATATACGCCGCAAGGGGAACCCTGCGGCGTTTTCGTTTTCGAGACAACCGAAGGGTTGTTTGACTCGCAACTGAAACTAATTACAGAATTCGCTTGATTCGTGCGCTGTTTTGCGCGATAATGAACGAAATATTCGAAGAGATGGGAGTTGGTGCAGCATGAAGCAGTTTCAAGACCGCATTCGCACCGAGGGGCGTGTGCTTCCTGGCAACATTATAAAAGTAGACGGCTTTTTGAACTACCGTGTGGATACAGCGCTGATGCGCAGCATGGCAAAGGAATTCAAAAGCCGTTTTGATTTAACGGGGTTAACGCTGGTTCTTACGGTTGAGGCATCCGGCATCGCGCTTGCGACAATCTGCGCGGAAGAGTTTGGCGTTCCGCTCGTGTTCGCGAAAAAGGCAAAGTCGGACAACATTGAAGGCGGTCTCTACAAAAGCGAAATCTACTCCTATACCTATAAAAAGCAAGTTACCCTCATCGTCTCCAGCCAGTGGTTGAAGGCGACCGACAAGGTGCTCATCATCGACGATTTTCTCGCCAACGGCGAAGCGCTGCGCGGACTCGTAGAAATCGTTCAGGAATCCGGCGCAGAACTGCTCGGCATTGGCGTAGCGATTGAGAAGGGATTCCAGCCCGGCGGGCAGAAAATGCGCGACGCGGGGATTCATCTGGAATCGCTCGCGATTGTGGAAAGTGCGAATGAAACCGGAATTGTTTTTCGGGGGGAGTAACGAATGCGCGAACGGGTCGTAGTTTTGGACTTTGGCGGGCAGTATAATCAACTGATTGCCCGTAGGGTTCGCGAAGCGGGCGTATACAGCGAGTTGATTCCGCACGATGCGCCGATTTCCCGCATTCAAGGGGAGTCGCTCAGCGCGATTATCCTCACCGGCGGGCCGGACAGCGCCTATGTCGAAGGGGCAAAGGCCTGCGACAACGCGATCTTTACGCTCGGCGTTCCGGTGCTCGGAATCTGCTATGGCATGCAATACCTCGCCAAGATATTCGGCGGGGAGATTGCCTCCGCGGATGTTCGCGAGTATGGGCATACGAAAATCAGGTTCCAACCGCATCCGCTGTTTCGCGGCATGGGCGACGTCGTTTGGATGAACCACAACGATTCCGTGACGAAAGCGCCCGCGGGCTTTACCGCAATCGCTTCTACGGATGCGTGCCCGGTCGCCGCGTTTGCAGACGAGGCGCGAAAGCTCTATGGCATTCAGTTTCACGCGGAAGTAACGCATACCGTGAATGGGCAAAAGCTCTTCGAAAACTTCCTGCGCGAGATCTGCCAGCTTCGTTGCGATTACAGTGCGGCGAACTTGAAGGACGAACTGATCGCTCAGATTCGCGCACAGGTGGGGGACAAGCGCGTGATCGGCGCGCTCTCCGGCGGCGTGGATTCCTCCGTGGCAAGCGTGCTGGTGCACGAGGCGGTCGGCGAGCAACTGACCTGCATCTTCGTTGACCACGGCCTGCTGCGCGAAAACGAAGCGGAAGAGGTCATGCGCGTCTATCACGATACGCTCGCGCTCAACATCATCAAGGTCGACGCGAAGGATCGGTTCCTTTCGAAGCTCGCGGGGATTGTTGAGCCGGAGCGCAAGCGCAAGATCATCGGCGAAGAGTTCATTCGCGTGTTTGAGGAAGAGTCCAAGAAGCTCGGCGGCGGGGAATTTCTGCTGCAAGGAACGATCTATCCGGACGTCATCGAAAGCGGAACGAGCAGCGCAAGCACGATTAAAAGCCACCACAACGTCGGCGGCCTGCCGAAGGACATCGGTTTTGTCGGGCTTGTTGAGCCGCTGCGCATGCTGTTTAAGGATGAGGTGCGCGCGCTCGGCGAGTCGCTCGGCATTCCGCATGAGCTCGTCTGGCGGCAGCCGTTCCCCGGTCCGGGACTTGCGATTCGCGTGCTCGGCGACGTAACGGAGGAGAAGCTCCAGATTCTGCGCCGGAGCGACTATATCTTCCGCGATGAGATCAAGAAAGCGGGTCTGGCGGAAGCCATCTGGCAATACTTTACCGTGTTCACCGGCATGCGCACGGTCGGCGTTATGGGCGATCTGCGCACGTATGACTATATCATCGGCGTGCGCGCGGTCACGTCCACAGACGCGATGACCGTGGAATGGGCGGAGATTCCATATCCCGTGCTGCGGCGCATCAGCGAGCGAATCATCGGCGAGGTGCCGCACGTCAATCGCGTGGTCTACGACATCACGAGCAAACCCCCGGGAACGATTGAGTGGGAATGACCCGTACAACAAGCAAGGAGCCGAATAAATGAAAACAAGACGAATCGGCATGTCGCTTTTCGGCGTTATTATTTGCGCAATCAGTGTAGGTATTTTTAAGATAGCGGCGTTGGGGGTGGACCCCTTTCAATCGCTGATGAGCGGTCTGGACGCCCTCATACCGATTCCATTTGGCACGCTCTACGTCATTGTCAACGTGGTACTGCTGTTGTTTGCCCTCATTTTTGACAGGCATTACATCGGTATTGCGACCTTCATCAATCTCTTTCTGCTGGGCTATATCACGCAGTTTACCTATGCCTTTCTTCAGACGGTAATCGTCGCGCCTTCGCTTCTCGTCCGCGCATGCTGTCTGCTTGTCGGCATCGTGATCATTTGCTTCGGATCGGCGTTTTATATGACCGCCGATCTGGGCGTGTCCACCTATGACGCGGTGGCACTGATCATCTCCAACACGTGGAAGAAAGGCAAGTTTCAGTACGTGCGCATCTGCACCGATATTGTCTGCGTTGCAGCGGGCGTCGGCATCTTCTTGATCGCGGGCGGAAAGCCGTCGGCAATCCCCACCATCGCAGGCATCGGGACGATCATCACCGCCTTTTTCATGGGGCCGCTGATCGCGTTTTTTAATGAAAAAGTCGCAAAGCCATTTTT
>DAIRTE010000087.1:11033-12173 GCA_036804025.1 Clostridia bacterium | reverse complement strand
CCGCCTGCCCGGAAAGCATTTCACTGCGCTCCGCGAGGATCAGCGCGTCGATGAGCTCATCCATGTCTCCGTCTAAAAACGCTTCCAGCCGATACAGCGTCACGCCAATGCGATGGTCGGTCACGCGGCCTTGCGGAAAGTTGTAGGTGCGGATGCGCTCGCTGCGGTCGCCGGAGCCAATCTGGCTCTTGCGTGCGCCCGCGCGCTCCGCCTCCTGCTGGGTGCGGTAAAAATCATACAGGCGGCTCTTGAGCACGCGCATTGCCTGCTCCTTGTTCTTGAGCTGCGACTTCTCGTCCTGACAGGAAACCACCATGCCGGTCGGCAGGTGCGTAATGCGAATAGCAGATTCGGTTTTGTTGACATGCTGGCCGCCCGCGCCGCTGCTGCGGTAGGTATCGATGCGCAGGTCACTTTCCTTAATCTCAATCTGCACGTCGTCCACCTCGGGCAGCACCGCAACCGTCGCCGCGCTGGTGTGAATCCGCCCCTGCGACTCCGTCTCCGGCACGCGTTGGACGCGGTGTACGCCGCTTTCGTATTTGAGCCGGCTGTAGGCGCCGCGCTTTCCGCTCATGGAGAGCACGACTTCCTTTACCCCGCCCATATCCGTCATGTTGTTGGAAAGGTACTCGACTTTATAGCCGTTTCGTTCCGCATATCTAAGGTACATGCGCAACAAATCCGCTCCAAACAGGGAGGCTTCGTCGCCACCTGTCCCGGCGCGGATTTCCAGAATCACGTCTTTATCGTCGTTTGGATCTTTCGGAAGCAATAATAAACGAAGCTTCTCGTCCAGCGTCTGCAGCTTTTCTTCCAGCTCCTCAATCTCTGCGTGAACAAGCTCCTTCATCTCGTTTTCGAGATGATCGTTCAGCATCGCCTTGCAGTTGTCCAACGATGCCTTCGTGCTTTCATATTCGTCGAACGCGAGAACAATCTCTTCCAGAGAGGCACGCTCCTTGACCATGTCCCGCCAGAGATCGCGGTCGTTCATCGCGTCCGGCGCGGCGAGCTTCTCCGAAAGAAGATCGAATCGCTGCTTAATTCCCTGTAGTTTGTCGAACATCGTTCCTCCGTGTTTCGAGCCTCTGTTTCGCTCCGGCTCGCTCCCGTCCGAATCCTTCGATGGCGGGAAAT
>DAIRTE010000087.1:0-10933 GCA_036804025.1 Clostridia bacterium | reverse complement strand
GAGCCTCTGTTTCGCTCCGGCTCGCTCCCGTCCGAATCCTTCGATGGCGGGAAATGACTTGTTTCTTATTACTTTAGCTAATACGCGTTTATGGTTCAACGATCAGCAAACGCGGATTTCCGCCAAGATCGTTTTGAACGCTTGTCTTCGCCGAAAACAGGCTTGCCGCGGACTCTGCCTGTGTGCTGCCGATTTCGAGCAGCAGCGTGCCGCCGTCATTGAGGTGCTCGCGGTAGGCAGCCGCAATGCTGCGGTAAACGTCCAGCCCATCCTCGCCGCCAAAGAGTGCAAGCTTCGGCTCGAACTTTACCTCCGTTTGCAACTGATCCATGTCCGCCTGAGATAGATATGGCGGATTGCAGCAAATCAGGTCAAACTTGCCTTCGATCTTCCGGAACAAATCGCTCTCGATGAACGCAATCGAAACCTCATTTAGCTCCGCGTTTTCCTGTGCGAGCGCGAGTGCGTCCGCGCTGACGTCCGAAGCGGTGACCGCGACACCCGTGTTTTTCGCAATCGAGACGGCAATGCAGCCGCTGCCGGTACAGAGGTCCAGTACGCTGGCATATCCGCGTTCCTGAATCAGCCGGATCGCGGTTTCGCAGAGCAGCTCCGTGTCCTGTCGCGGAATCAGCGCCCGTTCGTCCGTATAGAACGGCAGACCCATGAACGACCATTCGCCGAGAATATACTGCAACGGTTCGCCTTTGACGCGGCGCTCCAGCAGCTCGCCAATGATCGCAATCTGCTCGTCGGACACCTCCACCCAAGTATGCACACCCAGCGCACCCGGTTCAACGCCGAGCACGGCAGAAACCAGTTGTTTTGCCTGCTGCATGGCTTCCTCCGCCGCAACGGGCTCCAGGCGGATTTTGACCAGTCGAACGGTCTCGGAAACGGACATTGGCACGAGAAATCAAACTCCTTCTTCCGCGGTTGCGGGTTCGGACGCAGGTTCTTTTTCTTCTTCTACTGCTTCTTCTTTAGGCAACACGCCGTCGTTGATGGCGAGATTAAACGCCGCAATCGCGACCTCGATCATCGCCGGTTCCGGCTCGCGCGTAGTCAGGTACTGCAAGCCCATGCCCGGCGCGCGGATGATCCGCGCCCAGAGCGCATCCGAAGAAGCGCCAAGTTTGAGCACTTCATATGCCAGTCCCGCGACGAGCGGCAGAAAGATCAACCGCGTCAGCACGCGAAGAAACAGATTCTCCGCATAGGGCAGCATCGCAAAAAACAGAATTGAAACCGCCATCACCAGAAACAGATAGTTCGTTCCGCAGCGCGCATGCAGTCGGGAATACTTCATGGCGCTCTCCGGCATCAGCGGCGCTTCGTGCTCATAGCAGGCAATCGTTTTATGTTCCGCGCCGTGATACATATAGACGCGCTTGATGTCCTTCATAAACGAGATTGCCGAAATGTAGCCAAGGAACACCAACAACCGAACGAATCCCTCCGTCAGGCTCTTCCAGATGCGCGGCGCGCCTTCCTTCCAGGGAATCAGCTGCGTCGCAAGCGAAGGCAGCAACACGAACAGACCGATTGCCAGCGCAACCGCAAAGACGACCGCAACCGCAATGGCGATGTCCATAACGTTCTTGCCGGTCTTTTTCGCCAGCCATTTTTCAAAGCGGCTCGGCTCCTCGTCGATTGCTTCGCCGTAGAGCTCCGCCGAACGGGTCATCATCTTCATGCCGGTGGACAGCGAGTCGATAAATGCAACTACGCCGCGCACAACCGGCCACTTGAGAATCGGGTTTTTGTTCGTTTCCTTCTTGGGGGTGTATTCCGTTTCAATGGTGCCGTCGGCCTTGCGAACCGCCAGCGCGATGCCGCCGCTCATGGTGCGCATCATCACGCCTTCCATGACCGCCTGGCCGCCAACCGAACATCTTTTCATTCAACAAATTCCTTTATCAGGCAGAGCGTTTGCGATTGGAATCATCCAATCGTCCGTTTGGCCTGTCCGAATATTGTACCATAGGCTTTCCGAGGCGGGCAAGAAAAAACCTCCCCTTGGATTGGGAAGGTTTTCTACGTCTCTTACAGACCGTAACGCTTCTTGAAACGGTCAACACGTCCGCCGCTATCGATGAGCTTCTGCTTGCCCGTGAAAAACGGATGGCACTTGCTGCAAATTTCAACGGTCAGTTCCTCTTTGGTGGAACCGGTCGTAAAGGTTTCGCCGCAGGCACAGCGAACGGTTGCTTCGCCGTATTTCGGATGAATATCCTTCTTCATACTAGATCACTCCTTTAAAACACTACCATCAGTTATTATAACGACTGGCAGCGAAAAAATCAATAGTTTTGCGAATATATTCGCGCAGTTTTCGCGTAATGTGGGCATTTCTGCGGAATAAAACGCTGGTTATGCCTTTATTTTCCGTAGCGGCTGGTCGACATTGTCGTGTAGCCGTCCTTCTCGTAAATGCTCACCCAGTCGCGAAGACGCTGCAAGAACTCCTCGTTGTTGCTGGTTTTTTCGAGCATGCCGATCAGTTGTTCCGTGACGTCAGCCGGGTTGCCGCCAGCGAGGATTCGGCGAATTGTGCGCACCGCATCCAGCTCTTCCGTGCTGAGCAGCAGGTCCTCTCTGCGTGTGCCGGACTTGTAGATGTCGATGGCCGGGAAGATGCGGCGTTCGCTGAGCTTTCGATCCAGATGGATCTCCATGTTGCCCGTGCCCTTGAACTCCTCATAGACCATGTCGTCCATGCGGCTGCCCGTTTCGGTCAAAGCCGTTGCAATGATGGTCAGGCTGCCGCCGTTTTCAATCTTACGTGCCGCGCCGAAGAAGCGTTTGGGCTTGTGCAGTGCGCCCGGGTCCATACCACCGGAGAGCGTTCTGCCCGTCGGCGGAATTGTCAGGTTATACGCACGGGAAAGACGCGTTAGACTGTCGAGCAGAATGACGACATCCTTGCCCATCTCGACGAGGCGCATTGCGCGCTCCTGTACCATCTCCGCCACGCGGGTATGGTGCTCGGGCAGCTCGTCGAACGTGGAATACAGCACCTCGCCCTTGATCGAGCGCTGCATATCGGTCACTTCCTCCGGCCGCTCGTCAATGAGCAGCACGATGAGGTGCGAGTCCGGATAGTTCGTCGAAATGCCGTTGGCAATGCTCTTGAGCAGCGTCGTCTTGCCGGCTTTCGGCTGGGAAACGATCATGGCGCGCTGACCCTTGCCAACGGGCGCGATCAGGTCGATGAGCCGAATGGCGAGGCTGTTGGTGCCTGGTAATTCGAGCGTATAACGCTCGTAGGGGAACACCGGTACGAGCTCTTCGAACGGCTTGCGATCGACAATGCTCTCCGGCGATTCGCCGTTGACGGCGGTGATGTACAACAGCGCGAGAAAGCGCTCGCCTTCCTTGGAAGGACGCGTCTTTCCGGTGACCATATCGCCCGTGCGCAAGCCGAAGCGGCGAATCTGCGCAATGGACACATATACGTCGTGTTGTCCGGAGAGATAGTTCTCGCTGCGCAAAAAGCCGTAGCCGTCCGGCAGTACTTCGAGCACGCCCTCGGCGTCCCCGCAATCGCCGGTTTGCAGGATTTCCGGCACGGCGGGATTGCTCGTGCCATAGTCCTTGTTATAGTACCCTTCCGGTGCGTCGGTGCGAGGACGGAAGCGTTGTTGGCCTTCCATCGCGCCCTGCTCCGCGCCGAAGTTGTTGGCCGCGTAGTTGTTGGAATAGTTGCTCTGCTGGGAATAGTTATTCTGCTGGTATCCGCCTTGCTGATAGCCCTGCTGATAATTATTCCGCGAATAGCCTTGCTGATAGCCGCCCTGCTGATACCCGCCTTGCTGGTAGCCGCCCTGCTGATACCCGCCTTGCTGATAGCCGCCCTGCTGCGAATAACCCTGCTGATAACCGCCTTGAGGAGAATACGACCTACGCTGATAGCCGCCCTGCTGCGGACGATTGTTGTCATAATAAGGTTTGTTGTTTTGCTGGTAGGGTCTTGGCGTGTAACCGGAGCGGCGGTATCCTCCGTCCGCTTCCGACGACTGCGGCATGCGCTCCGAAGAATCTGCTCCGGATTCCGGCGTCTGCGCCGAATCCTCCGCCTGTTCCGGTTCGAATTCCTCTTCCTCTTCCCCTTCGGACGAGGGAATATCATCCGGCACGACACCGCCCGCCATGATAATCTCTACCAGCTCGCCCTTTCGATATTTGGTTAAGGACTTAACACCCTGAAGCTTTGCGATTTCGCGCAAATCCCCAAGGCTCTTCGCCTCCAACTGTTCTCTGTTCAACTGTAAACTCCTCTCTACGGTAAGAAACGCTACCTGTTCGAAAATCAAGAAGCTAAAATATTCGATATGACCTCTTGGATGAAGAAATCATATCGTTGAGCGTTCGGTTTGTCAATACACGCCACTCTTTTTTCACACATGCGTGTAACAAGAAGGAACAATTCGATTCTCAGCGTCTGCTTTACCCATTTTTTCATACTTGTTTCTGCCAGTATAAGTCCGAAATGTCAACAACGGATTTGAGGATTGTATGCTTCGTGTAACCTTTTTGAAAACGAAACGCGCAGCCGCTTTTCTTTCCTATTCGATTATGCTATGATACACATCATGCCAAACAGACCGACTGAACCAAAAAGAACCGGCTTTTATATTCGGCCGCGCTATATCATTCTTTTCTTTACGCTGGTCTTCTTCGTACTGGGCGGCGTTTTTCTGTCCCAGCAAACGAAGCTCACCAGCATTGCGGACGAGAAGCAGACGCTCCAGACTAAGTTGGACCAAATGAAGGTCGACGAAGAGCGCTTAGAGCGCATGCTCGAATACATGCAGACGACGGATTACAAGATTCAGTATGCGCGCGAGAAACTCGGCTACGTGTTTCAGGACGACTGGAAGTTCTACGACGACAGCGCGAACGCCGTCGTAACACCCAAGCTTGCGGAAACGCCTACCCCGCTGCCCACGCTCACGACGCCTGCCCCGTCGGCTGTGCCGAGTTCGACCCCCGCTCCTACGCCGGACGATTCCGTTCCGATTGTGACGCTTTGGCCATGAAACTGATTGTATTTGACATTGGCAGCAATTCGATTCGTACCGCGCGCGTTACTCCGGGGCCGGATGGCGGCGCGGTGGTTTCCCATAAGCGCGTGTATACCACGCGTCTGGCCGAGGGTCTCGCCGCAAGCGGACTATTGTCCCAGTCCCGTATGCTTCAATCCCTGCTTGTGATTCGCTCGGTGCATGCCGAAGCGAGCGAGCAGGGTTTTCTTTCGTTTGCGTATGCAACCAGCGCCGTGCGCGACGCGACAAACGGGCGCGCGTTTCTCGATTCGGTAGAAAGCATCATCGGAACGGGACACGCCCGCATCCTCACCGGCAAAGAGGAGGCGGAGTTTGCGCAGCTTGGCGCCGATCCCAGCGGCAAACGCACCATCTTGGACATTGGCGGCGGCAGTACGCAAATCATCCGCGCAGGATTTCGCGAAAGCTGGCCCATCGGCTGCGTGCGCGCCAAGGATCTTGCTCCCTATGCGGAGCTGGACTCGATCCGCGAGGCCCTCAACCCGGTGCTTTCCGGCTTGTTCGGTCAGCCAATGCTGGGCGGGCGCACGGACTTGCCGGAGATTCCGCCGGAAAAGCAAAAATCGCAAAACAATCTTCTCGGCGTCGGCGGCACCATCACGACGCTCGCGCTGCTCTGCGAAGGCGAGCAATCGTTCGTCCCCTGGGTCGGCGAAAAACGAATTGAGTTCTTAGACCTCTGCGCAACCCTGCAAACATTGAGCAACCTTGGCGACGAGGAACGCGCGAAGATTCCGCTGCTGAAGGATCGACACGACGTGATTCTGCACGGCGGCGTGATCCTGCTCTACGTCATGGAGCAGCTGCACAGCATGAATGTGGACGCAACGCTTTCGGACGGGTTGGATGGTTACGCGCTGCACCTCTGGAAAACACAAACTGAGTAAAAAAGAATCACGAACAGAGAAAAGACATTCCTCGCGGAATGTCTTTTTTGCGCAGTCCCATTTGGGACATGTTATATCTATTGCTTTACGGCAGCAAAGACGGCATCGGGATGACTTCCGGCGTTGGCGTAGCGCCAACGATGTCGTTAAAGTCCATATCGGTCTTGTTGCCAACCACAATGGTCAGCTCCAGATACTCGCCGTCACGATAGAGTCTCACCTTGAGTTCGTCCCCGATCGTGCAGGTTTTTACGATATTGACAAACTCGTCCTGCGTCTCAATCGTCTTTCCTTTTGCTTCAACGATAACATCGCCCGCCAGAATTCCAGCCTGATCCGCCGGACGCCCCTTCACCACGCTGATCACGATGGCGCCGGTCGGTAATCCGTTTTCTTCCGCCATAGTTTTGTCTACAGTGGTAACGGTGACGCCGATGCCCGGGCGCTCAACATAGCCCTTCGTGATCAGAATCTCCATGATCTTCTGCACCTGATTGATCGGCAGCGCAAAGCCGATTCCCTCCGCGCTCAGCGCATTGCCCATCTCGTCGTATCCGGCGGTTACGGTCTTCGCGCTGTTGATGCCAATCACTTCGCCGGACATGTTGATCAGCGGGCCGCCGCTGTTGCCAAAGTTGATTGCCGCGTCGGTTTGCAGGTAGTTGTTCGTGTAGTTGTCAATGGTCACCTGCCGCGCGGTCGCGCTGACGATGCCAAACGTAATCGTATTGGCCAGCTCGTCCGAAGAAAGCGGATTGCCGATGGCCAGCACATATTCGCCTACGCGAACCTGATCGGAATCGCCAAGCTTCAGCGGCTGTAACATAACGCCTTCTACTTTGAGCACGGCGATGTCCGTCTCGTTATCGGAACCGATCAGCGTCGCGTCCCGCTCCTCTGTTTCGCCAAACACCTTCACGGCGACCTTCGACGCGCCGTCAACCACATGCGCGTTCGTCAGAATATATCCCTCGCTGGAAATGGCAAAACCGGTGCCGCTGCCATACAGCACATCGATGTCCTTGCCCAGCGCGCTCTTTCCTTTTTGATAGTTCAGCACGCCGACCACACCCGGCGATACCGCGTCGTAGATATCCGGAATGGGATTGTCCACCAGACCCGGAACCATTGGCGCAACGCCGTCGAGACTGGGCATGGTGCGGTCATTGTTGTTCACTTCCGGCATGGGCGTCGCTTCGGGCAGCGCCGTGTCCTCGGCGGCAGGCGGCAGAGCCGATCCGTCGCTGGCCTGCGGCGTTACGGTTGGTGTTGGTGTTATGTTTGCGATATCCATGCCGTTTGCACCGCCGAGTAGGTTCGGCCAGAACAGGCCGACAATCAACAGCGCAAGCAGGATAATCACGATCAGTATGACGATTGTCGTAAAGGCGTTTCCGCCGTCGTGATGCCTCTGTGGCTGCTCCGAACTGTAGAATCCATTATGTTCCATTTTTCTTCCCTCCGTCCGCCGGAGTACGTCTCGGAACCGGCGCGCGCTTGAGTGTAAACGTAAACGTACTGCCTTTTCCCCTCGTGCTCTTGAGCGTAATGGTCTGGTTGTGCTGGTCAATAATCCGCTTTACGATGGAAAGCCCAAGCCCTGTTCCGCTCTGCGTGCTTGGCGTATGCGCCTTCTCCACCTTGTAGAAGCGGTCGAATACATGCGGAATATCCGCTTCCGGAATGCCCTGTCCGGAGTCCTGAATGCTCACGTAGATTTCGCGCTTCATCGCGTAGGTCGCGATGCGCAGCTTGCTGTCGTCCGGCGAGTACTTGATTGCGTTGTCAATGATGTTTCGCAGCACCTGGGAAATCTGCGCGCTGTCCGCCTCTACATAATACTGCTCCTGCGCAAACTTGACGTCCACCTCCATGTGGTGTTCGTAGATGCGCGCTTCAAAGGTGATCAGCGTGCGCCGAATGAGTTCGTTGATGTCGAAGATTTCGAGCTTCAGCGCGGTCTTTCCGCTTTCGATGCGCGCCAGATCCAGCAGGTCGTTGACCATGACGGCCATGCGCTTGGTCTCGGAAAGCACGATGCCAATGTACTTTTCGTACTCGTCCGGCCCGATGGTTCCGTCCTGCATGGCCTCCAGAAAGCCCTTCATGCTCGTGAGCGGGCTTCGCAGTTCGTGGCTGACGTTGGCGACAAAGCTTCTTCGCGTTGCTTCGAGGTCCTTGAGCTGGTCCGCCATGTTGTTGAAGCTCAGTGCCAGCTGGGTCGATTCCTCCATGCTGCTGATGGGAATTCGAATGTTATAGTCGCCCTTGGCGTACTTCTGCACAATTTCGTTGATCTCCATGAACGGCCTTGTCAGCCGCGCGGTCGTATAATACACCGCTATGACGGAGATCAGAATCGCAATCAACGAAACGAGCACGACCTCGGCATACACCATGCCAACCGCGCTGCGCGCCTGCGTTACGTCAATGTAGAATCTTACGACATGGGTCGCCACCCCGTCCCGAACAACCGGTCGGGAACCGACCAGCATCTGGAACGGTTCGCTCATCTGTGTAAAACGCACGCTGCTCGCGTCCAGGTCCGAAACGGCGATCAGCATGCGTGCTATTTCTTCCTCGGTGTAGTGAACGCCCATCACGGCGCTCCACTTGTTGTTCGAGGCGTATTGCGCCATCGCACCGTCGACCGAGATGATTTGAATCAGTCCGTCGTAGTGCCGCGCAATGGTATTGAGTTCCAGCAGCGCCGCATTTTCTCCCGCGACCGAGCTGGTTGTGTTAAAGTACAGATCGGTCACAATGCCGATTTCATTCGCGATGGACTGCTTTTCTTCGCGCATGACAAACCCGGACATCAGCGTCCCCGCAATGACGCCGGAGAGCAGCAGCATTCCGAGTGTAACGCTCATGTAGGTTGCCAGCATTCGGGAGAAGAGTGTTCTGAGAAAGTCCTTGCGCATGTTCTCTCATCACTTTTGCTCGAATTTATAACCTACGCCCCAAACCGTTCGGAGCTCCCACTCGTGATTGTCGCCCAGTTTCTCGCGGATGCGCTTGACGTGAACGTCCACCGTGCGCGAGTCTCCAAAGAAATCGAATCCCCAAACCTGCTCCAGCAGCTGTTCGCGCGTAAACACCTTTCCGGGGTGCGACACAAGAAAGTACAGGAGTTCAATTTCCTTTGGCGGCATTTCCAGTTGTCTGCCGTCCAGCGTGACCGCGTAGTTCTCCAGCGAGACGGTCAACCCTGGCAGCGAAATCGTGCGCTCCGGTTCGGAAGGCGTGCTTCGGCGTAGAACCGCTTTGATGCGCGCAATGAGTTCCTTCGCGTCAAACGGCTTTGCGATGTAATCGTCCGCGCCGAGCTCCAGCCCTTGCACGCGGTCGCCGGTATCGCCCTTTGCGGTGAGCATGATGACGGGCGTTTCGCTTTCCATGCGAATGTCGTGGAGCACCGCCCAACCGTCCCGCCCGGGAAGCATGATGTCCAGAACCACCAACGATGGCCGCGTTTCGTGGAACGCCGCCATAGCGGACGTTCCGTCCGCACAGGTAAAGACTTGAAATCCAGCTTTTTTCAGGTATAACTCGATGATTGCCAGAATATTCCTGTCGTCATCTATGACCAGAATGGTATTGTTTTCCATCCGATCACCTCCGTTAAAAAATGGAATTTAGTTCATCTCACATTTGGGTAAAGTATAGCAGAGATTCTTCGGTTTGTCCACGCGCCTGAAATTTTCACAGGAAAGCCGCACAATGATCATTGTGCGGCTTTAACCGTCTCCTCGAACTATGATTTACGCTTTCAGTGTGACGACGGTAACCCCTGCGTCGCCTTCGCCATACGCCCCGATCCGGTAGGTTTTTATCCGCGGGTGGCTCTTGAGGTAGGCCTGCACGCCCGTGCGCAGCGCGCCGGTGCCCTTGCCGTGCACCACATAAAACTCGCTTACGCCGTTGATGATCGCGTTGTCGATAAAGCGATCCAGTTCCATGCAGGCGTCGTCCACCATCATGCCGCGAAGGTCAACGGAGAGCGCGCTGCCGCGGTCCGTTGATAGCGTCACCTTTGCGGAGGTTGCCTTCGGTTTCTGCTTTTGCTCAATCGGGCGCAGGTCGTTGAGCGGAATGTTCAGCTTCATGACTCCCGCCTGCACCAGCACCTCGCCCTTTGCGTCCGCAGGCTTCAGCACGGTCGCCTCCTGTCCCAGCGTAATGAGCTTTACTCGCTGACCCACCGAAACGCTCGCAGGCGCGCTGCCCGCCAGTTCCCGCTGCACCGCCTGTTCGTTGAGGCGCTCTTCCGTTTTGCGCATCGCGTCCCGCGAGGACTGCACCGCGCGTTCGAGCTGCTTTTGATCGATGTTCTGAATGGAACGCAGCTGGGCGATGAGCTTTTCCATGTCCTGCCGCGTTTCCTGTACCATGCGTCGGGCGTCGTCCTTTGCTTTCTGCCGCAGCAGGGTTTTCTCGTCCTCGAGTTTCTTCTTTTCTTTTTCCAGCTCCGTTTTGATCTTTTCAATCTCCATACGGAGTTTATAAGTTGCTTCGCGGTCATCCTCTGCGTTCCTTCGCGCCTGCTCCGCTTCGGAGAGCACGTTTTCAAACACGACGTCGCGCTTCTGCAAGAAAGCCTGCGCGCGCTCAATCACCTCGTCACGAAGACCGAGCCGTTTCGAAATCTCAAACGCGTTGCTCTTGCCCGGAATGCCGATGAAGAGCCGATAGGTCGGGCAGAGGCGATCCACGTCGAACTCCATCGACGCGTTCTGCATGCCCGGGTGCGTCAGCGCAAACGCCTTAATCTCGCTGTAGTGCGTCGTCGCAACGGTCAGCGTCCTTCGTTCGTAGAGTGTTTCGAGGATTGCCTGTGCAAGCGCCGCGCCCTCCACCGGGTCGGTACCCGCGCCGAGCTCGTCCAGCAGCACAAGCGAACGCGCATCCGCCTGCTCCAGAATGCGCACCGTATTGGTCATGTGCGATGAGAAGGTGGAAAGCGACTGCTCGATG
>DAIRTE010000086.1:0-12192 GCA_036804025.1 Clostridia bacterium | reverse complement strand
CTTTCTCGCCCGCCGGAGTCGGGTCGGCTCATTGGAATTGATCGGGATTGGGAAGCCGTGCATGCGGCGGAAAACCGGCTGCTGGCTTACGGCGGCCGCTTCACCGCGCTGCACGGTAATTTTTTCAATATGCGCTCGCTGCTCGGCGAAATCGGCGTAACGGAGGTCAACGGCATCCTGCTCGACCTCGGCGTTTCGTCGCACCAGCTGGACACGCCGGAGCGCGGGTTTTCCTACAAGGCCGAAGCGCCGCTGGACATGCGAATGGACGCAACCGCGCCGCTCACTGCCCGCGAGGTGGTAAACACCTACTCGCAGGATGCGCTCGCACACGTATTATGGGACTATGGCGAAGAGCGCTTTGGGCGCCGGATTTCGGAGTTTATCTGTCGCGCGCGAACGCAAAAACCAATTGAAACGACGCTGGAGTTGGCGGAGATCGTCCGCAGCGCAATCCCGGCAAAATACCGAAACGAACAGCAGCACCCCGCCCGCCGAACCTTTCAGGCAATCCGAATTGAGGTCAATGGAGAGCTGCGCGAACTCGACCGCGCGGTCGAGGATGCCTGCGATCTGTTGCAAAAAGGCGGAAGACTGTGTATAATTACATTTCATTCACTGGAGGATCGCATTGTCAAGCAGGCGTTTCGGAGATTTGAACATCCCTGCACCTGTCCGCCTTCCGCGCCGGTCTGCATCTGCGGCAAGGAACCGAAGGCGAAGATCCTCACAAAAAAACCGCTGACTGCCTCGGAGGAGGAAGCCGCCGAAAACTCCCGCTCTAACTGCGCAAAGCTTCGCTGCATGGAAAAGATCTAGCAAAAAAGCGCGTAGTTCGGGCGGATTCTGCGCGCCCGACTTTGATGCGGCAGCCGGAGAATGGAAGGGACCGATTTGGACATTCGTTTTGACGAAGCGTCGAAAAAAGGAAAGTCGCCGACCACGCGGCTCTATACGCCAAAGAAAGACCCGGATGCGGACGACACGCTGCGCACGCCCCGCGCCGGATCGACAAGAAAGAAGCCGGACGAACCGCATGTGCGGGTCGACAAGCCGGAGATGACGGTGCTGGGTCGGTTCGGTCTGATCCTCAGCGGATTCATTCTTTCGGGCATGATTCTCTTCACGCTGGCGGGTTATGAGCGGATTTCGCGTGCCTACGCGGACATCAACGCGCTGAACAACGAGATTGATTCAACCAGCCTGCGCATCAACGAGCTGGACGTCCAGATTGAATGCGCGGTGACCATTCAGGATGCACAGGCGGTTGCGGAAGCATACGGCATGCGCTATCCCGAAAAGAGCCAATATGTGAAGATTGGGGACCCGCTGCCGTTCTCGGGCGGCGTTCCAACCGCAAAGCCGGACGATGCGGCGGCGACAACTTCGCCATCCACCTCGCCGGAGACACCGACAACCAATCCGGAAACAACACCGGAACCCGATTCCGCAGGCGCGGCAGGCAATACGCAGGGTGGGGGGGGCCAACCGCCCGCGAACGGTTAAGTTCGAACGAAAGGACGATAGCCGTATGGCAAAAGAAACGTCTAAGGGCCCCAAACTCAAACGCAAACTGGTTCTTCTAATGGTATTCGCCGGTTTGCTGATGTTCCTGCTGGCAATGCGCCTTTCGCAGGTTATGCTGGTTCAGGGGCCGGAATTAAAGAAAAAGGCGGAGGCGCAGTGGACGCGCCGCCAGAATTTAGCCGCGCAGCGCGGCAGAATCATCGACCGAAACGGACTCGTGCTCGCGCAGAGCGGTACGTCTTACCGCGTACTTGCCAACCCGCCGGCCATCGCGCCGGACGACCGCGTTCGCGTCGCAACCGAGGTGTCCGACATCCTCGGGCTCGACTACGACTATGTGCTCCAGCGCATTTCGCCGGACGCCGACGGCAAGCTAAAATTGCAGGTGCAGCTCAAGCGCCAGGTGGAAAGCTCGGTCATCGACCAGCTCGAAGCGCTGCAGCTCGGCAACGGCATCAGCTACACCACCGACATGAAGCGGTACTATCCGTTTGGACAGCTCTTTACGCAGTTGGTCGGCTTTACCGGCATTGAAACGGAAGGGCAAACCGGTCTGGAGGCGGAGTACAACACCTACCTCGCGGGCACGAACGGTCTGCTCGTAACCGAGGTGGACCGAAAGAACAATCCGCTTTCCTACGGTACGCCGGAATACATTGCCCCGGTTGAGGGCTATGATATGACGATTACCGGCGACTCGGTTGCGCAGAGCTATCTGGAAAAATACCTGAAGCAGTGCTACGAAGTCAACCGGCCAATCAGCGCCTCCGGCCTGATTATGAACCCCAATACGGGCGAAATCATTGCGATTTCCACGTATCCTTCCTTTGACTTGAACAGTCCCCCGCGCGATATGGTTACCGAGCTCATGTCGATGTCGCGCGCGCGCATCGTGACGGATACCTACGAAGCCGGAACCATGTTCGACATGATTACCACTGCGGCGGGCATCGACGCGGGCACAACGAGTACGGACAGCAGCTTCAACTGCGACGGCTCGCGTACCTTCCGGCTGGAAAAAGTACGTTGCTGGAAAACCGGCGGCCATGGCGACGAAACGCTTGCCGAAGCGCTGGGCAACTCCTGCAATGTCGCAATGATCGACGTCGCAGAGGCGACGGGCGTCAACAAGCTCTATGACTACATCTACGCGTTCGGGTTCAACGAATCCACCGAGTGCGGAATTCCGAGCGAGGACACCGGCGAGGTGATCCATCGCAAATACATTCGCGAGAGCGACCTTGCGCATCTCGCCTTTGGCGAAACGATTACGACAACCGCCATTCAGATGGCAAATGCGTTCAGCGCGATGATCAACGGCGGCTTGCTGATGCAGCCGTACGTCGTGAGCAGCATTACCGATACGGACGGCAAGGAGATCGTTAAAAACGAGCCGACCATTCTGCGCCGCGTCATCAGCTCTGCTACGTCGTCGTCGATGCGCACCCTGCTGCAGTCCGTCGTGGACAACGGAAACGGCGCCAGCGCGAAGGTCATGAACTATCAGGTTGGCGGAATTACGGGCGTATCCCGCAAGTTCGAAGAGGACGGCACAACGCCTTCCCGCGTGCGCGTGGTTGCTTCGTTTTGCGGGTTCATCCCGGTGAACGATCCGCAGCTGGTCTGCATGATCGTGATCGACGAACCGCAGGTGCCGGTACTGGAAGCGAGCAACGTAGCGGGCTACTGGGCGTCCAGGATATTCTCCGATCTCGTCCAGTACTACGGCATTCTACCGGATACGACCTCGAAGACCCGAACGGTGCCAAACGTCGTCGGCATGACGGGTAAGGACGCGGTCTACGAGCTCACGAAGGCCGGGTTGCCCGCCTATATCGTGCCCGGCGAAGAGGAAGCGCTCGTGCTGTCCCAGTACCCCGCGGCGGAGACCATTGTTCCCTCCGGAGCAAGCGTGGTGCTGTATACGTCGATGACGACGTTCAACGACGAAGGGCTCTATAGCAATCAGGTCGAAGTACCGAGACTCATTAACAAACGGCGGCAGGACGCGTTCGATACGCTGGCAAAGCTGGGACTGCTGCTCTCCTACGATAAGACACTGTGCACGGGGCAGATTGACTCGCAGTCCGAACCGGAAGGCGCAAAGGTGAACCCGGGGACGACGATTTACGTCACCTTCCAGACGCCGGTACCGACGGGATCGCCATCGCCTTCGGGTGGGACGCCCGCGACAACGCCGGTGCCAGAGGAATAAAACAATCGCCGAACACGGCGTAGAAAATTGAGAATGGTATGCGCGGGGATGCGCTCCGCGTAAATGGAGGGAAACTACATGCTGCTTTCGGAACTCGCAATGGCGTCCGGCCTGCGTTATGAAGGCGAGGACAGGGATATCGCGTCCATCGAGTATGATTCGCGCAAGGTGAAACAGGGAAGCATGTTCTGCTGCATTGTCGGCGCGCTGTTTGACGGGCACACGTTTGCCCAGAGCGCGGTGGACAACGGCGCGGGCGCGCTGCTCGTTGAGCGCGAACTGCCGATTGCGGTGCCCCAGCTCGTGGTTAAAAACGCAAGAAAGGCGATGGCCGAAATGGCCGCCGCGTTCTACGGATATCCCCAGCGCGAGATGATGATGCTCGGCGTCACCGGCACCAACGGCAAAACCACCACGACCTACATGGTCAAGGCGATTGCCGAGCAGGCCGGCAAGAAGGTTGGCGTCATCGGCACGATTCGCAACATGATTGGCTCCGAGAGCATCTACACCGAGCGCACCACGCCGGAGTCCGTCGACCTGTTTCGGCTGCTAAGGATGATGGCGGATGCGCATGTCGACCTCGTGGTCATGGAGACCAGCTCACATGCGCTCGAACAGTTCCGTGTTCACGGAATCAAGTTTGACGTAGGCCTGTTTACGAACCTGACGCAGGATCACCTCGACTATCATAAATCCTTCGACAACTACCTCGCCGCGAAGAAGATTCTCTTCCTCAACAGCAAGAAGGCGGTTGTCAACGTGGACGACCCCTACGCCGCGCGCATGATGGAGGGATTGACAATTCCGATTTTGACCTTTGGCGTGCGCGACCGCGCGGACATCTCCGCGACGGACATCGACATCACCACCGACGGCGTTCAGTTTGACCTGCATACGCCCGAGGGCGAAGTGCTCATGAATCTCGCGATTCCCGGCCTGTTCTCGGTGTTTAACGCCATGGGAGCGGTCGGCATGGCGCAGGCGGTCGGCATTAAGTTGGGCGCGATCAAGGCGGGGCTGGAGTCGCTGACCAGCGTATCCGGTCGGCTGGAACCGGTCAAGACGAACCGCGGGTTCTCCGTGTTCGTGGACTACGCGCATACGCCGGACGCGCTGGAGAACGTGCTCAAGACCGTACAGCAGTTCGCCAAGGGGCGCGTAATCTGCGTCTTTGGCTGCGGCGGCGACCGGGACCGCGCAAAGCGCCCGATCATGGGCGAAATCGCGGGGCGGTTCTCCGAGTTTGCAGTGATCACGAGCGACAACCCGCGCACGGAAGACCCAATGGCCATCATCGACTCGATTGAAGAGGGCATGAAGCGCAGCGGCACGAAGTACACCATCATCGAAAACCGCAAGGAAGCGATTCGCTACGCGCTCTCGTTTGCCCAGACGGACGACGTGATCATGGTTGCCGGAAAAGGCCACGAGAACTATCAGGAGATCAACGGAACAAAGTTCCATTTCGACGACAAAGAGATCGTAGAAGAGCTGCTCTCCGAACTATAAAGAACATTCGCACTTCCGCATTTGCATCTCCCGTTTGCCGCGCATAAGGCGCGCGGATCAAACGCGGGCGCAGAATGCGGATTTTGCGCGTTTTGGGGATCACCGCCGCCCGCGCGCGGTGGTTGCCCCGTTGCTTGGGGGAAGTATGAGGTTCAAATTTCGCGCCGCTTGGTGGATTCCGCAGAAAAAGATTGTCCGGCGCGCGGGGATGGGGTTATAATATCGCTATGTTTCAAGTTTTGATTACGGCGTTAACCGCCTTTACAATCGTCTGGCTGCTCGGCCCGCTGTTCATTCCCATGCTGCACCGGCTGAAGTTCGGCCAGATTGAGCGCGAGCTTGGGCCCGAGTCGCATAAGAAAAAGCAGGGCACCCCGACGATGGGCGGCATTATGACGCTGCTCGCCGTCACCGTTGCTTCGCTCGTGTTCGGGCTGGACGGAATGGATTTTGTGCTGCCCGCGCTGCTCGTGACCGTTGCGTTCGGCATCGTCGGCTTTCTCGACGACTTCATCAAGATTCGCCGAAGGAACAATCTAGGGCTCCGGGCTTATCAAAAGCTGCTCGCGCAGCTGATCATCGCCGCGATCGTTGCCGTTTGGGCGTATCGTTCGCCCCTGATTGGGCCGACGCTCTACCTGCCGATCTCCGGCGGGGAATGGGACATTGGAGTATGGTACATTCCGCTCGTGATCTTCGTAATCGTTGCGGAGGTCAACGCCGTGAACCTCACGGACGGGCTCGACGGTCTCGCTACCAACGTTACGATGATCTATTCGCTCTTCATGCTCGCGATCTTCGCCGTCATGACGACGTTGTCCAACCAGAACGGCGAGCTCCTGCTGGGCAGCAACTTCAACGGAATGGCGATCTTCTGCGCGGCAATCGTCGGCGCGTCAATCGGGTTTTTGCGGTACAACACCTTTCCCGCGCGCGTGTTCATGGGCGATACCGGTTCGCTCGCGCTCGGCGGCGCGGTCTCGATGATGGCAATTTTAAGCCGCTCAATCCTGATTCTGCCGATCATGGGCTTCTGCTTCCTCGCCAGCGCGCTCTCCGTCGTGCTGCAGGTGGCGACCAACAAGCTCAACCACGGCAAGCGTATGTTCAAGATGGCGCCGATTCATCACCATTTCGAACTGCTGGGGTATCCGGAGCCGCAGATCGTCACGATGTACGCCATTGTGACCACGGTGCTCTGTGCCATCTGCCTGCTGCCCTACCTGCGCTAAGCAAAACACTTCCGCCCGAACGAAAGCGTCGGGCGTTTTTTTCGGAGGAGACAACGATGGAGTCCAACAAGAAAGCGCTCATCGTCGGCATGGCGAAGAGCGGCATTGGCGCAGCCAAGCTGCTGCGCCGCGTCGGCTGGGACGTGGTCATCAACGACAAGAAGAGCGAAATCGAAGGCTTGAGCGAAGCGCTGGAAGGCGTTTCGGTGGAATGGCGGCTCGGCGAGGACCCCGTTTCGCTGTTTGACGGCGTGTCGCTGATTGTCATCAGCCCGATCATTCCGATGACGGTTCCGTTCGTCGTCGCGGCAAAACAGCGCGGCATCGAGGTCATCAGCGAAATCGAGCTGGGCTACCGCTACAGCCACGCGGAGTTTGTCTGCATCACCGGCACGAACGGAAAGACGACCTGCACCGCGCTGACCGGCGAGATGTTCAAAACCGGCGGGCGGCATACGTTTGTGCTGGGCAACATTGGCGTGCCGATTACGGAGCATGCGCTCGAAACGCGCGAAGGCGACGTGGTCGTCGCCGAGACGGCGGGGCTACAGCTCGAAGGAAACGTGCTTTTCCACGCGCGCGCGGCGGGCGTTTGCAACATTACGGAGGATCACCTCGATCACTTTGGCACGATGGAAAATTACATCGCCGCCAAGTGCAAGATTTTCGACCATCAGACACCGGACGACATCGCCGTGCTGAACTACGACGACGCGGTGGTGCGCGACATGGCGCGGCTTACGCCCGCAAAGGTGTTTTATTTCTCCCGTAAGCAGGAGGTGCCGCGCGGCTGCTTCCTTCGCGGGGACATGGTAGTCGTTCGCGACGAGGCGGGGGAGTACGAACTGCTGCGCGCGGACGAAATCAAGATTCCCGGCGGACACAACCTCGAGAACGCGATGCTCTGCTCGCTGCTCGCGCTCGGAATGGGCATTTCGGCGGACGCGGTGCGCGAAACGCTGCGTATGTTCCCCGGCGTAGAGCACCGCATTGAGTTTGTCCGCGAGTTCGACGGCGTCCGCTACATCAACGACTCCAAGGGGACGAATCCGGACTCGACGATCAAGGCGATTCAGGCGATGACGCGGCCGACCGTGCTGATTCTCGGCGGCTACGACAAGCACAGCGATTTTCACGAGCTGTTTGAGCATTTTCACGGCAGCACGCTCAAGGCGATTGTCGTGCTGGGCGCGACGAAGCAGAAGATTCTCGATACCGCGCGGGATACGGGCTACCTTGGGTACTGCCACTCGACGGGCACGTTTGCGGACGCAGTTGCCTGCGCGCGGACGCTCGCCGCGCCGGGCGACGCGGTGCTGCTTTCGCCCGCCTGCGCGAGCTGGGATATGTTTGAGAACTTTGAGCAGCGTGGCAGGGTGTTTAAGGAGATCGTGAATCAATTCAAGTAAGTGAAACAAACAAAAACGCCCGCAAGGGCGTTTTTGTTTGCGATCAGTTACCTGATTACTCGTTTACAATATCAATCTGATACGGCTCTGAAGAAACATACCGTAGTACTATTCGTTCACGATATCAATCTGGCACGGCTTCATGGCCGCGAGGGCGTTCTTGTGCCCCTCTGGCGTAGCACCCGCGCAAGCAGCGGCGTCGACCGTGATCTTCGCTTCGGGATAAAATGCCTTGAGCAACAGCGCGTTGCTGATCACGCAGATATCCGTGCAGAGCCCGACGAGCGTAATCTCCTCCGGATCGGCGCCGTCAAACAGCTCGTGGATGCGCATCGGCAGGCTCACGCCGCCGAACGTGTCCTTGGCAATCATGTGCTGCTCGTCCGCGACGTTCTTGTGCATCAACGCCATCCAGACGGCGGCGTTGGGCGCCCAGCCGTCCGTTCCGGCGATGCAGTGCCGAACGGGCAGCTTCTGGCCTTCCTGCGTCTCGAGATAGTTCTCGGTGTGCGTGTCGAGCGTATAAAGAATCAACCCGTCAAAGTCCAGAATGCGCTTGACGACGGCGTCCACAATCGCCTGCGCCTCCTTGGTGCCGAGCGAGCCGGTGATGAAGTCGTTTTGCATGTCGACCACGACGAGGACGTTTTTCTTGAGCGGCTGTTCCATAATCACTTCTCCTTTGAAGGTTGCGTTTTGGTACATTTATGCGCGAGGCATCGCCCCGGAAACAACATACAGCAGCACCCCCGCGGCAACGGCGGCGTTGAGCGACTCTGCGCGTCCGCGCATCGTGAGCCGGAATCCCGCGCAGAGAGACGCAACCTCGGCGCTTACTCCGCTGCCCTCGCTGCCAATCACAAGCGCGACGTTTGCAGATAGTTCCGGCAGCGTTTCGCTGCCCTTTAGATCGCCGCAGAGTGCGAAGAAGCTTTGATCCTTCATGCGGGCAAGCTCCGCCGAATGATCGCCCTGCCAGACGGGCAGGTGATAGGTCGAGCCCATTGCTGCGCGGAGCGTCTTTGGCGCATACGGGTCCGCGCAGGCGGGGGAGAGCAGCACGCCGGAAGCGCCAAACGCGTCCGCCGAGCGGAGGATCGTGCCGACGTTACCGGGGTCCTGCACGCCGTCGAGCACCACGACGAGACCGGCGGGGTACCGCTCCGGTGGGGTCAGCGGCGGCGTTTCGACCACGGCGACCACGCCCTGCGGCGTTTGACTCTCGCAGAGGGATTCGAGCACCGCGCGGGAAACCACGTGTACCACGGCGCTCTCCGGCGGCGAGAAGGCAAACCCGTTCTCAACAAAGCAGGCGACGACGCGCGCGCCGGAGGCGATTGCCTCGGCGACGAGCTTTTTGCTCTCAATCAGGTGCAGCCCGCTTTCCTTGCGTTCCTTGCGCAAGAGGAGCTTTCGCGCTTCCTTCACGCGCTCGTTGGAGCGGCTTTCAATAATCATATGCGCAAAACCTCCTTCCGCGTTTACTCGTTTTCGAATCATGATCTATGCGTTGGCTCGGCGCGCGAGCCACTCGTCCTTCGTGATGGAGTAGACCGCTTCGTCGAAGATTGCGCCGTCGTAGCGCAGAAAGGTCTGCCGCAGCGTCCCTTCGTAGACAAAACCGCATTTCTCGATGACGCGGCGCGAGCGGTCGTTGAACGTATAGTGCGAAACGCTCAGCAGCCGCAGGTTCAGGTCGAGGAAGCCGTGCTCCATCGCGCGGGAGACCGCCTCGCTCATGTATCCCTTGCCCCAGCAGTCCGGCGCGAGGACATAGCCAAACATGCGCGCGTCCGGCAGATTGCGCCACTTGTCGTTGTGCAGGCCGAGCGAGCCGACGACGCGATGGTCGCTTTTTTGTTCAATTGCCCAAACGTTGTCGTCGCGCAGGAACGTCTGAATGATCTCGAGCGACTCCTCGCGGCTCTCATGCGGCTTCCAGCCTGCGCGTGGGCCGACGTTCGGGTCGGCGGCGTAGCGGTAGAGGTCGTCGACGTCCCGCTCGGTAAAGGGACGCAGAATCAGCCGTTCGGAGGATATGGTTTGCATGCGCGGGTACATCCTTTGTTTTCGGTATAGTATACCATAATTTTGCAAAAACAGGGCGAGAGAGTGCGATTTTCGTCGTTACTTCACGCCGTCGGGCAGCGCGGACTCCGTACTGTCGTTCGCCCATTCCGGCTCGACCGGCTGCGATTGCCGACTCGGCAGCAGCGCGCAGACGAGCGCGCACACGATTAGAGCTGCGCCTGCGATCAGCCACATTGCCTGAAAATGGCTGTAGGTGCTCACGAAATAGCCGCAGAGCGCCGCGAGCAGGCCGCCAAGCTGCAGAATAAGCGAAGCAAGCGAGAGCACGCCCGCGCGGTGGCTGGACGGCACCAGGCGGTTCAGCAGCGTGTTTTCCGTGACGCTGCCGCTGCCGACGACCGCGTAGATGACCAGGTAGACCGCGATGAACGCGAACTGTCCCTTGGGGAAGAACAACAGTAGCAGGCTGATTCCGAGCAGCGCCTTGATCGCGAGCAGCAGGGCGACGCCGCGCGCCGCGGATCGCTGGAGCAGCCGCTCGGCAAGCCAACTGCCCCCCATGACGAAGGCGAACCCGCTAAAGCTCACCGCACCATAGATCCAGTAGACCGGCTGCATGCCTTGCAGCGCGGGCTGCCAATAGGTCTCCACCGAGCTGAGCGCGAAGCCCGTCAACAGCGCGAACACCGTCAGGATGCGGATGGTGCCGCGCTGCTTCAGAAACGCGAGACTTTTGCCTGCCTGCGAGAAAAACGAGCGCAAACTGCCGGAGACGACCGCCTGCGGTCGTTCGCGCGGCGCCTCATGGACGAACACTGCGGTCAGGAAAAACAGCAACACGTGGATTCCGGCGTTGACGCCGATGTTGCCCAGATAACGGCTGCCGATGCCGGAGAGGACGCCGCCCAGCAGCGCGCCGAGCGCGAGACCCGCGCTTTCGAGCATCGCCAGACGCGAGGTGACCCACTCAAGCGACTGGCCGTGCGCTCCGGCCTGGTCGATGGCCAGCGCGTCGATGCTGCCGGATGCGAAGGCTCGCCCAAGCCCGTTGAGCACGAGGGCGAGGCAGAGTACACCAACCGACTGCGAAACGAGAAACACGCAGTAGCTCACAAAGCACAGTGCCGCGGAGAGCAAAAACGAGGTCTTCCGTCCGTAGAGATCGGCAAACACGCCGCTGGGAAACTCCGTCAAAATCACGGTAAAGGAATACAATCCAAGCAGCAGCGAGATGGTTTGAATACTCCCGCCGTGCTGCAACAGCGCGAGCGACAGCACGGAGGCCAGGATTCCCGTCGAGAGGTTCTTGAGCAGAACGATGAGCGCAATGGACTTATGCATGCGGCTTCTCCGCCGCCGGATAGGCGATCAGCGCATATTCCCAGGGGATGGCACCTTCCGCGCCTTCCTCATGCGCGTCGAGAAACGCGCGAATCAGGCCGTAGAGCTCGGTTGCCTCCGCGGGAGATAGATGCGTAATTCCGGTCAGCATGTCGCCGTGCTGCTCCGGCCCCAGCGTCGCCTCGGAGTGCTCCGCGCAATACGTCGCAAAACCGGAGAAGATGGAGGAAAGGCTCGCCTGCATGAGCACGAGGCGCTGGTGCTTCAGCTCGTCGTCCACAAGGCTGCCGATCTGTATGTTCTTTGGCAGCACGCGGTAGTAGCTCGCCGTGATGCCGTGGATTTGCTCCGTGTGGTCGAGTTCGACGAGGCCGAGCTCCATCAATTGACCGAGGTGGTGCTGCACGGAGGAGGCGGAGATGCCGAGCCGGTCGGAAATCTGCTTCGGCGTCATCGGCACGCCCGCAATCTGCATGCAGCGGATCAGGTTCTGCCGCTGGGGGTTCATATAGATGTCCAGCTCGCGCTTGCCGGATAATACGATGGTATCCATAACGTAATTCGCTCCTTCATTCGATACGAATATCATAACGTTACAGAATGTGTAATGTCAATAGTACATAAAAAAGAACCACCCGAAGGTGGTTCTCATTTTGCATTTGCGATTCCTACGCTCTTGCCTTCGTGGCGATATCGACAAGCTCTTTAAACGCGCCCATATCGGTGATGGCGAGGTCTGCGAGAACCTTGCGGTTGATGTTGACGCCCGCGAGCTTGAGCCCGTTGATCAGGCGGCTGTAGGTCGTTCCACAGATGCGCGCGCCTGCGTTGATACGGGCAATCCAGAGGCGGCGATACTCGCGCTTCTTGAGCTTGCGGCCGACGTACGCATACGCCATGGACTTCATAACCTGCTGGGAAGCGG
>DAIRTE010000085.1:7457-12262 GCA_036804025.1 Clostridia bacterium | reverse complement strand
TCCCCGCGCACCATGACGGTCACGAGTCCGGAGCCGATCTTCTCCTTGCCGATGAGCGAGACATTCGCCGCTTTTACCATTGCGTCGGCCGCTTCAATCGCACCGACCAGTCCCTTGGTCTCCACGAGACCCAACGCCTGCTTTTCCACTTTGCTTTCCTCCATTATCGGTTGTAATAGTTGGTTTTATTCGAATTGTCGCGTTAGATCAGCATGCCGCCGGTAACGTCCACAATTGCGCCGGTAATGTACATACCCTTCTCCGAAGCGAGGAAGGCGACCGTATAGGCCACTTCGCGCGCGGTCGAAACCCGGCCGACCGGAATGCGGTCTTCGTAGTACTTCAGCCATTCCGGCTGGGAGAGCTTGTCCTCGTTGAGCGGGGTGCGCACCATACCCGGCGCAACGCCGTTGACGATGATCCCGCGGGAGGAGAATTCGCGCGCGAGCGCCTTGGTCATCATGTTTACTGCGCCCTTGGCGGCGACATAATGCGCGTGATCCGGCGAAGAAACGGTAAAGCCGGACTTGGACGAAATGCTCACCACGTGACCTTTGACATCGTGCTTGAGAAAATGCAGAATCGCGCGCTTGGAGAACATGAACGTGCCGTTGAGGTCGATGTCGACGACCTTTTTCCATTCCTCATCGGACATCTTTTCCACCGGCGTGGTCGGCCAGATGCCCGCGTTGTTCACGAGAACATCCACATGGCCAAACTCCTGCTCCGCCTGCTCAAAGATCTTTTCGATGTCCTCCGCCTTGGAGATGTCGCCGTACATGGCGACGCACTTCGTGCCGTACTTCTCGCCGAGCTCCTTGGCAAAGCGAACGGAACCCTCTTCGTCGAAGAGATAGTTCGCGATGATGTTCATGCCCTCTTCCGCGAGAACGTCGCAGATGCCCGCGCCAAGTCCGGTGGTTCCGCCGGTCACGATGGCGGTTTTGCCCTTCAGGTTTAATTCCATAGCCGTGCTCCTTTGCTCTGCCGCTTAGTGCATTTCGCGTCCGCCGGTGATGTTAAACGCCTGACCCGTGCAGTAGTCGCCGGACACGGTGAGGAAAAAGACGAACTCCACCACGTCCTGAATGTCCGTCAGGCGGCCAAGCGGAACCTTGGCGGTGAACTTTTTCACGATCTCGTCGCGCTCCATCTTCATGTTCTCGACGTAACCCTTGCTGACCGAGGACCAAACGCCCGTCGCGTCCGTAATGCCGGGGCAGACGGCGTTGATGTTGAGGTTGTCGGCGGCGTATTCAAATGCCAGCGCCTGCGTGAGCACGATCACCGCGCCCTTTGCCGCGCTGTAGGGCCCCATCAGCGCGGAGCCGGTTTTGCCGGACTTCGACGCGAAGTTGATGATCTTGCCCTGCTTGTTCTTCTTCATGCTCGGCAGCGCGCCCTGCATGCAATAGGTCGTGCCGTAGACGTTTACCTTGAACATCTTGTCCAGAATGGCTTCGTCGTTCTCTTCGAACGGGCGGGTATCAACTACGCCCGCGTTGTTGACCAGCGCGTAAACATCGCCATAGGTCGCCGTGATGTCCTCAAAGCACTTGAGCACCGCGTCGCGGTTCGTAATGTTGAGCACATACGCCTTCGCGGTGTAGCCCTTGTCCGCCAGCGATTTGGCGGAAGCTTCCACGAGCGGGTCGATGTCGATCAAAACGACCTTCGCGCCCGACTGGGCGTACTTCTCCGCAATGGCAAAGCCGATGCTCTTTGCCGCGCCGGTGACGACGCAAACCTTACCCTGGATTCGATCACTTGTGACACTCATATTGGTTCCTCCTGTTTGCTATCATTTCTTTATGAAGTTTTATCTATATGGATAAACTGTTTTAAAGTGGAATCGATGTCAGGCTTTTAACCGGCGAACCGTTTCGTGAATGTCCTCCGCGAGGAAGATCATCGACCCGCCGACGAGGTTGTCCACGCCGAGCGCGCGCTTCTTGCTGCCGTTTTCGGTGTTGATGCCGCCGTCCACATGAATTTCGAAGTGCAACCCGCGCTCCTCGCGCATCTTCGCAAGCCGTTTGATCTTTTCGTCTACCGCGTCGATGAACTTCTGCCCGCCAAAGCCGACGCAGACGGACACGAGCAACACGAGATCGAGCTGGTCGAGATAGTGCTCAATCGTCTCCACCGGGGTTGCCGGATCGAGCGCAACGCCAACGAGCTTGCCCTCTTTCTTGATCGCCTTGATCAGCTCAAACGCATGCGTGGTTGCCTCGGCGTGAAAGGTGATCGAGTCCGCACCCGCCTCCGCAAACGCGGCGATAAACCGACCGGGCTCGGCAATCATCAGATGCACGTCCACGCGAAGGCTCGTCGCCTTGCACACCGCGCGCGTAATGTCCATGCCCATGGTCAGGTTGGAGACGAAGTGCCCGTCCGTCACGTCGACATGGATGCAGTCGCAGCCTGCGTTCTCCGCCCGCCGGAGCTCTTCGCCAAGGCAAAGCCAGTTTGCGGAAAGAATGGACGCCGATACTTGTTTCATGCGGAATACCCCGTTGATTCGTTCTGTTATCAATATAGGCACGAAGGATTTTTATGTCAATATTATCGCGGTTTATTGAACATATGTTCATCATATAGATGTCATAATGGGCTGTTTCGTTTGTTATATTCGCATTTGCGTTCATTTTGTTCTGCATTCATAACATTTGCTCGCATTTCCCTTGACAAGCGAAACACGATGCACTATATTCAGATTATCGATGTAAGGGGTGTTTGAATGACGCAACCGCTGGATGAAAAACGCGATTTACTGATTAAGGTCGCCAAGCTCTACTATCTGGAAGGTCACTCGCAGGAGGAGATCGCCCAGGAGGTACATGTTTCGCGCCCAACGGTTTCGCGCCTGCTCAAAAGCTCCATTTCCTCCGGCATCGTGCAGATTCGCATCGACGACATCTCCTCCTTCGGCATTGAGCTGGCAAAGCGCATTCAGGATCGCTTTGGCATTCGCCATGTCATCGTCGCGCCCAGCAGCCATAATCTTGAGGAGAGCAAGCAAAACGTCGGTGCCGCGGCGGCAATCTATCTGGAATCGTTCCTCGAAAACGGGTCGCTGCTGGCCATCGCCTGGGGCACCACGCTGAGCTATGTGGTCAAGAACATTCGGCACAACGCCTATAAGCGGGTGGACGTGATCCAGCTGCTCGGCGGCATTGGCAACAAAACCATGGATACGGACGCAAACGCCCTCGCGCTGACGCTCGCCAGCGCGTTCAACGGGGACAGCTACCTGCTGCAGGCGCCGTTTATGGTCAAAAGCAAGGTACTGCGCGATCTATTGATGGACGAGCCGCACATACAGGAGCATTTTCAGCGGCTCTCGAGCGCAAACGTCGCCGTCGTCGGCCTCGGCTCCACGCGGCCGGAACTCAGCGCACAGTTCCGCTCCGGCCACATCAGCATGGAAGACGCGCAGTCCCTGCGCAACGAAGGCGCGGTTGGGGACATCTGCGGGCGGTACATCGACATTGACGGACACCGCTGCGAAACCCCGCTGATGGATCGAATCATCTCCGCCTCGCTGGACGACCTCAAGCGGATTCCAACCGTCATCGGCGTTGCCTGCGGCGAGGAAAAGAAGGACATCATCACCGGCGCGCTCAAGGGAAAGTACATCGACGTACTGATTACGGACCGCAGTGCCGCGCTCGCGATTTTGAGCGAGAAATAAAGAGCGAACACAACGCAAAGAACCGCGGGTTAACCCGCGGTTCTATTTTTATGGTTATAATTCAGTTATACGAGCGAGAGAATCGTCTTTGCCGTGTTCTCGTCCGTCACAAAATGCGTAATGATGTTCAGGCGAAGCGCGCCGATGATCGAGAGCACCTTGTGGTGACCCGCCGCAATGCTCAGCACGTTCTTCGCGCTCTTGAGGCCTTCCTCATCGATGCCCATGATCCGGTCGTTGTAGTCGTTCTTGAGGAACTCACCCTGAATGTTGAAACGGCGGGCGCCAATGTCCCCGACCGTCTTCTCCGGATTGCTCTCGTAGGACTGCCGCATCGCAACGGGATCAAACTGGCTCTTGTCGCTGTAATACTCCGGCGGGGAGCCGACGCCGACGATTGCAACGTCGATCTTGCGCCATTTTTCCGCGATGGACTGCATGTATTGGCTCTTGAGATGCAGCGCCTTGTCCTCAATGGACTCCGCAAGAGCTGGCGCATAGATAAACGACGGCGTTCCACGCAGTTTCTCCGCAAACAGGCGAACCATCTCGTTGAGCTGATACTCCGACGAAAGGTGGTGCGACCCGCCGATGAGCGGAACCACGTTGACGTCGAACAGGCCGGAGTCGTTCGAAAACGCCTTCATGAACTCGTAGCAGGTCATGCCCCAGGCAACGCCGACGGTCGAGTGGTTTTCGATGAGTTTTTCGGCGACGATTGCGCCCTGCGCGGCGAGGATTTTGGTCAGCGGCGTCAGCGCGGTGACCACGGTCGGGGTCACGTAGCAGTTGGAGATTCCAAAGGCGCTCGAAAGCTCGCTGGCCAGTTCTTCGTTGCTTGCGAGCGGGTTTTTGATGTTGATTTCGACAATGCCCAGCTCTCTTGCCTCGGACAGAATCATGGAGATATAGGACCGGGAGATACCAAGCTCCTTCGCAATGCTTTGCTGCGTGAGCCCTTCCATGTAGTACATCTTCGCAACATGTACCATCATTTGCATGTCATATCGAGATTCCATTCGGCACCCTCATCCGCAAGATTCAATAATGAGATATCGTACCATAATTCGCCGTTTTTGAAAACGGTTTTCATGCTCTACAGGTGTCGGGG
>DAIRTE010000085.1:0-7357 GCA_036804025.1 Clostridia bacterium | reverse complement strand
GCGCTTTGGAAATCGCCAAACTCGCCCGCGGCAATGCCCGCGCACATGGCGGCGCCCATCGCGCCGAGCTCCGAAGCGGCGGAAACCTCAATCGGAATCTGAAACGCGTCTGCGAAAATCTGAATCCAGTCGCGCGAGCGCGCCGCGCCGCCGGAAATGCGAATGCTCGTCGGCCGGTCGCGAAAGCGCAGTAAATTTTCCATATGCGTGCGGTGCGAAAACACAACGCCCTCGTAGACCGCGCGAATCAGATGTGCCTTGGTGTGCAGCCCGCTGATGCCAAGGAAGCAGGCCTTTGCGTCTGCGTTGACGTTTGTACCAAACAGAAACGGCAGAAAGAGCACCGGGCAATCCTCCGGCGCAATGGAGGCGACCATCGCGTCCGCCGTTTGAAACACGCTGGCGCCGGATTGCTCCGCGCGCGCCTTTTCCTCCGTCATCAGATTCTGAATAAACCACTCAAGGTTGCTGGCGGAGGTCATGCTGTTTTCGAGAATCATCCAGTAGTCGTCCATGCAATACAGCGCAGACTGGAACAGCTCCTTGGAGCAAATCGGTTTGTCGGAGATGAACTCGTTGATGCTCCAGGTGCCCGCGATCATGCACATCTTTTCCGGCGTGGTCACGCCCGTGCCGATGCAGCAGGCCGCGACGTCGCAGAGCCCGCCCGCCACCGGTGTGCCTTCGACTAAGCCCGTTTCCCGCGCGGCCTTTGCCGTAACCGTTCCGCAGACGTCCGTGCACTTTCGAAGCGGCGCAAACAGGCGCTTATACTCGGTTAGTCCGAACGCGTCAAAGATCGCGTCGTCATAATCAATCGTGTTGAGGTTGATGGTGTTGGCAACGGAAACATCCGTCAGCTCGCGATAAGCCTCGCCTGTGAGGCAAAAGCGGATGTAGTCCTTGCAGGAAAGCACCCACTTCGCGCGCCGGAGCACCTCCGGTTTCTCGTCCCGGTGCCAGGCGACGATGGACGGCGTTTGCCCCGCCCAGATGATCTGCATGGTCATCGGCAGAAGCGTTTCGTAGGTGCCGTCCGCATTCCAGCGCTCCACATAATCCTTCGCGCGCGTGTCGGTCGAAATAATGCCGTTTGCCGCTGGGCGGCCGTTTTCGTCCACAAAATAAGCGCCGCAGCCGTGTCCGGATACCGCAACGCCCAGAATATCGCTTGGATTCACATTCGATTTTTGAATCACGTCCCGAATGGCCTTTGCGTTTGCCGCCCAGAGCTCGTCCATATCGCGCTCCACAAAGCCGACCTTTTCCATAATCGGTTTCACCCGCGCGCTGGCAACCGCAATCTCCGCGCCGTCCGTTCCATATAAAGCGGCTTTCGTCACCGTGCCGCCGTTGTCCAGCCCCAGCAGATAGGTCCGACGCATCCATTCCCCTCCCAAGCAGCGAAACATTCCATAATAACTGCGGTTATGCATTCTTACACGTACAACGAAACAAGCGAACGCGTTCGCCAAAGACACCGCCTACCGTCATCATACATGGAACATTCGAACAAATCAATTCCGGCGAGCGTTGCCGCCGAAACCCGTGTTATGCCGGAATGTGTTACTCGATGAATTCCGGCGAAACCTCAATCTGATCCTTCTTGGAAAGATCGAAGCAGTAGCAGTCCCGCGCGTAGGTTCGTTCCGGCAGCACGCAGAGAATGTGCACGCGGTCGCACTGATAGGGGAACCCGGCCTGGTGCCAGACGCCCGCTTTTACGTTGACCAGCGTGCCTTTCGGAATCAGGAACACTTCGATTTTGTCCGCCGGAATCTGCTTGTCAGACGTTGCCGGGGCAACGTGCATCAGATAATCGCCATCGAGGCAGAGTATGGTCTCGTGGCAGTAGTCGTGCACTTCCGAGTTCGTTATGACCCACGGGCGCTGCTCAACCACGCAGGCCGAGTAGGAAGCGTTCGTTGCAAAGCCGAGGCTCTGCTGCACCATATCGCGATAGAACACCACCGGCGCCTCGCCAAAGCTCTCGCCGGTCGGTTCCAGAATGCTCGCATAGGAGCCGTATGGTTCAAAGTTATCCTTGGTCAGGCGCTTGATTCCCGTCTTTCGCATCTTGCCCTCCTGTGATCGGTTTCCTGTCGTTTGTGCGGTCAGCGTTGCTTTGCCTGCGCGAGCTTATCCGCGAGGAACTTGCGCGCGTCCTTCGCGGCGCGAACGGACTCCGGTGTCTCGTCCGTCCACATTTCGGCCACGTAGAGACCGCTGTAGTGCTCTTGCTCCATGAGCCGAAAGAACGAAACAAAATCGACATTGCCGCTTCCGAACGGAATCTCCCGAACGATGCCCGGCAGCGTGTCCTTGAGATGAATCGCAACGATGTCCTGCATGCCGAGCTGGAACTCGCTCTCTATGTCCTGCCCTGTTGCGTAAAGATTGCCCAGATCGGGATAGATCTTGAGCCAGGGAGACTGAATGGAGTCGACAAACGCCTTGGCTTTCGTGATGGAGTCCATCAGGTCGTTTTCCATCGTCTCCAGCGCGAGCATGACCGCTTTCTCCTGCGCATAGCGCGCGCTGAGCGCGAGAGAATCGTGAAAATTCCGAATCGTAGCTTCCGTGCTCGGGTTTGCGTATTCGTCGTAGCCCGCGAGCTGAATCACGCGGATGCCGCAGTCGAGCGCAAAGTCGATTGCGTTTCGAATCAATTGAAGCCCGTTTTGGCGGGTCTTTTCGTCTTCGCTGCCAATGGGGTATCGCCGATTGCCGCTGAGGCACATGGTCAAGATCGGCATATTCAGCCGATGGATCGTCTCCATGAGCTTCGTGCGTTCCTGCTTGTTCCAGGAAAGGCGCGCAATCCGCTCGTCCGTCTCATCGATGCTGATTTCCATGAAATCATAGCCCGCGTCTTTCGCCGCGGAGAGCCGCTCTTCCCAGCTCAGCTGCTTTGGCAGCGCCTTTTCGTAGAGTCCAATGAGGTTGTCCTGTTTGTTGTTCAACTGCCTGCCTCCAACGTATCGTATCCGAACCAAATCCGGCGTGTTCCGCCGCGATGGTTAATGCCCCTGCCCGTAGGTCTTGTGGATCTCCACCGCGTCCCGGGTCTGTTCGTCGGTCATGATGGCGACGTCGCCCGCGGCCTTCGCCGCAAGGTACGCCTTGGCAGCTTCTTCCATATATATTGCGGCGTAGAGCGCTTCCTTCAGATTGCCGCCAACGGCGATCACGCCGTGGTGCTTGAGGATGACCGCGCGTTTTCCGCCAAGGTACTTCACGCTCTGCACACCCATGTCCAGGCTCGCCGCCGAACAATAGGGAGCAACGTTGATCGCGCCCAGCGTCACGTTTGCCAGCGTGGTCAGCGCGGCGGGGAACGTGTCCCCAATCAGGCCCACCGCCGTTGCGTATGGCTGATGCGTATGGATGATTGCGTTGACCTCCGGCAGTTCGTTGAAAATATACTGCAGCGCCACCGTATCGACGGACTCACGCAGCGTACCTTCGATGCGCTCACCCTTGGCGTTGAACACAATCAGGTCGTCTTCCTTCATCGTCTCATAGGCCGTGCCGGAAGGCGTAACAATCACATCGCCGTTCTCCTTGCGGACGCTGACGTTGCCGCCGGAGAGCGCAATGAGCCCGTAATTCTTAATCTCCAGTGCCGCGTGAATGATCTCACGCTTATCCTGTTCGTACATACTCGTTCCCCCAGATCAGATCCATTCAGATCCGTTTCAGATCAGTTTAATCGGTATTCGTCCTTACGCGGCGACGGTCTCCTTGGAGAGCATGTGGTTGAGCACCACCGCAAACACCAGCACCGCACCCTTGGCCAGCAGCTGCCAGTACTCCGGTATGACGGACTTGAGCCCGAACGTCAGACAAACGATGATCAACGCGCCGACGAACGACTTCACCACAGAGCCTTCGCCGCCGGAGAACGCCGTTCCGCCCAGCAGGCAGGCGATGATCGCCTCCGTCTCTGCTCCAACGCCGGTATACGGTTCGCCAATGAGCAGGTAGCTCGCCCGCGCGACGCCCGCCAACGCGGAGACCGCGCCGAGCAGAATGTACACGCCCCAGACCACCTTGACCACGTTGATGCCGGAGAGTTCCGCCGCAGTACGGTTTCCGCCCGCCGCGACGAGGTATTTTCCAAAGACCGTGCGCCGCTGCAGAATCACCAGCCCAACGAGCAGCACAATCGCTACAATAAACGCCCACGAAAGCCCCAGAAACACCTGTCCCTTTGCGAAATTTCCCATCCAGTCCGGCATGGTCAGCGTGTCCGTATTCGTGATGGACGAGATTCCCGGCGGAACCAGGTAACGTGCCAAGCCCTGATAGGCGTTCATCGTGATCAGCGTTGCGATGACGGGCGTAATGCGCAGCTTCATCACGAGAAAACCGTTGACGAAGCCGAGCACGAGGCCGAGCGCCAGAACGATGACCATTGCAGTGAAAAACGAGAACCCGTTGAGCAGCAAAATCGCGTTGACCACAGTCGTCAGGCTCAGGATGCTGCCCACGGAAAGATCCATGTTGCCGGTGATGAAGATCAGCGTAAACGCGCTGCTGATCATCAGAATCGGGGCCGACATGCGCAAGAGGTTTGCAATGTTCGGCGGAAACAGGAAGTTCCCCCGCTGGAACAGGTCGCCCTTGAGCAAGCTCAGTACGGCAACCACGATTGCCAGAATCACGTAGACGTATATTTATTTGATCAATCTCTTGGCTTTGACGCCTCGAAGATTTGTCGTATTGCAATTAGCCGACATAGTTTTTATCCTTTCAACTCGTCCGTTCAATCCCGCCCGCTATCTGCTTCTTCGATCCAGCAGGTAGCGCTGCGCAATGATTGCCAGGAACGTTACCGTCGCTTTCAGAATGAACTGCCATTCCGGACGCAGCAGCATGCTGTATGCCGCCGAGGAAACGACGCCCAGAATCATGGCGCCAATCACCATGCCCAGCACGGAGCCGACGCCGCCGTCGATGCTCGCGCCGCCAAGCAGCGTAACCACCAGCGCACTGAACTCAAACCCGGTACCGCGCGTGGAGATGCCGGCCTTCATTTCGGAGGCGAGCAGAATTCCCGTTATGCCCGCAAGCAAAGAGCTGAGCAGGTACAAGAGCGCGATGTGCCGTTCCACCTTGATGCCGGAGAGCCGCGCGGCTTCGCGATTTGCGCCGATGAGGTAGGTTCTGCGTCCAAAGGTCGTGCTCTTTTCAATATAGAGCGCAACGCAGACGAGTATCGCGGCGATGGCCGCGGCAATCTTGATTGGCCCGAAGAGCGGCACGTTGCCGATGACGCCAAAGATGTCCGGCAGCCCCGCACTGCGCTGCGCGCCGAGGGCAGCCACCTGGCCGATGCCGCGCGCAATCGACATGGTGCCCAGCGTCACGATAATCGACGCCACGCGCATCTTCGCGATGAACAGCGCGTTGAGCGCGCCAATGACGAGGCAGCAGACCAGCGTCAGGACAATCGCAACGCCATACGGCAGGCCGAGGCCCTGTCCCAACTCGGAAAAGCCTTCGTTTGCCGGCTGGCAAAAATACGCGGAGAGCACGCCCGCCATTGCGACGATGCCGCCGACGGACATATCCAGATGCCCGGACACGAGCAGGAACGTGACTCCAACGCCGAGGATCACGATGTACCAGTTGTTGGCAATCAGGTTCAGCGCCGTCGCCGTAGAAAAGTAATTCCCAATGGTCAAACTCGCAATGCCAAACAGCGCGATCAATACCAGAAACATCACACGGTTGAGGTAGGACTCGTTGCTGATCTTGCCTGCGAGCGACAGATTCTTTCCTTCAAATTGTTTGCTCACGATGCAGTTCCTCCCGTAACGATGTGAATGATATCCTGGCTGTTAATATCAATTCCGTTCTGAAGTTCTGCTTTAATTTCACCCTCATACAGCAGGAATATCCGATCACAGGAGTTGAGGATCTCAGGTAGTTCAGACGAAAAGAACAGGATGGTTTTTCCTTGTTCCACAAGGCCGCGAACAATCGCATAGATTTCCGCCTTGGCGCCAACGTCGATTCCGCGCGTGGGTTCGTCCAGAATCAGCAGGTCGGCGTTGGCAAACAGGCACTTGGAGAAGACGACCTTCTGCTGGTTTCCGCCGGAAAGCTTCGAGGTCTCCTTGTCCATGGAGTCCGTCTTGATGTTGAGCTTGGCAATGTAATCCTTCGCGGTGCTACGCTCCTGCACGGCATTGATCATGCCGAGCTTCGAGATGCGCGTCAGGTTCATCGCGGAAATGTTTTGTTTGATGGTTAACAGCGTAAAGAGTCCTTGCGTGCGGCGTTCTTCCGGAACCAGCGCGATGCCCGCTTGGATGGTCTTTTCCGGCGATTTGCCGAGTTTCTCGCCGTTGAGCCGGATCTCGCCGGAGTAGTCGTCCGCGCCGTAGATCGCGCGGGCCAGCTCGGTTTTACCGGCGCCAATCAGACCGTAGAACCCGACGATTTCGCCACGGTTGACCCGGAGCGAAACATTGCGCAGTTTGTGGTTGCAAACGTCCTTGAGCTCGAGCAGCAGTTCTTCCGCCGGTTTCTCCTTTGGCGTATAGGACTCGATGACGGTCTTGCCGATCATCAACTGCACCAGCTCCGAGCGATCCTTCACCTCTGCAATCGGCTTGGTCGCAACGTGCTTGCCATCCCGCATTACGGTTACGTAATCGCCCAGGGTAAAAATCTCATCCAGTCGATGGGATATATAGATAACGGTAACGCCTTTTTCGCGCAGTCGTTTTATAATCGTAAACAGTCGGTTGATTTCCGATTCCGAGAGGGCAGCCGTCGGTTCGTCCATGATGATGATGTCCGTTTCCGCGGCAACCGCCTTGGCAATTTCAATGATCTGCTTCTTGGCCACGCTGAGCCGCGAGACCCGTTCCTTCGGGTTGATGCTGGGTTCCAGATCCTTTAGGACGGCAATGATCTTCTTGATTTTGTCCGTCTTGCGTAAAAACCCGCAAATCGAGTCTTCGATACCGAGGGTCAGGTTCTCTTCCACCGTCAGCTGGTCGACGACGTTCAGCTCCTGAAACAGCGTGCTGATGCCCTTTTCTCTGGCTTCCTTCGGGTTTCTCGCGCAATAGTCCGCTCCGTTGAGCGTGATTTCGCCGCAGGTCCGCTCGCAGGCGCCGGTGAGTATCTTAATCAACGTAGATTTGCCCGCCCCGTTTTCGCCAACCAGGCAGTGCACCACGTTTCGCTTGATCTCGAAGCTGACTTCGTTCACCGCGCGTACGCCCGGATAATCCTTGACCAGCCCTTTGATCTCCAACACATTACTTTCCATTGACTTGTCTCCATCCAATCCATTTCTTGGGAGGAGCCTAGTTAGACTCCTCCCAAGCGATTCGCG
>DAIRTE010000084.1:0-12294 GCA_036804025.1 Clostridia bacterium | reverse complement strand
AGCAGAATGATGTTGATAATGGTCTGCACGCCGAGCAGCAATTTCGAAAACGGCGGACAGATCGCAAACCCAAGCGCCACCATGCCGCAAAGGATGCCAAGCGCCAGAATATTGATGAGAATCATTTCCTTACGACTGCTCATCAGGTCGATTTTTTTGATCTCGCGGTATCCTTCCGGAAGGTGTTTCATGCCTGCTCCTCGTTCCGTTCCGGATTTCGCCAGTAGCGGCTTCCGTTTCGCTCGCGCAGCAGCCATCCGCTCTCAATCAGCCCGCGCCGCAGCAAAAACAGGTCGCCAAAGGTATGCCAGCTGGCGAGAATCGCATTCACCTCGTGCTCGGTATAGTCCTGACCCGGTGTAAATTTCTGTGCCAGATGCGCGTATATCTGCTCCTGCACCGCCTTTTTTGCCGGCCAGAGCTTCAGCTTACCTTCTTCGTCTAAAAACCGTTCAATCCCCTGCTGCATGTTCTTCTCTACCGTTCTCGTGCTCGCTTTGCTCGTGACGATCCATTCACGCCGCGTGCAAAACTTGTCTACGCAACCTTCCGTTTGTTCTTACCTCGTTATATTCTCACAAAAATTGCGGAATTTCAACCTTCGCTGCGTAGAGTTCGTCATTCGTTCACGAAGGCCGCCCGTGCGCCATCTCGGGTTAAGCCGAAACATGGTCAAAACCGCGTCGGTATGGTATGATAACCTATCAACCATTGAGGAGAATCCATGGAGTATCGCGTCTGCCCGCAGTGCCGAAATTGGAATCGTGAGCAAACCGTCTTTTGTTTGTTTTGCGGAAAACCGCTGCTTCGCCGCGCGGCGCGCGTGTCGCGCGAAACGGCGAGTTCCCCGCGCGTTCGCTCCACCTTTGCCCGGCGGGCGCAGGCTGCATTGCTTTTGCTCGCGCTGTGCTTTGCCGTGGTTGCTCCGTTTTTTCCAGACATCGCGCAGGCTTCCAAAACGCTCAGCGCGCAATTCTTCAATCCGATCGCCGCGCAAACGCCGGTCGTCACCGATTTTGCCCAGAGCAGCGGAACCTACGCCGTAAAAATCTATCTTTCGCAGGCGGTCAGCGACGACGCAGCAACCAAATCCGCGGCTGACGACATCCTCGGCAAGCGCTACGACGGCGCAATCACCGTCTCCGTCGACCCGGATGGCGCCGGTTCCATTCAAGTGGATCAAGCGTTCTTTTCGCCAGACGCGATTACCGTTGCCGCATTTACAAACGAGTCCGGAGTCGTTTCGGCAAACACGCTGTACGGAACGATTCATCAGTCCGGCATGAAGGTTTCGATCGTCTGCGTCTTTGAAAACGGGAACATCTCCGGCTTTATCTGGCTGGACAGCGAGCAGTCGCACATTGAGTTTCTCTATTACAGTTAACCTGATTCTTTATGGTATACTGAAACCAGAAGTCAACCACTGAAACAATTATGGATCGGAGGCGTAGCTATGATGAAACTGCTGTTTGCCGTCGTACAGAACGACGACCAGAAAACGCTGACCTACGCGCTGATCGAGCGTAATATCAGCGTAACGCGCATTGCCAGCACCGGCGGATTTCTGCGCGGCGGAAACACCACGCTGATGATCGGCGTCGAGTCCGAGCGGCTGACCGAGACGCTGGAGATCATCCGCGAGCACTCCCGTCGGCGGCAGGTGGTCACCGTGCCCGCTACGGGCATTCCGCATAACATCGACAGCGTCGCCATGCCAATGTCGGTAACGGTCGGCGGAGCGACGGTGTTCATACTGGATGTGCAGGACACCTATAAATTCTGATGCGTAACCCTTCGTAGAAAACGTTGTGTGTAAGCGCTGGATTTTTCTATTTTAAAAACGAAAGTTTGGATTTTTCGCTTTTATGGAACAAACCGCGGTCGCTCAGCGGCCCATCTTTTCGCCGTCTGCCCTGCGGCAGTTGATCATTCCCCTGATTCTCGAGCAGTTGCTGGCGATGATGGTCGGTCTAGCCGCAACCGTTATGATTACGCGGGTCGGCGAGTCCGCCGTCTCCGGCGTCTCCCTCGTCGATTCCCTCAACAATCTGATCATCAGTATTCTTTCCGCGCTCTGCACCGGCGGCGCGGTTGTCTGCGCGCAGTATCTCGGGCGCAGGAATCATCCGCAAGCCAACGACTCCGCACGGCAGCTGTTTTGTATCGCGCTGCTGTTTTCCAGTGTGCTCGGTGCCGTGCTGTTGGTCGCCCCCTCGTTCTTTGTGCATACGATCTTCGGCTATGTTGACGCGGCGGTCAGCAAAAGCGCCGCAACCTACCTGACCTATTCCGCGCTTTCGTACCCGTTTCTAGCGATCTACAATGCCTGCGCCGCGCTGTTTCGCTCCATGGGCAATTCGCGCGTCTCGCTGCTGGCGTCGCTGATTATGAACATCGTCAACGTCGCCGTCAACGCAATCCTGATCTACGGCTGCAACCTGGGAGTCACGGGCGCCGGGATAGCCACGCTGCTTTCGCGCGTCGTCGCCGCGGTGATCATGCTGCTGCTGATTCGAAACCAGCAGAATCCCATCTATCTTCGAAACCTGCTGCGCGTCTCCTTCAACGGCCCCTTGATGCGCAGCATCCTCTCCGTCGGCGTGCCAACCGGGTTTGAAAACGGGTTGTTCAACTTTGGCAAGCTGCTCGTTCAAACGCTGATTGCATCGCTTGGCACCTCCGCCATCGCCGCAAATGCCATTCTCGGCAGCATTTCGAACATCGCGATTGTACCCGGACTTGGCATGAGCCTCGCGGTGATCACGGTATTTGGACAGTGCATTGGCGCAAACGATTATGTGCAGGCGGTCGCCTACCTCAAGAAGCTGATTCTCATTACCATACTCGCGATGGCCGCCGTCAATGTGCCCCTGTTTTTCCTCGCGCGGCCCATCGTCGGCCTGTTTCCCATCAGCGAGGAAGCGTTCGATATCTCCGTTCGCGTGCTCCCGGTGCTCGCGGTGGCAAACATCGTATTCTGGCCGTTCTCGTTCGCGTTTCCAAACGCGTTGCGCGCCGCCGGAGACGCACGCTTTACGATGATTGTTTCCGCGTCGACCATGTGGGTCGTGCGGTTTGGGCTCAGCTACATCTTCGTTCGGTACCTCGGCCTCGGCGTGGTCGGCGTTTGGTATTGCATGATCATCGACTGGGTCGTGCGCTGCGTCTTCTTCGCGCTCCGCTACCGCAGCGGAAAATGGCGAACCAAGTGCGTCATTCGTTGATCCTCGTTGTTTCGTCTTTGCTAGAATGCCCCGTATTCTTCGTAAAAAAGGAGTCCATCTTGGTAGAGCTGTTCGCCGCAAACATTCAGCAGATCGCCCCAAAGGCGGAGTTGCTCGTCGCTTTGCTCGACGAGGAACGTCAGGCGCGCGTCCGCGCGTTCGGGCGCTCCGGCGAAGCGCTGCGCCGACTCGCGGCGGGGCTGCTGCTGCATCGCGTCTTTGGGGACGACACGCGGCAGGCAAAAATTGAGCGCGGAAACCGCGGCAAACCCTCTCTGCCAAACGCGAAGCCATATAACCTGACCCACTCCGGCGACTACGCCGTGCTCGCCGTGTCGAGCGGCAGCGTCGGCGTCGATCTGGAGCAGATTCGCCCCATCGACTGGAAGCTGATCTCCGCGCGGTTCTTTCATCCGCTCGAGCGCGCATTCCTCGCGCAGTCCGCCGACCCGTTACACGCTTTTTTCTCGATCTGGACGCTCAAAGAAAGCTACCTCAAGGCCGAAGGGCTGGGTTTTTCCGTTTCCCCCGCGAGCTTCAGCATTCTTCCGCAAGGGGAAATGGACGCGGTCATGAGCGGAGAAACAGCCTACCGGTTTCGCCGGTTTGCCGCGCTGGAGGGTTACTGCCTGAGCCTCTGCTGCGTGGAGCCGGAGATCGCAAGCGAAGTAAAGCTATTGTCGTTCTAATGGAAGATTCTCGGAACATAGAAAAAGCCGACCAGAAATCTGATCGGCTTTTTTGGTTGTCGTGCACTTCACCCGGCTTAGTTTGCAGTGACTTCCTTCGTCTTCATCCGGTCGATCCAGGCCTCGCCGACGCCTGCGATCAGGCCGTTTACGTCCACCGCCGCGCCTTTGAGCAGTGACAGAGCAGGCGCGGAGAGCTTCTCAAGCGTCTTATTCAGCAGGTGCTCCTTCAGCGCGGCAATCTCATCCGCCTGCAGCTTTCCGTCCGCGTTTGCCGTCTTCCAGTCGGCAACAAACGTCTGCTGCAGCTCGTCCACCGTGATGCGCGCCGCGCGAATGAGTTCCTTCTGCGCCGCGTCAATGTTTTGCAGCCCCGCACTCTTGCCGAGCTTCAGGGTCAGCCAGGTACCCAGCACGCCGATGAGCGTAACCAGCAAGGTCGCCGCAATCTGCAATGCAAACTCCAAAATGGGATTCATACTCGTTTCCTCCGTTCAATTCTGTGTTCTTGTTCAAACTTGGTTACCGCGCGTCTTCCATAATGCGAAGCCGCGTTTCGTGGTCGCAGAGCCGCGACTCCTGCCCCCGCGCGAATGTCCAGAGGCTCTCATGCGCGGTTTGGTTGTTGGTCGTGAGATCCTCCATGCTCTGCTTGAGGTTCTCCATGGTTGCGGTCAGCCGCGTAATCGCCTGCGTCAGCTTCACGATTGGCGCAATCACCAGCCCAAACAGCGCGGCGAGTGCGGCGAGCACGCCGACGACGTCCCATTCCTGCATCCTGCTTTCCTCCTATTCCTTGTAGTACTTCGGGCGCAGGAATCCCGTCCAGGCGCCGCAGTTGTCTCGTTTTCGCTTCACATAGTTCCAGCCGCGCCGCTTTGTCAGGCTCGTGAGCTGGCAGCCGTAAGCGCCGCCCATCCATTCCACCGCGTAGCCGCCGCCCACATAGAGGCCGATGTGCCCGCTCTTATGCAGAAAATCGCCGGGGCGCAGCGCGGCGCGATCGATCGCCACCGTCTTTGATCCGCTGGTGAATCCATCCGCCGAGCAGTCAAAGGTTGGGCGCACAAGTTCGACGTGTCGAAGCAATCCGACCACCCCGCCGGAGCAGTCCGCGCCGGTGATGCATGGGTTTGCCTGTACCGCGCGCTCCATCATCTCCCGCCGCCCGCCGTCGTAGAACTCCGGCTGCCGTGTGGCGCCGCGTGCAATGCGCTCCAGCGTGATCACGTTCGTCGTCAAATCCGCATTGTAGAGGTTCCCGCCGCGAATGTAGAGGCTCAGCGGGTATTCGCCCGGGGCGTCGGGACTGGTGGCAAACGTCAGCGCGTTCTGCACCAGCTTTCTACGCGTCGGCGATTCGTTTGCCAGCGCTACCGATAGTTTGAGCCTCGCGTCGGCGGGCAGATGCGCGGGCAACTCCAGCAAATCCGTTTCGGGCAGTGTCGGCGCTTCCTCCGGAAACAGCGCGGCGTAGGTCAAAGGTCCGACGACTCCGTCCGGTTCCAGCCCGTGCCCCGTTTGAAACGCGATCACCGCTCGCCGCGTATCTGCGCCGAACGCGTCCGTTTGCAGCGTTGTAATCCCTGATGCATAGCAGCCCAGTTGCAGCAGTCGCTCCTTGACCGCGCGCACGTCCGCGCCGGAAGCCCCTTTCGACAGCGTTCGCGTTAACCCCATGCGACGCCTCCTGTTTTTCGCCCAGTCCCGACGGGCGACATCGAAGCGGCGACGCGGCCTCGGCCAATCGTTGTATATTTGGTTGGCATCGTTTCCTCCCGGGGTATCCAACCACAGTATGGGGCACGATTAACTCGGAAAATTATCGGAATTCGAGCATTATGGAATTCTTATAATTCTCGAGCATATAAAAAAGGACGGTAATACCGTCCCTTGAAAGCTTTCGTTCTTTTTGTTTATAGGTCGAAGCGGAAGATGCAGATTTCTTCGTGCACGCCCTTTTGCCAGATGCCGGAATACCGCGGCGCAATCCGCGTCTCCAGCAGCGTTCCGTTCAGATGCTCCAGCGTTTTGCGCGAGGCGTCGTTCGTTTGCTCGCAGGTGATAATCAGGTACGGCATGCGGTGCATCCGCGCAATTTCAAAGAGCAGCCGAACGGCCTTTTCGGCGTAGCCGTGCCCGCGTTGCTCCTCCAGCACCGTATAGCCGACGTTTCCGCCGTAGTAGACGTTGCGCACATACCCCAGCCGCAGCCGGATTTCGCCGACGACCACGCCGTCCTTCTGGCGCACCATGTCAAACACATATGACGGAACATGGCCGGTGTTCTCGTCCGCATCCGAGGCGGAGGCAAAGCGCAGCGTCAGCTCGCCGTCGCCCGGCATCGGCAGGTCCAAATGCGGAGTGCTGTCAATCGCCGGGTCGTCCCCCGCTTCCCAGTCCTTGCAGACGTCCACCCAATCCGTTGCGCGGCTATAGCGAAACAGCTCGTCGCAGGTGACCTCCATGGCGCTGTTGTCGCTTCCGCAGGCGGGAAACACGGTTGCAAACCGCTTGAGCGAGGCGTCCAGATAGACCGGCGTCCCTTCCGGCAGCGCAAACGGGCAAACCCCGCCAACCACGCTGCCCGTCAGGCGCTCCACGTCCTCATGCGCCAGCATGCTCGCCTTGGTTTGGAACTGATCCTTGTATTTCCGGTTGTCGATGCGCGCGTCGCCCGCCGCGACAATCAGCACGCAACCTTCGCCCAACGCAAACGAAAGCGTCTTTGCGATGCGCGCGGGGCGCACGCCGAGCGTCTGCGCCGCAAGCTCCACCGTCGCCGAGCTGGTGTCAAACTCCCAAACCCGTTGCTCCATGCCCAGTGCGCGAAAATAGTCCTTTACCCGTTCAATTGCCATTTTGGAAGATTCCTCGTTCTCTCTGCCTACGCGATCAAAAGAAAAAATCGGCGTTTCGTCTTATCATAAAGACCGCCACGCCGATTTTCAAGTATGCAGTTCGATTTCCCTCAGATTTACGACAGATCGCTTTCGTCCTGTCGTTTTAAATATTCATACAGCGTAAAGTATTTCCGGCCACAATAGATGTTCTTCGCGGTGCGCAGCTCATAGGAAACCCCATCCACCGAGAACATCATCTTGTAGATTCCAATCAGGCCAATGCTGCTGATGCTCTTGAGCGGAAAGTGGTGCTCGCCAATCGAAAGCTCGGTCTTGGTCATCGTCAGCCGGCCGACCTCAAGCACCTTGCTCTGGTGCCGCTTGCCGACGCCAATGAGCTTGACCCCGTCGTCCGAATAGGCAACATCATCCTTGCCGAGCGACGCGGCATACTCGGCCACGCGCTTGTCCTGCCAGTAGTCCCAGTCTCGAATCGTGCGAAACGGCACGTCCGGGTCGTCGGGCGAAACCTTTTCGAAAAACCCGGTTTCGGTAAAGCGAACGCGCATGCCGCAGGAGCAGCAGAATACGTCCCCTTCACTTTTGAGCGTTCCGGTTCTTCCGCACGTCGGACAAAAATAGAGCGCGTTTTCCAGTCCCTTTGCCAGATCCTTGCCCTTGTAGAGGTACGGCGAGATCAGCTGACGCTCAAATGCGTCCTCCATGATGTCCTCGCGAATGTGCTCGTTGACCTCGTCCGGCGTCATCTTCTTGAGTTCTTCCGGCGAGTAGATGTGCACTACGCGCCCGAACATGCGACCCTTGCGCGTCGTTTTCGACCAACGCGGCGTGGTTAAGTACCCGCCCTCAAAGCGGTAGGTCACGAGAGAAGCGCCGGTGGCCTTTGCGAGCTTTCCGGTTGCGGGAAAGATCGGTCCGGTCACGCCGTTGTAGGAGCGGTTTCCCTCGGCAAAGAGGCAAACGTTCGTCTTCTTCATGGTGCGCAGAATGTTCAGCGCCGCCGTCGCGTCCGTCATTCCCTTCACCCGCGCAATCGGACCAAAGAAATACGTTAAAATCCAGGAAAGAAACCCCTTCCGGAAGACGTGCTCGCTTGCGACAAAATACATGTGCTGCTTCAGCCCAACCGCGATAAACACCGGGTCGAGTTCGCCGTTGTGGTTCGCGGTGATCAGATACGGCCCTTCGCCCAGCTGCACCGGCTCGAACTGGAACCGATAGATGCGCTGAAACATGCCGCCCAACAGCGCCTTGAGAAAAGCATAGATGCGTTTATGTCGCTTGAGAGTTTGATCCATATGTGTCGTTCCTTTGTTTTGGATTTCCACCTCTATGATACACCGTTTCGATTCTTTCGGGCAAGTCAAGTCCGCTTGATCCGTTTCAAATGCGTTCTTAACAAAGTACGAACGGTTACTCGTCCTCCTCGTCGTCAACGTCCGGTTTCGCTGCGACGGCGGGCTTTCCCGCAATCAGGCGCTCGTTGATCGCGCGCATGCGCGCCGCGTCAAACTTCACCACCGCGCGGTCGTAGGTCACGAGCCCGTTTGTCTCCTGCTCCACGTCCGAAAGCTGCGTGTAGACGCTCGCGCTGAGCCCTTGCATACGCGCGGGAATGACCTCGCGGTCGTAGAGCGCTTCCACGTCGCGCATGAGCGCGTCCGCCGTCTTGCAGCGCTTGTAGCCAAACTCCTTTTCGCTGAAGCTGTGCCCCGCCAGATGCAGGCTATAGCCGCCGAACTCGGAGAGCACGACCGCACGCCCGTTGGCGTCCTTGCGGTAGCGGTACGGCTTATAATACACATGCAGGCTCTTGCAGTCCCCGCCGCCCTGATCGTGCCAGCCGCTCGCGTGGTCAATGGGGCGCGTCGCGTCCAGCGCACGAATCTGGGCAACGGCCTTGTTCGCGTCGAATTGTCCCCAGCCCTCGTTAAACGGCACCCAGAGCACGACGCAGGGGCTGTTGTAGAGCAGCTCCACCGTTTGCTTCAGTTCTCTTGCGTATGCTTCGCGCCCGCGCACTTCCTCGCGCGCAAAGTAGGCATAGTCGCTGTCGTTGTGCGCGTTGCCAAAGACGAGCGGAAGCGAAATCGTGTCCTTTCGGTAGATGCCGCCGCCGTTGACCATGTCCTGCCAAACGAGCATGCCGATGCGGTCACAATGATAATACCAGCGGAGCGGTTCGATCTTGATGTGCTTGCGCAGCATGTTAAAGCCCATGGACTTCATGAGCGTTATATCATAGACCATCGCCTCGTCGCTCGGGGCGGTGTAGAGCCCGTCCGGCCAATATCCCTGATCCAGCACGCCGCTCTGGAAATACGGCTCGTTGTTGAGATACAGCCGCGAAATGCCCGCCGCGTCCTGCTGCACCGAGCATTTGCGCATGGCAAAGTAGCTCTCGACTGAGTCGCGCTCCATCGTGAACGAAACGTCATACAGCTTCGGCTGCTCCGGGCTCCAGGGCGTGAACCCCGTCATGTCCAGCCGAACGGGCTGACCATCTGCAAACGGAATCGCTTTTCCGCCAAAGAGCACCTCGCCGGAGCCGTTGCAGTTGGTGGTTACGACGATCTCCGCCTCCGCGCGGTCATACAGCGGCGTGATGCGCAGGCTCTCGATGCGCCGTTTTGGCGCACGCTCCAGCCAAACGGTCTGCCAGATTCCACTCTGCGGCGTATACCAGATGCCACCGGGCGTCGAGCTCTGTTTGCCGCGCGACCAGGCGCCGGTATCCGTTTCGTCACGCACGCGAACAACCAGCTCGTTGCCGCCGCCCGGCATCAGGTATTCCGAAAGGGAAACTGAGAACGGCAGGTAGCCGCCCGAGTGGTTTGCCACTGTCATGCCGTTGAGGCGTACCTCCGCGAACTGATCCACCGCGCCAAAGTGCAGCAGTAGATCCTCCGCATTGGCGTCGAATCCCAGCGGCGCTTCCAGATAGCGGCGATACCAGAGCGCCTCCGTCGGTTTTAACGCGCGCTGAACGCCGGAGAGCTCGCTCTCCGGCGAAAACGGTACCAGAATCGTGCCGTCGAAGCGGTCCGGCGGAATCTGCGCGCTGACGCTGGTCACGGCATATTCCCAGGTTCCGTTGAGTATCTCAAACTGTTTGCGTTGAAATTGCGGGCGCGGATACTCCGGCAAAATGGCGCTGGAATCGAGCGCGCCGCCCCATTGCGTGATCATTACGGTACCTCCTGCTAACTGCAAAGCCGCATATGTCTCCGGCTAATATTTCAATCTTCGTGCGTCCAGCCGGAATCAGTCCGGCTTGATGCTGGATTTGTCAATCTGAATCACGGCGTAGCACGTGCCTTCGAGTTCGTGGACGCGCTTGGCAACGGACTTTCGCACCTCGTCGTCCGACAGGCGGAATCCAAACGGAACCACCACGTCGAACACGAGGTTGGTATGCGTCGGGCCGGGCACGACACGAAAGTCGTGCAGGCTCAGCTGCGTGTCAATCTCGTTAAGCAGCGACTTGACCTCGTCGTGTAACCGGTCGGTTTCCGCGTCGTTCACGGTGATGGGGTCCATGTGAATCACAGCCTCGCAGCCGCACTCGCGGTTGATCAGCTTCTCCGTGTTGTCCACCGTGTCGTGCAGGTGAATCAGGTTCCCGTCCGCAGGCACTTCCGCGTGGAGGGAAACCATCACACGGCCGGGGCCATAGTCGTGCACCACGAGATCGTGCATGCCGATAATGCCCTCCTGCGAGAGCACGATTTGCTCAATCTTCTCCACAAATTCCCTTTCCGGCGGCTGGCCGAGCAGCGGGCTGATGGTCTCCATGGCCGCGCGCACGCCGGTGTAGAGAATGAACAACGCAACGGCAAGGCCCGCCCAACCGTCGATGTTCCAGCCCGTCCATTTGGAAATCAGCATAGAGATTAAGACCACGCTTGTGGCCGTGACGTCCGAAAAGCTGTCCATCGCGGTTGCGCGCATGGTTGGCGAGTCGATCTTTTTACCGATGCCGCGATTGTAGATGAACATGTAGAACTTGATTAAAATTGACGCCGCCAATACGCAGATGGCGAGAATCGAGAACGTCACCGGCTCCGGCGTAATGATCTTGGTGACGGACGTCTTCGCGAGTTCAAAGCCCATGATCAGAATCACCATGGAAACAATCAACCCCGCAATGTACTCAAACCGGCCGTGGCCAAACGGGTGCTCTTTATCCGCCTTCTGTTCGGACAGACGGAACCCGATCAGCGCAATGCTCGCGCTGCCCGCGTCGGAAAGGTTGTTGAATGCATCCGCCGTAATGCCGATGCTGCCCGTGAACGTTCCGGCAAGGATCTTGCCTGTAAAGAGCAAAATGTTAAAGCAGATGCCAACGGCGCCGCAAAGCACACCATAGCGCAGGCGAACGGTCGGCGAAGAGAAGTTGCTGTAGTTCTTGATCAGTAGTCTGGAAAGAAGCGTAATCATGTTTTCTCCTGATGATACGCCTTGCTACGTACGCTTGGCGGAGTTGAACAATGCGACGGCATAGGCTAACCTTATGCCGCCGCACCTTGTATCTGTTATTTGGTCTTGGATTGCGCGCACCGCGCGAGAATCTGTTATTCGGCTACGACTTCCGAGTCCGCGTTTTTCTTGACGCTTTCGATGCCGCCAATGCAGGATGCCTTCGCGGAATATCCTTCGGACGCGAGAATCGGCTCGCCGTTCTTCGCGCGGAGGCGGAAGCGGAATTCGCCCGCTTTGTCTTTATAGATCTCAAAAACGGGATTCGGCATGTTCTTCCAGCCGTCCACCGTCTGATCTTCGAGGCTTGCAATCGGGGCGTTCTTCTTGACGCTCTCAATGCCGTTCTTGCAGGCTGCTTCCGAAGAATAATCCTCCGACTTGCCGATCGGCTCGCCGTTGGCCGCTTTCAATACGAAATAAGATCCGGACTTGCCTTTTTTGATTACATATTTACCCATAATCGTTCAGCCTCCGTTTTTTGTTACCATACCATTTTTGCCCGGAAAATGCAAGTAAATACCGGCGTATCGACGGGCTGCTACGATTGTTCACCGTGCGTTTTTATTTCGTCTATTTTAAGGATACCGAATCACAGCTCGGATTCCCAAATCCGATATTTTGTTACGTTGTATGGTAGAAATTGCTTGCCATTTCCCGACGGATTCGCTATGATGGCGATAGGCGCACAGTTTTCGGGCGTAGGTGTCCGTTTCGATCAATCCGACGCGGGGTGATTCTATGACGATGACCGAGAAGCTCGATGTTTTGATGACCGAAAAAGGCATCAACAAATCGCAACTTTCCCGTCTTTCCGGCATCCCCTACATGACCATTGTCAACTTCTACGAAAAAGGCACGGAAAACATCAAGCGTTCCACGCTGATCAAGCTTTCCCGTTTTTTTGAGGTTACGGTGGATTATTTAATCGTGGATGAGGAAACGCGGCGTTCCTACCCGAGCATTGCGCCAAAGTCCGGCCAGATCACCGCGCTGCCCACCTCCGTCGTCAAGCCGCGCATCTATCGCGCGATGAAA
>DAIRTE010000083.1:0-12357 GCA_036804025.1 Clostridia bacterium | reverse complement strand
AGGCGAGGCAAAGCGTGATTCGATTTGGCGTAACAATCAAGGGTATCGTACAGGGCGTCGGGTTCCGCCCGTTTCTCTATCGGGAAGCGGCGCAAAACCGACTCGTCGGCTTTGTTCGAAACACGGGCGACGGCGTTTACGCCGAAATCGAAGGGGAATCGGTCGACTGTGAGGCGTTTTTCTTTGCGCTGGAGACCAACGCGCCGCCGCTTTCGCGGATTACGAACGTACTACGCGAGGAACTGCCCGTTCAGGGCGGCGATTCGTTTCAAATTCTCGCGAGCGAGGGCGGCGGTAACACCGCGCTCGTTTCGCCGGACATCGGCATCTGTGACGACTGCAAACGGGAGCTGTTTGATCCAAGCGATCGCCGCTACCGCTATCCGTTCATCAACTGCACGAACTGCGGCCCGCGCTTTACGATTTTGAGAGACATTCCCTACGACCGTTCGAGCACCAGCATGGCGGGCTTTCGCCAATGCGTGCCCTGCCAGAGGGAGTACGATGACCCGCTCAACCGGCGCTTTCATGCGCAGCCAAACGCCTGCGCGGACTGCGGACCGGAGCTGAAGTTTCTCGTCGGCGGGCTGGAACAGTCCGGCGATGCGGTCGCGCTCTTTGTCGAGGCGATTCGTGCGGGCAAGATCGTCGCGGTCAAGGGGCTCGGCGGGTACCATCTGGCCTGCGACGCGAACAACGAGAGCGCCGTTGCGTTCCTTCGCGCGCGGAAGCAGCGCTACGAAAAGCCGTTTGCCGTAATGGCGCGCGATCTCGACGCGGCGCGAACGCTTTGCGAACTCTCATTAAAAGAGGAAGCGCTGCTCGCGAACCACCAAAAACCGATTGTGCTACTGAAAAAGCGCACGGACATTGCGCTAGCGCTCTCCGTTGCGCCGGGAAACGACCGCCTCGGCGTGATGCTGCCATACACGCCGCTGCACTGCCTGCTGCTGGAGCCGTTCTCCGCGCTGGTGATGACGAGCGGCAACGTCTCCGACCGGCCAATGCTGTTTCGGGACGAGGACACGCAGGCGGGATTTAACGGCCTTGCCGACGCGGTGCTGACGCACAACCGCCCGATTGTCCGGCGCATGGACGACAGCGTCTGCGTCGTGAGCCTCGGTCAGCCGCGCTTCCTGCGCCGCGCGCGCGGTTGGGCGCCGGAGCCGCTGCCGCTCCCGAAGAACGAGCGGGTCATCCTTGCCGTCGGCGCGCAGCAAAAGAACACCTTTGCGCTGGCAAAGGGCGATTGCGCGTTCCTCAGCGGGCACATCGGCGATCTCGACGACCCGGAGACGGAGACGGACTTCGTTTCTGAAATCGCTTCGTTCGAGCGGCTGTTCGATGCAAAGCCGGATTGCGTTGCCTGCGACCTGCATCCGGACTATCTTTCAACAAGATTTGCGCATTCGTTGCGAATTCCGGTGCTTGCGACTCAGCATCATCATGCGCACTTTGCTTCCGTACTGGCGGAACAGGGAACTCTGCAACCCGCCATCGGTTTTATCTGGGACGGCACGGGCGACGGCGGGGATGGTACGGTCTGGGGCGGCGAAACGCTCTTTGGCACCATCGGCGAGAGCCGGCGCATTGGGCACCTGCTGCCGTTTCGACTGTTTGGCGGCGAGGCGGCGGTGCGCGAGCCCTGGCGCGTGGCGCTCTCCGTCTGCGCTCTTGCGCTGGGGTGGGAGCGAGCGGTACAATGGGTTCCGGCTCGCGCGCGGGAGGCCGCGCTGCTGCTTTCGGCGGCGGATGCGGGGCTGAACATCGTATCGACCACGAGCATGGGGCGGCTGTTCGACGCGGTCGCGGCGCTTGCGGGTCTTCGCCAGATGGTTGTCTATGAAGGGCAGGCGGCGATTGAGCTGGAGCAGGCGGCGGACGAGTCCGAGCAGGGCAGTTACCAGTTTGCATTATTACGCGAGAACGATCGTTGGGTTTCCGACTGGCGGCCGGTTGTACGTGCGCTGGCAGAGGACGTGGAACACGGGCTCTCGGTCGCGCGCATCTCGATGCGGTTCCACCGCGCGCTGGCCGCTTTGCTAGCCGACGCGGCGGAGCAGGCGCGGCGCGAGACCGGCTGCAACTGCGTTGCGCTCTCCGGCGGGTGCTTTCAAAACGAGCTGCTGCTCCGGCTGGGCACCGAGGCGCTCGAACGGCGCGGATTCCTCGTATGTACCAATCATCTGGTTCCCTGCAACGACGGCGGAATCAGCTACGGACAGGCGGCGGCTGCCGCCGAACAGTTACGCGAAAGGAGCACGTTATGTGCCTTGCAATCCCCGGAACCATAAAAGCAATTGAGCAGGAGGAAGCGGTGGTCGACTACGGCGGCACCACGCGCCGCACGTCCATTCGTCTGCTGCCGGATTCGACGATTGGCGACACCGTTTTGGTGCATGCGGGATTCGTGATTCAAAAGCTCGACCCGGAATCCGGCGCGGAGCTGGAAGCATTATTAAAGGAAATTGAATCGCTGTGAGCGAACTACAGATCTTAACGGAGAAAATTCGTAGTTTTGGCAAAGACTTACCGCCGACCACCATCATGGAGGTCTGCGGCACGCATACGCACGCCATCCGCCGCTACGGAATCCGGCAGCTGCTGCCCGAGCAGGTTCGCCTCGTTTCGGGGCCGGGTTGCCCGGTCTGCGTGACTGATTCGGCGGACATCGCGCTGGCGCTCGCGCTGGCGAATATGCCAAACGTGACGTTCTTTTGCTTTGGGGACATGCTGCGCGTACCCTGCGGAAACGAGAGCCTCGCGAGTCTTCGCGCGCGCGGCGCGGACGTTCGCCTCTGCGTTTCGCCGTTGGACGCGCTCGACTTTGCACGGGAAAACCCGCTTCGCGAGGTCGTTTGGTACGGCGTCGGGTTTGAAACGACCACGCCGCACACCGCCGCGCTGCTGGAGGCGTCAATTGCGACGAACACCAAAAATCTTTCGATTCTCTCTGCGCACAAGACCATGCCAAACGCGCTCGTCGCGCTGCTCGGCGGGGAAACGCGCGTGTACGCGCTGCTCTGCCCCGGGCATGTTGCGGCGGTGACGGGGGCGGACGCGTTCTCGTTTCTGCCGGAGCGGTTCCACCTGCCCGCGGCGATTGCCGGGTTTGAGCCGGAGGAGCTGCTGCTGGCGATTCTGGCGCTGCTGAACATGCGAAAAAGTGGCAAGCCTGCGCTCGTGAACACCTATCCGCGCGTGGTGAACCGTGCGGGTAATCCCGCGGCGCGTGCGCTGGTGGAAACCTACTTCGAACCCTGCGACGCGCGCTGGCGTGGATTGGGTGAAATTCCGCAAAGCGGGCTGGCGCTGAAACCCGCGTTTTCTGCCTATGACGCGAAGAATCGGTTTTCGCCAACGCTGGGCGAGGTGCCCGACGCGGGCGGCTGCCGTTGCGGCGAGGTGCTCCGCGGACTGCTTGAGCCGAACGACTGCCCGCTCTTTGGTCGGGCGTGTACGCCGGAGCGTCCGCTTGGCGCGTGCATGGTCTCCTCGGAGGGCGCCTGCGCGGCTTACTATCAATATGAAGGAGCGGGATTATGACGGACTGCATTACGCTGGCGCACGGCTCCGGCGGGCGCGCCTATCGCGAGCTCGTCGAGCAGGTGTTTGCGCCCGCGTTTCAAAACGAGTATCTCGCGCCGCTGACGGACTCCGCGGTCTGCCCCGGCAGCGATCGAATTGCGCTGACGACGGACGGCTACGTCGTGACCCCGCTGTTCTTTCCGGGCGGGGACATTGGCCGCCTTGCGGTCAGCGGAACTGTCAACGACCTCGCGGTCTCCGGCGCGACGCCGCGCTACCTGACGGTCGGCATGGTGCTCGAAACCGGACTGCCGCTGGAGACGCTCCGGCGCGTCGTGCGCTCCATGGCGGATACTGCCGCCGAGGCGGGGGTGCGAATCGTCACCGGCGACACAAAGGTCGTCGAGGCGGGCGGGTGCTCCGGGCTGCACATCACGACCGCCGGGGTCGGGCTGTTTGCGCAGGGTGCGAAGATTCCCGTGCAGCAGCCGCAGGCGGGGGACGTGATCCTCGCGAGCGGTTCTATTGGTTCCCACGGCATGGCCGTGATGGCGGCGCGGCACAACCTAGCGTTCGACCCGCCAATCGAGAGCGACGTGCGCCCCATGGCGCATGCGGTACGCGTCGTGCTGGACACGGGCGCGGAGGTCCGCGCCATGCGCGACCCAACGCGCGGTGGCGTCGCCGGAACGCTGAGCGAATGGGCGGGTACGCGGCTGGACATCACGCTCGAGGAAGAGGCGCTGCCGGTTCGCGCGGATGTGCGGGACGCCTGCGCAATTCTCGGCATCGACCCGCTGTATGTGGCAAACGAGGGCGTCGTGCTGTTTTCCGTGCGCGAGCAGGACGCAGAGCGGGCGCTCGCGGTTCTGCGCCGGCAAAACGGCTGCCATGAGGCCGCGGTGATCGGGCGCGTTTCGCCGGGAAAAGGCAGCGTGTTTGCGAGAACGCGCATCGGCACCTACCGCCGAATTCTGCCGCCGACGGGTGAATTATTGCCGCGAATTTGCTGAATTGAATGAAATTCCACATCATTTTTTGTGGTTTTTCGTCTATCAGTATTCAATAATCGAAAAATTTACGCGTCACTTTGTTCTTAATACGTTGCGAAATTCAGTAAAAGTGCGGTGCACGATCCTGCATAATTGCAAAATACGAATTATTTCCTGCATAAACACGCATTTATGAAACGGAAATGAAATTGATCGCATTCAAAACGGCCAGATTGCGCGAACCGGGAAAACAACTGATTCCGTTTATTAGAAACGGATATCGATATTGTAAAATCGTTTAGGTTTTGTGCGTATTTCTTGACCTTTTCACACGGCGGTCCTATAATGAGATCGCAATTTTACCGAGCAAGAGCCTGTCCTGCCGAACGACTGCGCGGGGTGGGCTTTCATCTTGAAATGGGGATTGGAGTGCTATGCAGGGTACGTTACTCGTCTGCATCTTAACGCCGTTGGTCGGCGCATTTCTGCTGCCGCTTGCCGGAAAGCACGCGGCGTGGGTTCGAAACGCGCTTGCGCTTGTGTTCGTGCTCACGGCGTTGGTTGGTTCCTGCCTGCTGCTACCGCAGGTGTTAGCCGGAGCAAAACCGGCCATCCGCTGGGAACTTCCGCTGGGGCTGAGCTTTGGCTTCCAGGCGGACGCGCTGGCGGTGTTTATGGCGATTACGTCGTCGCTGGTTGCGGCGGTGATCGTTGTCTACTCGTTTGGCTACATCAAGGAATACGACAATCAGAACGAATACTACCTCATGGTCGTGCTGTTCATTGGCGCGATGATGGGCATTGTGTATTCGACCAACCTGATTCTGATCTATGTATTCTGGGAAATCAGCGCAATCTGCTGCTGGCGGCTCATCGGGTTCTATCGGGACGAGCTGGCGATTGCCCGCGCGAACAAGGCGTTTGTAGTTACCGTGTTCGGCGCGCTGATCATGCTCGTCGGGTTCATCGGCATCTGGGCGCAGACGGGCACCTTCGAGCTTACTGCGATGAAGGGCGCGAGCATTCCCGCCTGGTGCGTGATTCTGATTCTCTTTGGCATTCTCACGAAGTCCGCAACCTTCCCGCTGCATAGCTGGCTGCCGGACGCGGGCGTTGCGCCGTCTCCGGTGACCTCGCTGCTGCACGCGGCGGTGCTGGTTAAGATTGGCGTCTATGCCTACGCGCGGCTGTTTGTGGTTTCGCTCTCGGTTGATCCCATCTTTACCACGGTTGTTCCGGTAATCGCCGCCGTCAGCGCGCTCGTTTCGGCGGGCTGCGCCATGGTCGCGACCGACCTCAAACGCATCATCGCTTATTCAACGATCAGCCAACTCGCGTTCATCCTGCTCGGCATCAGCGTTGGCAGCGAAACGGGACTGGTCGGCGGCATGCTCTATATCCTCGCGCATAGCGTCGCCAAGGGCGGGCTGTTCCTCTGCGCGGGCATTCTGGAGCACGCGCTGCACACAAAGGACATCAACCAGATGGGCGGGCTCTACAAGCGTTTCCCGCTCACGGCGGTCGCGTTTGCGCTCTGCTCGCTTTCGGTCATGGGCGTTCCGCCGTTCTCCGGTTATTTTGCGAAGTTCATGGTCATTCGCGGCGCACTGGACGCGGGGCACCCCGTGCTCGCGGGCGTGTTTATCCTCGGCGCGTTTATGACGGTGTTCTATTTGGCACGCGTGTTCTTCAAGGTCTTTCTGGGGCAAAAAAGCACAACGCACGCGCGCGAGCATTCGCCCGCCATGGTGGCGAGCGTGGTGTTCCTCGGCGTGCTTGCGCTGGCGCTCGGCGCGCTGATTGCGCTGCCGACAGAGCTTGCTTCGCGCATTTGGGAGGTGCTCTGATATGACAGGCATTGCAAATTGGATGAATCAGGGCGCGGCGCTTCCGCTCCTGCTGATTTTGCTTCCGATTCTCGGGGGCTTGCTGGTTTGGCTGCTGCAAAAGCGCTATGCGCTTCAGGTGGCTGCGGTTCTGGTGTTCGGGCTGACCAATATCTTTTTCTGCGTCGCGCTGCTGCTGGGCGGCGGCGCGGAAGTGACGCTTCCGTTTGCCGGGTATGGCTTCGAAGGCCACTTTGTCGCAAAGGACATGTCCGCGGCGCTGCTGGTGTTTGCGTCGGTCGTTTCGTTTCTGCTCGCGCGCTATAGTGTTACCTATTACAAAGGGAACAAGCACGGCGGCGTGTTTCTGCTCTTCTTCTTTGTGAGCGTCGGGTTTGTCAACGGGGCGCTGCTTTCGAGCAATCTGCCCGTGATGCTCGTCTTCTGGGAAGGAATGCTCGTTTGCATGAGCGTCATGCTCCTGCTGGGCAATCTGGAAAAGCCGCGCGCGACGATTAAGATGCTCTGGATCAGCGGCGTGGCGGACTTGCTGCTCATGCTGGGGGTCATCGTGACGATTCGCGTTTCCGGTCAGACCGATATCTCCGCCATGGGGCGGCTGCCGGTCGAGGGACTGGGCGCATTCGGTTGCACGTTGATGCTGCTCGGCGCCATGGGCAAGGCAGGGGCAATGCCGTTTCACAGCTGGATTCCGCTTGCGGCGGAGGACACGACGTCCCCGTTTCTTGCGCTGTTTCCCGGCACACTGGAAAAAATCCTCGGCATCGGACTGAGCATTCGCATCGTTACGCAGATTTACGACGTGCAGCCCGGTTCGCCCTTAAGCACGCTGATTCTGATCGTCGGCGCGGTTACGCTGCTCTTTGGCGTTTCGATGGCGCTCGTGCAAAAGGACATGAAGCGGCTGCTTTCCTACCACGCGATCAGCCAGGTGGGCTACATGCTGCTTGGCGTTGGCAGCTGCCTGCCGGTTGGCATGGTTGCGGCGCTGTTCCACATGATGAACCACGTGCTCTATAAGTCCGGCCTGTTCCTGACCGCGGGCGCAATTGAGAAGCGAACCGGCACGACCGACCTAAACCATATTGGCGGGCTTGGACGCGTGATGCCCGTTACGATGGTTTGCTTCATCATCTTCGGCCTTTCGATTTCCGGTTTCCCCGGATTCAACGGCTTCTTCTCAAAGGAACTCGTGTTTGATGCGGCGCTGGAAAGCGGCGTCGTGTACTACATCATCGCTCTTCTAGGCGCGGCGATGACGGCAATCTCGTTTCTCAAGCTTGGCGGCGCGGCGTTCTTTGGTACGCTTCACCTGCCGCATGGCGTTAAGAGCGTAAAGGAAGTGCGCGGAGGAATGACGGTTCCCGCCGTAATACTCGCCGCTCTTTGCATGTTCTTTGGCATTGGCAGCAAACTCGTGGAAACCTGGCTGCTGCAGCCCGCGTTGGGCTTTACGGAATCGTTTACCGGCTGGCCAAAGAGCTGGGTGTTGGTTTCGCTCTCCGTTGCGGCGCTGGCACTTGCCTTGCTGGATCATCTCTATGGCAAGAAGAAGACCGGCAGCGCGCTTGCCAGCGCGGATCACATTCATTATGCGCCGGGGCTCAAGCAGGTTTACGCGCTCGCGGAAGCGGGCAAGCTCGATCCCTACAACTGGCTCGTTGCCGCGGTGAACGGATTCTCGCGCGCCTGCCAGTGGGTGGAAAACGGCGTCTCATGGGTCTACGACAAGGGCGTGCCTGGCCTCGTAGGCGGCGCGTCCAAACTGCTGCACCGCGGCGTAAACGGCAGCCTAACGCGCTACCTGTTGCTGGCGATTGCGGGGTTTGCCTGCGTACTGATTCTGTTTCTGCTGATGCTGCTGTAAAGGAGGCGCAAGAACATGACGGTTTTAAAATGGATTCCGCACCTGTTTCTGGCGCTGCCGATGCTGGCGCTGGTCATCAACAACATCGTTCCGCGCGTGCGCATTCGCCACAACACGATTGCAATGACCGCCACGGTCGCGGGCGCGCAGATGCTGCTCGCGCTGGCGGGACTCTTTCTGCTGATGGCGTCCGGCGAGAGGTCTCTCCGGTTTGGCATGGTCTGGGACGCGGCAAAGAGCGTTGGATACTTCCGGATCGATTTTGTTTCGATGTTCCTTCTCGCGTGCGTCGGTATGGTTTCGCTTGCCTCCGCGCTGACCGCGTTTACAACGATTGACGACCATCGCGGCTCGTATACGAACCTGATGATGGTCACGATGCTCGGTCTCAACGGCATGCTGCTCGTGCACGACCTGTTTTCGCTCTACGTGTTTCTGGAAGTTACGGGCCTTGCGAGCTTCGTAATGATTGGCATGTATAAGTCCACGCGCGATCTCGAAGGCGCGTTCAAGTATATGGCGCTTTCCGCGCTCGCGACGATTCTGATCCTAACGGGGCTTTCCTTCCTCTTCATCAAGGCGGGTAGTCTGTCGTTTGACGTACTCACGCCCGCGCTCTTTGACGGCGAAAAGACCGGGCGCACGCTGCTTTGCTGGGTGTCGCTCGTGTTTTTGATCTCCGGCTACTCGATCAAGAGCGGTGTTGCGCCGTTCCACAGCTGGCTGCCGGACGCTTACGAAAGCGCGGACACCGCCATTTCGATCATGCTCAGCGGCATCGTTACAAAGATTGCGGGCGTCTACAGCCTGCTGACGCTCTCAAGGCTGTTTTACTCGGTTGCGCCGCTCAAGACGGCGCTGGCCGTGCTCGGCGTGTTTACGATTCTCGTTGGCGCGCTGCTCGCGCTCGCGCAGAAGAACTTCAAGCGCATTGCGGCGTATTCCTCCGTCAGCCAGATGGGGTATATCTTGCTCGGTCTTGCGACGGGAACGGATCTTGGCATTCTCGCGGCAATGCTGTATCTCTTTAGCCACGCCGCGGCGAAGTCCGCGTTCTTTACAAACGCCGCCGCGCTGGAGAAACAGCTTGGCACGCTAAACATCGACGAGATGGGCGGCTTGCAGAGCCGCATGCCGGTTACGTCCGCTTCCTCGACCGTTGCGCTGCTTTCGACGGCGGGAGTTCCGCCGTTTGCGGGATTCTGGGCGAAACTGCTGATTCTGCTCGCGCTCTGGAGCGCCGGGCTGAGCGGATACGCTGTGTTTGCGCTGCTGGCGAGCATTCTCACGGGCGCGTACTTCCTGCGTCTGCAAAAGAAGGTGTTCTTCGGCAAGCCGAACCCGCGCTGGAGTGCGGTGGTCGATATCTCCGGCGGCATTCGTGTTTCGGAAATTCTCTTGACGATTGTCACCGTCGTCGTTGGTCTTGCCTTCCCGCTTCTGCTGTATTATCTGCAGAGCGTCGGGCTGATCGGATAGGAGGGCAATATGAACCTTGCGATCTATCTTTGCCTTGGCTGTATGCTGGCGTGCGGCATCTTTGCCGCGACCAGCCGAAAGCTGATTATCTCAGCCGTTGCGCTCGCGGTCGTCAGCGCGGCGTTGGGGGTGCTGATGTATGTGCTCGGCGCGCATTCTGCCGCGATTTTCGAAGTTTCCGTCTGTTCGGGGTTGGTCACCGTCATCTTCATCAGTGCGGTGAGCCTGAGCAACGGAGACCGGCAGATTGAGGCGCAGGACGCCGCCGAACCGCGGCGCAAGAAGCGCTTTTTGCCCGCAATCTTAATCGGCGCGGGCGCGCTCGTCATGGTTACCGCCGGATTCTCCGGTTTCTCCCTTGGCGCGCCGCTGCCTGCAACGTCCGGCGCGAGCTTTCAGACGGTATTCTGGGAGACCAGCCAGGCGGATATCTTTGGCCAGATGGTTGCGCTGATTGCGGGCGCTTCCGCCATCGTGGTGTTCTTTAAGGAGGGCGAAGACAAATGAACGTGACAACCGTCATGCTCGTCTGCGGGCTGATCCTCATTCTCACCGGCTGCGTCGAACTGATTCGTACGCGGCACATGCTCAAGATCATCATCGGTCTCGAACTCGCGATTAAAGCGATCTCCATGTTCCTGACGTTGGGCGGCTGGCTCAACGGCAACATGGCGCTCGCGCAGGCGTTTATCGTAACCGTCATCGTGCTGGAGGTCGTTGTTGCAACCGTGCTTTCCGGCATTGCGATCAGCATTTACCACAAGCACGGCAACATGGACATCCGCAACCTGCGGAACCTGAAGGGCTGAGGGGGGAGAGGAATACATGAATCTGCAATCCGCATTGGTCTCCACTCCGGTCGTGTTTCTTTTGTTTCTGTTGACGCTTGCGCTTCTGTCGCTTTACCTCAAGCGCAAGGCAAACAAAACGCCCGGGGCAAGCACTCCGTCGACCCCTATGCCTGCGGGCAGAGCAAGGACGCGGTCAGCCAGTATGTAAACCCGAATTTCCGACGGATGTTTTACCTCGCGTTCTTCTTTACGGTCATGCACGTGCTCGTGATGATTGTCGCGACCGCGCCAAAGGGGCACACGCTCTTTCCGGTTGCGTACATCCTCGTCGGCGTGCTGGCCATGGTGATTCTGTTCCGAAAATAGGGCGCGTGCGCAATTTGGCACGAACCGTTCGGATTTCGAGCAAGTAAGGGAAAGAGGAGTCTTTCGATGGGATTATTGGACAAAGCGATTGCGTGGGGCGAAAAAAAGTCCCCGTGGATCATTCATTTTAACGCGGGCGCCTGCAACGGCTGCGACATTGAGGTTGTGGACGCGCTAACGCCGCAGTACGATCTGGAGCGCCTCGGCATTCTGCAACAGGGCAGCCCGCGGCATGCGGACGTACTGGTCTGCACCGGCGCGGTAACGCTGCAAACGCGCGACCGCCTGAAGCAGATTTACGACCAGATGCCGACGCCAAAGTTCGTGATCGCGGTTGGCACCTGCGCCTGCACGGGCGGCATCTTCGACAGCTGCTATTGCGTGACCGGCGGCATCGACACCGTCGTCCCCGTGGACGCGTATATTCCCGGCTGTGCGGTGCGGCCGGAGGCCATCATCGACGCGGTGAACAAACTGCTCGCGTCGCTGGATCAGAAGGGGGGCAAATCCGAATGAGTGCCGAACAGGTAGTAAACGCGCTCAACGCGCGGTTTCCGGACATACAGGCGCATGCGCAACATGAATTTCGCATTTGGTCGGCGTTTGTCGAGCCCAAGCTGCTGGAAGAGGCGCTGCGCTATGCGCGCGTCGAGCTGAACTTTCACAAGGGCAAGCACATCGTCGGAACGGACGAGGGGGAGTACATCGGGTTGTCGTACATCGTGTCCAACGACGAGGATATCCTGCTGGTGCTGCGCGAGCGCGTGCCAAAGGCGCACCCCGTCGTGAACTCGCAGGGCGAGTTGTATCCTTCTATGATTCTGCACGAGCGCGAGATGGTGGACCTCTTCGGCGTTCAGGTGCACGGCCTGCCGGAAGGGCCGAGCTATCCACTGCCGGATTGCTGGCCGGAGGGGCAGTATCCGCTGCGCAAGGAATGGAACCCCGCCTACTTTAACAAGAAAACCATGGCATACGAGCCGCCGAAAGAGGAGGCAAAGCAATGAGCGATCGAAACAACCACAAGGTCGTTTTGCCAATCGGCCCGCAGCACCCGTCCCTAAAGGAGCCGGGCAGCTTTAAGATTACGCTGGACGGCGAAAGTGTTGAGCGCGCGGTCGTCGAGATTGGCTATAACCACCGCGGCGTGGAAAAGGCCTGCGAAAGCCGGAATTATATTCAGGATCTCTACATCATTGAGCGCGTCTGCGGCATTTGCTCGCATTCGCATACCTCCTGCTTCTGCCAGGCGTTTGAGGACATGGCGGGGCTCGAGGTGCCGCGTCGCGCGTACTACATCCGCGGAATCGTCGGTGAACTGGAGCGGCTGCATAGCCACCTGCTCTGGCTCGGCGTCGCCGCACACGAAATCGGCTTCGATACGCTGTTTATGTACACCTGGCGCGACCGCGAGCTCGTGCTCGACCTGCTTGCAAAGATCGGCGGAAACCGCGTGAATTACGGCATCAATACCTTCGGCGGTGTGC
>DAIRTE010000082.1:0-12389 GCA_036804025.1 Clostridia bacterium | reverse complement strand
ATCGTCGAGAACGTTTCGCGCATTCTGGACGACGCGAAGATCGACTATGTCAAGTGGGACATGAACCGCTACACCAGCGACGCTTACTCCACCCTGCTTTCGTCGCAGGGCGAGTTCTTTCATCGATATACCCTTGGACTCTACGACGTGCTGGAGCGCATCTTTCGACCGAGACCGCACATTCTGCTGGAATCCTGTTCGAGCGGCGGAAACCGCTTTGATTTGGGCATGCTCTGCTATTCTCCACAGGTGTGGTCCAGCGACGATACGGACGCCGTGGAACGGCTCAGCATTCAGACGGGGCTGAGCTACCTCTACCCACTCTCTTCGATGGGCGCGCACGTATCCGCCGTCCCGAATCAGCAAACGCTCCGTCAGACTCCCATTGCCACACGCTTTAACGTGGCCAGCTTTGGCTGCCTTGGTTACGAACTGGATCTAAAACACCTGACGCATCTGGAACGCAAAGAGGTTCGCGAGCAGATTACCTACTACAAGGCAAACCGAAGGACGCTGCAATACGGGCGGTTCTATCGAAATGCCGCGATCAAGCCGAACAAGGTGTATTGGCAGAGTGTCTCCGCGGATCAAACAGCCTCCGTTGCGGGCGCGTTTCAAACACTGACCACTGCCGCAGAGGGAAACGACGTACTTCCGCTCCAGGGGCTTGCAGGCGAACAGACGTATTCCATCCGAACGCACGAACAGCGAATCTTTCTGAATCGGTTCGGCGGACTTGTCAACTTTCTGCTGCCGTTCTCCATCAATCCAAACGGGTTGCTTTTTCGGCTGGCGGATCGGTTGTATGCCATGACGGATTGCGTCGAGTCCTATCGCGCTTCGGGCAACACGCTGATGCAGGGCGTTCACCTGAACAATCAGTTCATTGGGACGGGCTATACGAATCAGGTTCGCATGCTGGGCGACTTTGGCTCAAACCTATACTCAATTCAATTGGAACCGACTGCCGAACGGGCAACGCTCGATTAATTGGAGAATTCAAGGCACCTTACCTGAAAAAATGTACACTTGAAATACACATTCATACTTGAAATAACATCCAAAATATAATTTAATAGACAGTAATTGGAAGAAATGATTGTTTAATCCCTTCATTACTCCCTTTCGTGTTCATTTAAGTTGCTCTTTGTGAATTGACGCTTTGAACGGACTTTGCTAGAATGAGTGGCAATCGTTTTGTGGGGAATCCGCATAGACGATTCAACTGGATTTCCAATCAAGTCAATGCGTTCGTAAGGAGGATAAGTGCTTATGTCCAAACGACCCATTCTGTTGAGCGCGGATACGCCCTGCGATATTGGGGACGAACTGAAAGCGCGTTATCAGGTTTCCCTGTTTCCCCTTCATATCATACTTGACGAAAAGCAATATACCGACGGCGTGGACATCACCTCGGCCGATCTCTACAAAGCATGGTGGGAACGCAAATCGCTTCCCCGCACAGCGGCAATCAATCCGGAGGAATACGAGCAGTACTTCTCTCCGTTTTTGAAACAGGGATTCGACATCATTCATCTTTCGCTTGGTTCCGGTCTTTCGAGCTGCTATCAAAACGCGCAGATCGCGTCGGAGCTGCTCAAAGAACAGGGCAATGTTTTCGTCATCGACTCCTGTTCCCTCTCCACCGGTTTTGGCCTGTTGGTCTGCGAAGCGGGCGAACGCGTGAAAAAAGGATTGGACGCGGAGCAGATCGTTCAGGAAGTGACCGCGCTGGTTCCCTATACGCGGGCAAGCTTCATTCTGGATACGCTGGAATTCATGCGCGCGGGCGGACGCTGCTCGAGCATTACGCAGATTGGCGCGGCGCTGATGAACCTCAAGCCCACCATTCTCGTCCGCAACGACCGCCAGGGCAGCATGGTCGTCGGCAAGAAGTACATGGGCAAACTGGCTCCGTCGTTGATGAAGTACGTGGACGACCAGCTCAAGGATCGCACCGACATCGTGCTGGATCGCGTGTTCATTACGCATTCAGGAATGGACGACCATGCAATTGTCGATCAGATTGCGAATCATATTCGGGAATTGCAGTCGTTTGGCGAGATCGTCGAAACGCAAGCCAGCTGCACCATCAGCTCACATTGCGGCCCCAATACGCTTGGCGTATTGTTTCTGACGAAACCGGAATAACTCCTGCTCTATTTTTATAGATCGAATAGGATTTAAGAATAAGAAAGACGACGATTCACTCGCCGTCTTTTTATGTCTGCAACGCAAGCAGACTATAGGTTCGTATTTTCTAACACATCCATAAATGCGGAAGTGATGTACGGGTCAAACTGCGTTCCAGAATTATTCCGAATCTCATTGAGCACGACATCACGCGGCAGTGCCTTGCGGTAAACGCGATCCTGCGTCATTGCGTCGTAGGCGTCCGCCAACGCAAGAATTCGCGCCAAGAGCGGAATATTTTCCCCGCAAATCCGGTTTGGATAACCGTTGCCGTCCCAGCGCTCATGATGCGCCAGAATATACTCCGCAACGGGCGCAAACTCCGGCGAAGCCATCGCAATTCGATAGCCGATCTCCGGATGCTTTCGCATCTGCGTCAGCTCCTCCTCATTCAGCGGACCGGGTTTGTTCAGAATCTGGTCGCTGACGCCGATCTTTCCAATGTCGTGGAGAATGGCAAACAGCCGCAGTTTATCGAGGTTTTCATGCGAAAGGCCGATGCGCTCGCCAATGATCGTGCAGAGACTGCCAATCCGTTCGGCGTGCTCCTCCGTTTCAAAGCTACGCTCAAATAACGTAGCCATAATGGATGAGAGAACCGCGTTGTGATGGCTCTTCTGGTCAAACAGCTTCCGGCGCGAAAGATTTGTCTCCGCGTCGCGCTCAATCTGCGCGAGATCCTCTTCCGGCGTTGTCTTCACATCCCAGCCGAAGGAGAGATTAATCACGAGTGCGCGGTCGGGAATGCTCAGATTATGCGCATCAAAGATTTGCTGAATTTCCAAAACTCGCTCGACAGCCGATCTAGCATCGACGCCGGGTAACAGCAAGGCAAACTCATCGCCGCCGATGCGCGCGAGGATTTCGCCCTCACGCAAAGACTGGTCGAGTAAATTCGCGGTTTTTTGAATAATCTGGTCACCAATCGTGCTGCCAAACGCATCGTTGATGAGTTTCAGGCCGTTGATGTCAGCGTGCAACATGGTTACGGGATATGTCTTCTCGCGATTGATTCGGGTACGTTCCGTTTCAAAGTAAGCGCGATTGTGTAATCCGGTCAATTGGTCGTGATTGCTCAAAAACTGAATTTGCAGGAACTGTCGCTTGGACTCCGTGATATCGATGATAATTCCTTCGAGCGCGTCGATCGATCCATCCGGCAGGAAGATGCCCTGGTTGATGTCCAACACCCATTTCCGCTCGCCGGTGGCGGTCATGATTTCGTACTCATATCGATTGTCTTCATGCGTACATAGATGCGATTCGCTTTCCTGCCAAATGGGTTCGCGGTATTCCGGCAGGATGATATCGTTAAATGCAATGCGATGATTTTCCAGCAGATCTTCTGGCTGATAGCCGGTCAGTTCAAAACAACCGCCGGAGACGAACTGCATGGTCCAGTTCCGGTCACAGGCACAGCGATACGCCATACCGGGGAGATTGGCAAGCAGCACGGATTTGCTTCGCTCGCTCTCACGCAGTGCCTGCATTGCTTGCCGAAGCTCCGTTACGTCGACGCCGGCCGAGAAAACGCCGTACATGGTTCCGCTTTCATCCCGAAGAATTGCGTTTCTCCATTCAATGCGACGCTCTTCGCCGCTGGACGTCAAAACCCCGTTCTCGTTTACCTGATCCGACTGAAAAATTCCATCATACGTTTGCTGCAGAACAGTGCGAACGGATTCGCGTTCACGCTCCGGAACATAGGAATCAATCCAATTCTTCCCCAATATTTCGGACTTTTTGAGTCCCAGTTTGTCGCAACCGGCTTTGTTGATTAACGTTACAACGCCGTTTCGATCCAAAGCAACGTTTATAATGGCCGCTATATCCAGATAGGTCTGCGCGCGGTCGCGCTCCTGTTCGACCGCGGCCTCCGCTTTCTTACGCTGCGTGATGTCGCGGGACACGCCGCCTACGCCGCGTTTCTGATCGGTGAGATCCACGGGAAAGATGATCGTTTCAAACGTGCGTCCAAAGCTCTCGTCTTCAATATAAACCGGATTGCCGTTCTCCAAGACCCGCCGATCCAGCTCTTCCCAGTTGGCGGAGCCGTCAAACGGAACCGCCTCGCGCGTCGTTTTTCCAAGCAGCGCTTCTTCGTTTAACCCATAGAACTGCTGCATATTGGAATTTACGGCGAGATAGCGCAGATTGCTGTCCTTCAAATAGATTAAATCATAGCTGGAATTGATAAATGTCTTAAAGATAGCCTCGGTATCCCTCGCGGCGTTTTCAACCAGAATCCGGTCGGTGTTGTCTTGAATGGTACCCAGAACGACGAGTGCGTCCTCCTCTTCATATCGAAGAATCAGACGGACATGCACGTTTCGCGTGTTTCCGCCGGATGTTTGAATCCGAAAGAAAAAGGAGGCGTTCTGTCGTGCCGCAAGTGCAGATAGAACCCCCTCCTCCACCCGCACGCGATCCAACGGGTGTACCAATTCAAAGCAGGACGCCATGTCATCGAACGAATGGTTGTTGTCAATTTCCAATATTTGGAGAGCCTCGCGGGACGCGCTGAGATGCTTTGTTCGCGAGTCATATTCAAAGCTGCCAATGTGCGCAACACGCTGCGCTTCGTTGAGCACCGCTTCGTTGCGCTCGCGTAAGGCGCTTGCTTCCAGAATCTGCCGCATGCTCTGAAAGATCAATAGAAACAAAAGAATGGAGGTGGTCAGAACATAGCCAAGACCCTTGGTAATACTAATCCAGAATACGGTGCTGCTTTCGGCATGGGACAAGGAAACCAGAACTTCCGAACCAATGATCCATATGGAACCGAGAATAAAATAGATGCCGGTGATCAGAAACGATCGCCTGAATGCATCCTTTTTTACATATTTGCGATGTTCCCGGCTCGTCCTCATCATTCCGCATCCTATTCAACGTTTCGTTCTATGACCGGTTTCTGCTGTTTGCGACATTCTTTTCAAATCTTCTTCACCTGATAACTAGGAGCGATTGAAGTTTCGCAGAAAGAGAATTGAATCAATAATACATTTGTATGAAATCATACAAAACGATTTATTACATCGTAATTTATATGTGCATTTCTGTCAACAACTCAATGATGTGGGATATTAGAAAAAAACAGGATCGCTTCGAAATAGCAATCCTATTGTAACACAAAGTATGTATTCTGTTAATTTTTACTTGAAACTTGGTTCAAATCGTTTGAAAAACGTACTGAACCAGCAACATATATACTACGGTACCGCCTGCAATGCTCAACAGCACGTTCTTTCGCCAGATGTGCAGCAGTACAATCACACCAATGGCGATCAGTTCTGGCAGGCCATACGGATTGATGGTTATGGACACGCCCTTGAGGCAATATACAACCAATAGCCCCATCATCGCGGGCGGGAGAACGCGGCCTAGATAGGAAATCACTTCCGGCGGCTGCTTGTGTTCCGGAAAAACGAAAAATGGGACAAAGCGAGTTGCCATTGCGCCGAGCGTAATAGCAATCACGGTTAGAATGGTTTCGACGGCGTTTAACGGCATAACAGCTTCCTCCCGACGAGCAGTGCGGCCAACACAATGAACATGGAAGGAAGCACGAGTTGATTGGCGCCGAAGAGCACCAGCCCTATCACCGTGGACACGATTCCAATCAGGCCGAAGATGCGATTCTCCGGTTTCTTCATTTGCTCCAGGAACAGGACGACAAACAGCGCCGTCAACGCGAAATCGAGCCCTTTTGTGTTAAACGTGATATATTTCCCGGCAACGCCGCCGAGAAACGTGCCAAACACCCAGTAGAAATAATCCAGAAGCGAAATGGACAGGTAGAACCGCTTTGGATCTACCCCTTCCGGCGGTTCCGTACAGGATACGATGGAAAACGTTTCGTCGCAAAGCGTATAGATTAAAAACGCTTTCGCCTTGCCCATCCCCTTATACTTTTCCAGCATGGAAAGGCCATAGAATAAATGCCTCGCGTTGACCAGCAAGCTCAGCAGAAACGCCTGAACCGGTTGGAACACCGTGGTCAACAGGGTAATGGCGACAAACTGCATGCTGCCGCAAAACGCAACTGCGCTCATCAGCACGGCCCATTGCACGTCGTACCCCTTCTTCTGCATCAGCATGCCGTAGGCAATGCCCAACACGAGGAACCCGGTCAGCACCGGAATCGTATGCGGAAACGCGGAAGAGATCGCTTTTAAAGTAGGATTTTTGGTAGGATTTTTGATTGTTTGCTTCAACGGTTCTTTCCCCTGCTATATATGTTGCCTACAATTCACTGAAAACGTTTCGATTATCTTACAGAAAGAAGACCGCCTTGTCAACCGTTGAACGACCGTCTTTTATTTCGCGTGATCTGCTTTTTCCTTCTTCATGTATTGCAGCGAAAGAAACAGATGCAACGGCGTCGTCAATTCCGCCTCGAGATCGAGGCCGAATTGCGCTTTGATCCGCTCCAATCGATAGAGAAACGTACTGCGGTGAATGTAGAGTTCGTTCGAGGTTTTTACCGCGTTGAAGCGATTCTTCACATAGCGATCGGCGGTTTCGATGTAGTTCGTCTCGTGTTCGCGATCGTAGGCAGCCATATTGAGTACAGATCGGAGGCACACGAGATCCGCGGAGAATTCCGAAACACCGCGTTCGCAGAAATATGCCTCTGCGACGTCCGAGAAGGCTGCCGCGTGAACCGGCAAAGCGGATACACACGAGAGCACATACTTTGCCAACGAGAACCGGTTGGATAGCTCGAACAAGCCGGAAACAGGCTCACAAACGCCGAAACGAATCCCCTCCCGGCTGCCGAGCTCCTGCAACAGATGGACGGTTTTTGCGATGTCTGCATCCTCGCTTCGAATAACCGCCGTGATGAACGGAGAAAGCGAGAACGCGCAGCAAACCGGAAACGTGGTTTCAATTTTATCGCAGAGCGTGTGCAGCCGCGCCGCCCGCATGTCCCCGTCGGACGGCTCCGCCGCAACGACACAATAGCTCTCACCCGAGTGCCAGCCAAAGGAAGCAAGCGCGTCGATGGCAGCGGTGTCCGGCTGCGATTGCTCAAACAAAGCGCGCAGCAGCGGCTCAATCTGTTCGTTCTCCGGCCGCTGCCGAAGCGCACGAATGGAGAGCTTGCGCTCGGAGAGCATGAGCTTGACATAGCCACTCAAATGCTCAAACACGACTTCGTCGCTGCCATAGAACGCGCGCTCACTTGCCGCGCAGATCAGCGCAAACCGTGCGCCGGAGGCCGTAATGCGGGAAACCGCGAGTTCCGGCCCGCCGTTGCCCGGAAGGCGCAGAATATCAGTTTCCGATTTTGACGGCTGATGAATGAACTCTTCCAACAGTTTGTACGATTCCGTTAGGTCGAGCTGCTTTCGCTCCGCACTGTAGCGCTCTGCCTCGGAGATAACATGGCACTTTGCGTCGCAGAGCCAAAGCGGGTTTTGCAGCATCCCCGCTGCCCCGTCCAGCAGTAACGCGACGTCCGCGCTGGTTTCGGCAATTTCCTTCAGGCGCTGCCGCCATTCGTCCAAGCGATCAAAGAGCCGCTGAACGAAATTAAAGAGCGCAAGCGGATTCACGGATTCCGAGAAAATGCAAAGATCGAGATGCTCAAACACATGCAGATCCGGCTGCCCAATGCAGAGGAACAGCGGCGCCGGCTGATCCATATCCTCCAGCTCGTTGAGCTCGTCCGCCGTGCAGACAATGATGCGCGCGCTGAAGCGCCGACCGTTGTTTTCAAAGAACAACGGTCGATTGACCGCCTGCTCGGGATGCTGAATCGAGTGCTCTACCTGCAGGAATCGGTATTTCAGCTCGCTTACAATAAACTCTTTTCGAATCATAGCATCACTTCTCCTGCTACACAGTGTAGGATGTTCCGAAATAAATGTCAATGCAATGTGGTATTTAGAAATCAAATCCGATTTGGTATGATTGCGAAAATGGAATACGAATATCCAACCTTATTTAAATCGGGAGAAAGTTATGATCATCATCGGCGAAAAGATGAACGGTTTCATCAAACGCACGGCGGAGGCAATCAACAGCCGGGACGAAGCGTATTTAAAAGACCTTGCACTCCAGCAGGAACAGGCGGGCGCGGATTATCTCGATCTCTGTGCGGCGGACGGCGAGCACGAAGCGGAAACACTCCGCTGGCTGATTAAGATTGCGGAAAGCGCGTCCTCACTGCCCATTTGCCTCGATTCGCCCAATCCGAACACGATTGCAACCGTGCTGCCATTCTGCAGCCGTCCGGGAATTATCAATTCCGTTTCGCTTGAAGCGGGTAAGATCGAAACCCTCTTCCCCCTGCTCGCGGACACCGAGTGGAAGTTTGTTGCGCTGCTTTGCTCGAATGCGGGCGTTCCGGACTCGGTGGAAGGCCGTATGGAGCTATTCGAGCGCATTCTTACTGCGGCGAAGCAATACAACATCGACGAAAGCAGGCTGCTCATCGACCCTGTGCTGCATTCGCTCGCGACGGAGGAAACGGCGTTTGAAACCTTTGCGGGTTGCGTGCGGGAGATTCGAAAGCGCTCCAACAAAGTGCACATCGTCAGCGGGTTGTCTAACGTATCCTTCGGTTTGCCGGAGCGCTCGCTGATCAACCGCGCATTCCTTGTGTTGGCCATGCAGGTGGGCATGGACAGCGCGATTCTCAATCCGCTTGATCGCGAACTCATGGGCCTGCTGCACGCAACGCGCGCGCTGTTGGGCGAGGACGAATACTGCATGGATTACATCACGGCCTTTCGCGAGGGTCGCTTAGGCTCAAAATAACGCTGCAATCCGGATCAGGCATTGTTCTTACAGTGCGTGTGTATTACAATAGATAAAATCAAAAGTATGGATCAAATCGTGTATTTACGAATCGATCCATCGATGAAATTAAACGTATGGATCCAATCGCATCGTTTGCGAGTCGATCCTCTGGAGGCTGTCAACATGACAAAAATTGAAGAGATTGCTGTTGCTATTGAAACAGGCAAAGTGAAAATGATATCGGACATGGTATTGGAAGCGGTATCCGCCGGAGAGAATCCACTGGAAATTCTCAACACCGGAATGGTCCATGCCATGGGCGTGATCGGCGACCGGTTCAGCCGCGGCGAAGCGTTTGTTCCGGAGATGCTGATCTCCGCACGCACCATGAAAAAAGGTGTTGACGCGCTCAAGCCTTATCTTTCGAAGAATGCAACCGCTGCCAACGGCAAGGTCGTCATCGGCACGGTCAGCGGAGACGTGCATGACATTGGCAAGAACCTGGTTGCCATGATGATTGAGAGCGCCGGGTTTGAGGTGATCGACCTTGGCATTGACGTGCCATCCGAGCGGTTTTTACAGGCGATTGCGGAGAACGACGACGTTCGCGTGGTCGCGCTTTCGACGCTGCTGACGACGACCATCCCCGCGATGCGCGGAATCGTCAGCGACATCAACCAGCTGGACAATCGCGCAAGCTTTCGCGTGATGGTCGGCGGCGCGCCGATTACGGAAGAGCTTGCCCGCCAGATTGGCGCGGATGGCTTTGCGGCGGACGCCGCAACCGCCGCAACCCTCGCCAAATCGTTCGTTGCATAACAGAAACGGATTCTTATTATGACGCATCGCATCGTTTTCTTGCCGGAGCAGGTGGAAATCAGCGTTCCAAACGGGACGCTGCTCACAGACGCGGCGAAACGCGCGGGCGTTTTTTTTGACGCTCCCTGCGGCGGAAACGGAACCTGCGGAAAATGCGCGGTACTGCGAACGCAAAACGGTCTAACCGAGCGCGTGCTCGCCTGTCAATCGCCGGTGCTCGCCGACTGTACCATATCGAGAACCAACGAAGCCGCCCTTCGCTCGCTAAACGAAGGCGTTTCGCGCGTGGTTCCGTTTGCGCCGTATCCCGAGGCGGACTGTAAGCAGGACAACGCCTGCTTTGCCGCGTTTGATCTCGGAACGACAACCATCGTCTGCTATCTAATCGATGCGAAAACCGGCGAACAGCTTTCAGTTCGTGGTATGCAAAACCCGCAAGCCGCTTATGGTGCGGACGTGATTGCCCGCGCCAACTACGCGCTGACCAGCGAGGAACCGCTCGCGCTGCAAACCTGTGTTGTACAGGCGCTCGACGAGCTGATTGCGCGTGTTTGCGCCGATTGCGGAAGAACCGCGTCGAACGTTTCGCTTCTTTCCCTCGTTGGAAATACGGTGATGCACCATCTGCTGCTGGGCTATCCGCTGGAGCAGCTCGTGCGTGCCCCTTACGAGCCGCATCGATCCGAACGCCAAATCGTCCCTGCCAAATCGCTTGGCATTCATGCAGGAGCGGATGCAAAGCTTCTTCTCGCCCCCGTGGTTGGCGGATTCGTCGGCGCGGATACGGTTGCCTGCCTGAGTGCTACCGCGTTTGATACGCTGAATCAGCCGACGCTGCTATTGGACATTGGCACAAACGGTGAACTCGCGTTGACCGACGGAACGCGCCGCGTCTGCTGCTCCACTGCCGCAGGCCCCGCCTTCGAGGGCGCAAACATTTCCTGCGGCATGCGCGCGGTTTCCGGCGCGGTGGATCATGTTTGGCTCGAGGCTGACTCCTTTCGGTATTCCACTGTGGATTCGGCTCCGGCAATCGGGCTCTGCGGCAGCGGATTGATCGAACTCTGCGCGCTGCTTTCGAATCTGGACGTCGTTGAGGAAAGCGGAAAACTCAACAGCAAAGCGGCTCTAGGCGAACGGGTGCTGACGCTGGAGAACGGAATGAAGACCTTCCGAATCACGGAGGGCGACAAACCACTCTTGCTCACGCAAAAGGATGTGCGCGAGTTGCAACTCGGAAAGGCCGCGATGCGCGCGGGAATCGAAGTATTGCTGCACGAACTTGGCTTGACGGCAAATCAGGTGCAGCGCACGTTACTGGCCGGTGCGTTCGGCGCGCATATCTCCGCGCAGGCGCTCTGCGACATCGGGCTGCTGCCGCGTGAACTGCAAAACAGCGTTGAGTCCATTGGCAACGCCGCTGGCGAAGGCGCGAAGCTCTACGTCCGCAATTTCGAGCTGTTCGAACATAGCGAGTTACTTGCCCGCGAAACCGCGTATCTGGAACTGACGCTCAACAAATCATTTACCGACTATTACGTGGACGCCATGGCGTTTCCACGCGAGGATGACTGACAAATGAAGCTGATTGAACGAATTCGACAACAGAAAACGCTCTCGTTCGAGGTCTTTCCGCCCAAGTCAGACAAGCCGATTGAGCCGTTGCTCGACACGTTGAAACAGCTGAACCGGCTCTCGCCGGACTTCATCAGCTGCACCTACGGCGCGATGGGCTCCAACAAAGGGCGTAATCTGGAGGTTGTTTCAAGCATTCAAAAGAGCGGCGTCTGCGAGGCGCTGTCGCACTACACCTGCATTGGCAACCGCCGCGAGGACGTGCTGCAGGCAATCTCGGAATATGCTGCCGCTGGTGTGGAAAACCTGCTCGCACTGCGCGGAGATTTCCCCGCCGGGGTGGAACAGACGCATGGAGATTTTACGCACGCGAACGAGTTGATTTCGTTCATACGCTCGCAAACCGTTCAGTTCTGCATTGCAGGCGCCTGCTATCCGGAAAAGCACTTGCTTGCCGAAACGTTGGAACAGGATATTGATGCGCTGCTGCTGAAGCAGGAAGCGGGCGCATCCTATCTGCTCTCGCAACTTTGCTACAGCGTGGAAAGCTATCTGCGCTTTCGTGACCGTGCTTATGCGCGCGGCGTACGCCTGCCGATTCTAGTCGGCGTGCTCCCCTTATTGAAAAAAGACGGACTCGTGCGCATGACGCTCAGCAACGGCTGTTCGATTCCGGCGGAGGTTTCCGCGCTGGTTGGACGCTATGGCGCGAGCGAGGAATCCTTTCACGAAGCCGGGCATGCGTTTACCGTGGATCTCGTGCGCCGCTTCCTGCAGGAAGGCGCGGACGGCATTCATCTTTACACGCTGAACCACTATTCCGATGTGGCAAACGTCGTGTTTGACGCGGGACTTCGGCCTCGCCTTCCGCAAGAATAAATTCCGCTGTTCGACGGCGGGTTTTTCGTATATAATCAGTTCGTGCCAGGTTCGATTGTTCGAGCGAAGCACAAGCCCCCAAAAACGAAGGTAGAGTAGATATTGCGCGTTAAGTGGCAGTAGGATGGGAAGTCGCCGCTGCACGAAAAGCGCCCCGCGCTTGCGGTGCAATATCG
>DAIRTE010000081.1:0-12684 GCA_036804025.1 Clostridia bacterium | reverse complement strand
CCGACGCCGGAAAAGCTCGACTATCTCGTGATTGCGACGCATCCGGACGACGACATTCTGTTTTTAGGCGCGATTGTACCGCTGCTTGGGGCCTCGCGCGGGTTGAACGGCACAATTCTGTATACCGCAACGCGCAGCATTCGCTACCGCTGCGATGAGGCGCTCAACGGCGCCTGGGCAATGGGGCTAAGAAACCACCCGCTGTTCGCGGGATTCCCGAACCTGCTGCCCAAGGAGCAATACCGAAGGGGAAAGGAGTTCTCCGTCGACGCGCTGACGGCATATTACGTTTCGGTTTTGCGCCGCTATAAGCCGGAGCTCGTCGTGACGCAGGATGAAAACGGCGAGTACGGGCACTGGCAGCACATCAACGTTTCCCGCGCGGTTCGCGACGCGGTGTCCCTCGCGGCGGACGCAACATACGATCCGGCTTCCGCAAAGGAGTTTGGCACATTTCAGGTGAAAAAGCTCTACCTGCACCTCTACCCGGAGAACAAACTGACGCTGGACGTCTATCGGCCGCTGCCCGCGCTTGGCGGACGGAACGTGATGGAGGTCGCAACCGCCGCGTTTGCCGAGCACAAATCACAGGTAAAGATAGACCATTATCGGGTTCGCAACGACGGGTTCTATCGGCTCAGCGACTTCGGCCTCGCGTTTTCGTCGGTCGGCGCGGACACGGGCAAGAACGACTTAATGGAGCACATCGACCCAAGCAATTTGAGCAACTATGTTCCTTCGGCGTCCTTCGCCACGCCTGCGCCCGCGCCAACGCCGGCGGGCACGCCAATGGAACCGGAGCATACGGAATCATTCGCAAATTCGGGCGATACGCCGGATCGTCGGGTGCTGTTGGTCGGCTTGACGGCGGGGGCGGTGCTGGCTGCAGCCATTGGGGCATATCTCGCGATCCGTGGCCGGAAAAAGCGGTAAAAATGCAGGCTGGCAAGTTCGAGCATGCAATATGTATAAGCATATACGAGAAAAAGAAACGCCAATATTTGGGCGATAATTGAGGATTCATGCGAGAATAACGCATAAATATAAATGTTTCTAGCATAAATATAATTTAGCTTTGCATCACTCTTTTTTTGTGCTATCATACACGATAAAAGCAAACGGGGGGCCGCTTACGAGCGCCCCGCGGCACAACGAGTATGGCGCGGACAGGGAGGAAATGCATGGCAGGCGCGAGATATTTAACCCTTGAAAACGGGCGCGTGTTTCAGGGAAAGGCATTCGGCGCGGGCGGCGAGGTAACCGCCGAAATTGTGTTTACAACGTCCATGACCGGATATCTGGAGACGCTCACGGATCCCAGCTATTTCGGACAGATGGTCGTTCAGGCGTTTCCATTGATTGGAAACTATGGCGTCATTCCGGCGGATTTTGAAAGCGGCGCCCCGGCGCTTGGCGCATATATTGTTCGTTCCTGGTGTCAAGACCCTTCGAACTTTCGCAGCGAAGAGGACCTTGACACTTTTTTATTCCAGCACGGCATCGTAGGGCTCTACGACATCGACACGCGCGAGCTCGTGCAGATCATCCGCGAATACGGCGTGATGAACGCAATCATTGCGGACGAGCCGAAGACGGACGCAAAGACGCTGGAGCAGCTCCGCGCCTTTCGAATTGAGCGCGCGGTGGAGTCGGTCAGCTGTGAATATCCGACGATCGAACGGAACGCGGGGATTGAGCGGACGATCGCCCTCTGGGACTTTGGCGCAAAGCGAAACATTGCGCGTGAGCTGGTCAAGCGCGGCTACAACGTCGTCTCCATGCCCGCGCGGGCAACGGCACAGGAGATTCTCGCGCACAAGCCGGATGGAATCATGCTCTCGAACGGCCCCGGCGACCCAGCGGAGAACACGGGCATCATTCGCGAGTTGGCAAAGCTCTGCGAGTCCGGCGTACCGATCTTTGGCATTTGCCTTGGTCACCAGCTGCTCGCGCTCGCGCGCGGAGGCAGCACCAACAAGCTCAAGTACGGCCACCGCGGCGCGAACCAACCGGTGCAGGAAACCGGCACCGGAAAGGTCTACATCACGAGCCAGAACCACGGCTACGCCGTCTGCCTCGACGAATCGCTGCCAAAGAACGCTAAGGCGAGCTTTCTCAACCTCAACGACGGCACCTGCGAGGGAATGGAGTATACGGACATCGACGCGTTCTCCGTTCAGTTTCATCCGGAGGCCTGCGGCGGGCCGCTCGACACACGGTTTCTCTTTGACCGCTTCCTTGCCCGCATTGACCGGAACAAGGAACAACGGCAAGCACAGGCGGACGGGAAAGGAGAAGCGAAATGCCACTGAATCCGAACATTCACCGCGTAATGGTCATTGGCTCGGGGCCGATTGTCATTGGGCAGGCGGCGGAGTTTGACTACGCGGGCACGCAGGCCTGCCGCGCACTCAAGCAGGAGGGGCTGGAGGTCATTCTCGTGAACTCGAACCCCGCAACGATCATGACCGATCAGGCGATGGCGGATCGCATCTACATTGAGCCGCTGACGCTGACGACGATAGAGCGCATCATCGAAAAGGAACAGCCGGACAGCCTGCTCTCCACGCTCGGCGGACAGACGGGGTTGACGCTCTCCATGCAGCTTGCCAAGTCCGGCTTTCTCGCGGCGCACAACGTAACGTTACTCGGCGCAAAGCCGGAGACGATTGACAAGGCGGAGGATCGCCAGCTCTTTAAGGATACGATGCTCTCCATCGGCCAGCCGGTGATCCCCTCCAAGGTGGTAAACGAGGTGCCGGACGCGCTCGCATTTGCGGAGGAGATCGGCTACCCGGTCATCGTCCGCCCCGCGTTCACGCTCGGCGGTTCCGGCGGCGGCATTGCGCAGACGCGCGAGGAGCTTGCCGAGATTGCACAAAACGGCCTGCGCCTTTCGCCGATTACGCAGATTCTCGTGGAGCGCTGCGTCTCCGGCTGGAAGGAGATCGAGTTCGAGGGCATGCGGGACGCAAACGGAAACGTGATTACGATCTGCAGCATGGAAAACTTCGACCCCGTGGGCGTCCACACCGGGGACAGCATCGTCATTGCCCCGGCGGTCACACTCGCCGATCGCGAATACCAGATGCTGCGCTCGGCCACGCGCGAGATTATCGATTCGCTCGGCATCGAGGGCGGCTGCAACTGCCAGTTTGCGCTCAACCCAAATAGCTTTGAATACGCGGTCATCGAGGTCAACCCCCGTGTGTCCCGCTCCTCTGCGCTGGCCTCCAAGGCGACGGGCTACCCCATTGCGAAGGTCGCGGCAAAGATTGCGGTCGGCTACACGCTGGACGAGATTCAAAACGCGGTCACGGGCAAGACCTCCGCATGTTTCGAACCCGCGCTGGACTACGTGGTCGTCAAGCTGCCGAAATGGCCGTTTGACAAGTTCGTTTACGCCAAGCGCACGCTCGGCACGCAGATGAAGGCGACAGGCGAGGTGATGGCGATTGGCCCAACCTTTGAACAGGCGATTCTCAAGGCCGTGCGCGGCGCGGAGCTTTCGCTCGACAGCCTCAATCTGCCCCGCTTAAGCAAACTCTCCGACAACGAGGTTCGCGCGCTGCTGAAAAACTGCGACGACGAGCGGCTGTTCGTGGTGTTCGAGGCGCTCAAGCGCGGCATTTCGGCAAACGAGATCGCCGAAATCACGACGATTGACCGCTGGTTTCTGAACAAACTGCGCCTGCTCGCGGAGTTTGAGCGGACGCTCAAAAGAGAAGGTCTCGACGACGAACGATACTTGGAGGGCAAAAAGCTCGGCTATCCAGACACGGTACTGGAGCGCATCTCCGGCGGAAAGGTTCGCAAGCACCTCTCTGCGGGGTATCGCATGGTCGATACCTGCGCGGCGGAGTTTGAGGCGCAGACGCCCTACTTTTACGCGGACTACGGCTGCGTCAACGAGGCGGAGCGGTTCATAAAGCAGCACGACACGGGAAAGAAACGCGTGATCGTCTTTGGCTCCGGGCCGATTCGCATCGGCCAGGGCATTGAGTTTGACTATGCTTCCGTGCACTGCGTCTGGTCGCTGAAGAAGGCGGGTTATGAGGTCGTCATCGTCAACAACAACCCGGAGACGGTCTCTACGGACTTTGACACCGCCGACCGGCTCTACTTTGAACCGCTCACGCCGGAGGACGTGATGAACGTCATCGCAACCGAGCAGCCCTACGGCGTGGTCGTTGCATTCGGCGGGCAGACGGCGATTAAGCTCACGCGCGCGCTCGTGGCAAACGGCATTCGCATCCTTGGCACGCCTGCGGACAGCATCGACATGGCGGAGGATCGCGCGCGCTTCGACGCGCTGCTGGAGTCGCTCCACATCAAGCGTCCGCGCGGGCGCACGGTCTATACCGAGGAGGAGGCGATTGCCGCCGCAAACGAGCTCGGCTACCCCGTGTTGATTCGGCCTTCCTACGTGCTCGGCGGACAGAACATGAACATCGCGTTTGGGGACGAGGACGCCCGCGAGTTCATGCAGATTATCCTGCGGCACGCAATCGACAAGCCCGTTCTCGTCGATCAGTACCTTATGGGCGTGGAGATCGAAACGGACGCGATCTGCGACGGCGAGGAGATCTTAATTCCCGGCATCATGGAGCACATTGAACGCGCGGGGGTGCACTCCGGAGACTCGATTGCGGTGTATCCCGCGTGGAACCTCAGCGGACCTTTGATTGAGCGGATCGTCGAGCACACGCGCCAGCTCGCGCTCGCGCTGAACACGCAGGGGCTCGTGAACATTCAATATGTGATCTACGAGAACGAAATCTACGTCATCGAGGTCAATCCCCGCTCGTCGCGCACCGTGCCATACATCAGCAAGGTGACGGGCGTACCGATGGTCGACCTCGCGACGCGCGCCATGCTCGGCGAACGCCTGCGGGACATGGGCTACGGCACAGGACTCTACAAAACCCCGCCGTATGTCGCGGTGAAGGTGCCGGTGTTCTCGTTTGAAAAACTCACGGACGTGGACATTCTGCTCGACCCGGAGATGAAGTCCACGGGCGAGGTGCTCGGCATCGGCAAGACGCGCGAGGAAGCGCTCTACAAGGGTCTCGTTGCCGCGGGCTACAAGATGCGGCGGCGCGGCGGCCTGCTCGTGACCGTTCGGGACAGCGACAAGGTGGAGATTACGGACGCGGTGCGCAGCTTTTTCGAGATGGGCTTTTCGCTCTATGCAACCAAGGGCACGGCGGAGGTTCTCCGCGCGGCGGGCATGACCGTGCAAGAGGTGAACAAGATTCACGAGTCCGAGGACAACATCATGGCGCTGCTCGAAAGCGGCAAGGTGGACTACATCATATCGACCTCCACGAAGGGGCGGCTGCCCTCGCGGGACAGCGTAAAGATTCGCCGCAAGGCCATCGAGCGCTCGATTCCCTGCATCACCTCGATTGACACCGCAAACGCGCTGGCGGACAGCCTCAAGAGCCGCTATACGCAGAAAACCACGGAGCTCGTGGACATCAACCACATGCGCACGGAGAAGATGAAGCTCCAGTTCGTCAAGATGAACGGCACGAGCAACGACTATATCTACTTCGACTGCTTCGGCCAGCCGGTGGATTCGCCGGAGTCGCTGAGCGTTCAGCTCTCCGGGCGGCACCAGGGAATCGGCGGGGACGGCGTGATTCTGATTGAGCCTTCCTCCTGCGCGGACGCGCGGATGCGAATCTTCAACCGCGACGGCAGCGAGGGCAAGATGTGCGGAAACGGAATTCGTTGTGTCGGTAAATATCTCTACGACAACGAATACGTGACCTCCGACCAGATCACAATCGAAACGGCGAGCGGAATCAAGAACCTGCGCCTCTACATTCGCGGGGGCAAGGTCAAGTCCGTCACTGTGGACATGGGGCTAGCGGAACTCGCGCCGGAGAAAGTGCCCGTGCTGCTCGACGGCGAGCGCGTGCTCTCGCGCCCGGTGACAATTGAAAACCGGGAGTACAAGATCACCTGCGTGTCGATGGGCAATCCGCACTGCGTCGTGTTCTGCGACAATCCGGATCTGGTCGATCTCGAGACGGTTGGGCCGGAGATTGAGAACGCAAAGCTCTTTCCGGAGCGCGTCAACACGGAGTTTGTCTCCGTGCTCAACGCGCATACGCTCAAGATGCGCGTTTGGGAGCGCGGCAGCGGCGAAACGCTCGCCTGCGGAACGGGCGCATGCGCGGCGGTGGTTGCGGCGGTGGAAAACGGCTTCTGTAAGAAGGATGAGGACGTCACCGTGCACCTACGCGGCGGCGACCTGCTGGTGCGCTACACGGACGAAGGCGTGTTTATGACCGGCGACGCACGCAAGAATTTTGAAGGGTATGTCGAACTCTAAGCCAAATGGATGGAGTAAAAAGCGGGCGATTCCGAACAACGGGATCGCCCGCTTCTTTTTTGGAAAAAACAGAAATAAAGTTACTTTTACTGGCGCTGACTCCTTTACACAAGTGCTACGCTGTGCTATTATCGTATCTAAATTGGTAGTACGAAAAGGTAATACCAATTGGTACGACAAGGAGGCGCAAGCGATATGAGCGAGTCCATTCAGCTGCAGAGCGTGCGAAGCAGGCTGTTGCGGGAGATCAAGGAAGGCGCCTACCGCTATTCGGGCAAGCTCCCGCCGGAAGGCGTGCTCGCTGAGCGGCTGAGCATCAGCCGTACCCAACTGCGGGACAGCCTTGCGCAGCTCGAACGCGAGGGGTTCATCAGCCGGCATCAGGGCGTAGGCACCGTCATCAACCGCCACGTGCTGGCCGTGAAGGTGCGCATGGACATGGAGATCGAGTTCATGGAGATGATCAAGGAGTCCGGCCACGAGCCGAGCCTTCTGCTCTCGACCCACGAAACGGTGGCGGCGACAGAGACGGTAGCCGCACATCTGGCGATCAACGCCGGGGAACCGGTGCTGCGCGTCGTTCGGCTCATTGGCGCAGACAAGAAGCCCGTGATCTACTGCGAGGACTATATCCCCGTCTCGCTGATCAAGAAGAAGGAATACACCGAAACGGATCTGCAAAAGCCGATCTTTTCGTTTCTCAAACAGTTCTGCGGCCTCGAAGCGCATATGGATCTCACCGAGGTGCGGCCCGCCGTTGCGGACGCCGCGCTGGCGAAGCTGTTTCAGGTTTCGGAAGGGACGCCGCTACTGTATCTCGACGAGCTGGACTACGACAAGGAAGGCATGCCGATGCTCTACTCCCCCCAATATTACGTGGGCGGAGTGATTCAGCATACCCTGCTCAGAATGAAGTTTTAACGCGCCCTTTGGGGTGGATTTTGGGCTAGACGGAGGAACGGGACAATGAATCAGGTTGCAATTATCATGGGGAGCGCTTCCGACGCGCCGCTTGCGAAGGAAGCGCTTGCTGTTTTTCGGGAGTTTGGCGTGCCCGCCAAGCTGCGCGTACTCTCCGCGCACCGCTCGCCGGAGCAGACGGCCGCGTTTGCAAAAGGCGCGGCGGACGAAGGCTACGGCGTCATTCTCGCGATTGCGGGAAAAGCGGCGCACCTCGCGGGCGTGGTTGCCTCGCATACGCGCCTGCCGGTCATCGGCGTGCCCGTTCGCTCAAGCGATCTCGGCGGGCTGGACGCACTGTTGTCCACCGCGCAGATGCCAAAGGGCGTACCCGTTGCGTGCGTCGCCATCGACGGCGCCGCGAACGCCGCGCTGCTCGCCATTCGCATTCTCGCGCTCTCGGACGAGGCACTCTCGGAACAACTGAATCAATATATGCGCGCGCTCGCGGCGAAGACCGCCGAAGCGGACGCCGCGCTGCAAAAGGAGATAGAGGCGTTATGAAAAAGCTGGAACAGATCTACGAGGGCAAGGCAAAGCGCGTATACGCGACCGACGATCCAAAGATCGTCATCGTCGACTACAAGGACGACGCAACGGCGTTTAACGGACTCAAGAAGGGCACGATCACCGGCAAGGGCGTGGTGAACAACAAGGTGTCCAACCACTTCTTCCGCCTGCTGGAGAGCAAGGGTATTCCGACGCACTTTGTGGAACAGCTTTCCGACCGGGAGACCGCGGTGAAGCGCGTGGAGATTCTGCCGGTCGAGGTCATTGTTCGCAACCGCGCCGCGGGCAGCTTTTCCAAGCGCATGGGCGTTGCCGAGGGAACCAGCCTTTCCAGCGTGATTCTTGAGTACAGCTACAAGAACGACGCGCTGGGCGATCCGTTCATCAACAGCTACTACATTCGCGCGCTGAACCTCGCGACCGACGCGGAGATGGAGCAGGTACAGAAATACTCCTTCGCCATCAACGACATTCTGCGCGAGTACCTCTGGAACCTCGGCATCGAGCTGATCGACTTTAAGCTCGAGTTTGGCCGCTTTGACGGTAACGTGATCCTCGCGGACGAGATTTCGCCGGACACCTGCCGCTTCTGGGACAAGGCGACGGGCAAAAAGCTTGACAAGGACCGCTTCCGCCAGGATCTTGGCGAGGTGGAGGAAGCCTACCGCGAAATCATCCGCCGGTTGATGGGAGAATAATATGCCGCTTCGAATTCGCTTGCCCAAACCATACGACCGGCTGAAACCCCGGCTGGACAGTATGCAGGAGGAGTGCGGCGTTTTTGGAATTTATTGCAACGGCAGCGGAATCAACGCCGCCGAAGCGACCTACTACGGTCTGTTTGCCCTGCAGCATCGCGGGCAGGAGAGCGCGGGCATCGCGATTTCGCGGGACGGGCGCATCGACTGCCGCAAGGAGATGGGCCTGGTCAGCGGGCTGTTCTGCGACGAGCTTTCCGGCCTCGGCGGCTCAAATCTCGCCATCGGGCACGTGCGGTATTCGACGACGGGGGACAGCCTGCTCGTCAACGCGCAGCCGGTGCTGTTTGACACGCCCGCGGGGCAAATCGCGCTGGCGCACAACGGAAACATCATCAATGCGCGGGAACTAAGAAATGAGCTGGAACAGGACGGCGTTTCGTTTCAAACGACCATCGACTCCGAGGTCATTGCCGCGCTGATCGCAAAGTACAGCAAGCACGGGTTGGTCGAAGGCATCGCCAAGGCGTCCGAACGGATGAAGGGCAGCTACGCGCTCGTGCTGATGACGAAGGATCAGCTCATCGGCGTGCGCGACCCGAAGGGCATGCGCCCGCTCGCGCTGGGTAAGATCGACAGCGCCTATGCGCTCGCCTCGGAGTCCTGCGCGTTCGACACGATTGGCGCGGAGTTCATTCGCGACGTGCGCCCCGGCGAGATCGTTGTTGCGGAAGGGCATGCGCTCAAGTCCCATCCGGCGGCGCATGCTTCCGAAACGGCGCTTTGCATCTTTGAATACGTCTATTTTGCCCGTCCGGATTCGGACATCGACGGAATCTCCGTCCATCGGGCGCGGGAGCGCGCGGGCGAGCTGCTCGCGATTTCCTCCCCTGCGGATGTGGACGTGGTGGCCGCCGTGCCGGACTCCGCGCTGCCCGCGGCCATGGGCTACGCGCGCCAGGCGGGGTTGCCGCTGACCATTGCGCTTTCGAAAAATCGCTACACGGGGCGGACGTTCATTGAACCTTCGCAGGATCGGCGCGAGCGCGGCGTATCGCTCAAGCTCAGCGCGCTCAAGCGAAACGTGCGCGGAAAGCGCGTGCTGCTCGTGGACGATTCCATTGTGCGCGGAACGACGAGCAAATACATCGTCGATATGCTCAAGACGGCGGGCGCAAAAGAGGTGCATCTGCGCATCAGTTCGCCGCCGGTGACGAGCCCCTGCTACTTCGGCATAGACACATCTTCCCATGAGCAGCTCATTGGCGCGAGCCATTCCGTCGAGGAGATTCGAAAGTTCATTGGTGCGGACTCGCTGAGCTATTTGAGCATGGAGGATCTGTATTCCACCGTCGAGGGCGCGGCCTGCAACTTCTGCGCCGGATGCTTCAGCGGGAAGTACCCGGAGGACGTTGGCGAACCTTCGAAATGCGGCAAGAAAAATTGTCTGAAGAAATAAGACTTGAACCGACAAGGAGATCGACATGGCACTGACCTATCAGGAGGCTGGCGTAGACGTTACCGCGGGGTATGAGGCGGTCAAGCGCATGAAGCAATACGCCGAATCCACGTTTAACGAGCATGTCATGAGTACGCTCGGCTCGTTTGGCGGGTTTTACGAGTATGGGGAAAACGTGCTGGTGTCCGGCACGGACGGGGTCGGCACCAAGCTCAAGCTGGCCTTTGCGCTGGACAAGCACGACACGGTCGGGATCGACTGCGTGGCAATGTGCGTCAACGACGTGGTTTGCCATGGCGCGAGCCCTCTCTTTTTTTTAGACTACATCGCAACGGGAAAACTGGTTCCGGAGGTTGCCGCGGGCATCGTCAAAGGCGTTGCGGACGGCTGCCGTCAGGCGGGCTGCGCGCTCATCGGCGGCGAGACCGCCGAGATGCCGGGGTTTTATCCCGAAGGCGAATACGATCTCGCGGGGTTCTGCGTCGGCAGTGTCGCAAAAAGCGCGCTGCTGGACACCAGTCGCGTAGCGGCGGGGGACGTACTGATTGCGCTCGCCTCCTCCGGCGTGCACTCCAACGGCTTTTCGCTGGTGCGAAAACTCGTTTCGATGGATCGCGCGGCGCTGGAAACCTACCAGCCGGAGCTGGGCAAACCGCTCGGCGAGGCGCTGCTGACCCCGACGCGCATCTACGTAAAACCCGTACTGAAGCTGATGCAGCAGGTCGAGGTGCACTCGATAGCGCACATCACCGGTGGCGGTTTCTACGAAAACATTCCGCGCAGCATTCCGGCTGGGCTTTCGGTTCGCATTGAGCGAAAGCTCGTGCGCGTGCTGCCGGTCTTCGACCTGCTGCGCTCGCTGGGCGCGCTGGACGAACGGGATATGTTTGGCACGTTCAACATGGGCGTCGGCATGACGCTGACGGTGCCCGCCGCGCAAGTGGATCGCGCCATCGCACTCTTGCAGGCCGACGGCGTGGAGGCGTATCCGATGGGTGAGGTCGTTTCGGGCGGGGAGGGCGTTTCGTTTTGCTGAAGCAGCGAATTGCCGTTCTGGTGTCCGGCGGGGGCACAAATCTGCAGGCACTGATCGACGCCGAGGCGGCGGGGCGGCTGCAAAGCGGCACGCTCGCGCTGGTCGTCTCCAGCAAGGCGGGTGCGTTCGCGCTGGAGCGGGCGAGAGCCGCCGGAATCGAGACTGCAACGGCGGATCGGGCGCAGCTCGGCTCGCGGGAGGCGTTTGAACGGGAGCTGCTCGCGATTCTGGCGACGCACGAAATCGACGTAGTCGTGCTCGCGGGGTTTCTACAGATTTTGAGTGCGGCGTTTGTAGCTCGGTATCCTGACCGAATCCTCAACGTGCACCCCGCGCTGATTCCAGCGTATTGCGGCAGAGGGTTTTACGGAATCAAGGTGCACGAAGCGGTGCTCGCCGCGGGAGAAACACAGACGGGCGCCACGGTGCATATGGTCAACGAGGTGCCGGACGGCGGGCGGATTCTGATGCAGAAAGCCGTGCCCGTGCTGCCGGGCGACACGCCGAGTATGCTACAGCAGCGCGTCATGGAGCAGGCGGAGTGGCAGCTGCTGCCCGCCGCGACGGAATTGCTCTGCGCGGAGCGGATCAAACAAGAGGAGACGAAACACACGCATGGAACCAAGTAAGCTTTCGGATGTATTTTGCGACAATCCGTACCCCGGCCGCGGCATTCTGCTCGGGCTCTGCCCGAACGGAACGCACGCCGCGCTGGCGTACTTCATCATGGGGCGCAGCGCGAACAGCCGCAACCGCGCGCTGGAGAAAACCGGCGACGACCTCGCTATCCGCGTGCTGGACGAGCACCGCATGGTCGACCCAAGCCTGATTCTCTACACGCCGCTGCGTACGCTGGAAAGCGAAACCGTCGTAACGAACGGCGACCAGACGGACACGATCTGCGATGCAATCGAAAACGGCGGTTCGTTCTACGAGGCGTTGCAGACGCGCCGCTTCGAGCCGGACGCGCCGCACTTTACCCCGCGCATCAGCGGGATGCTTCGCTTTGGCGAGTCGTTTGCCTATACGCTCTCCATCTTGAAAGCGGGGGACGCGGCGGGAACGGCCGCGCTACGGCAGACGTTTGACGTAGAGCCGACGGCGGGAACGGGGCACCTGATTCACACCTACCGTCCAAGCGGCGACCGACTTCCGAGCTTTTCCGGCGAACCGGTGCCGGTCAGCCTGCCAAACGACATCGACATGCTGACGAATGCACTCTGGAACGCGCTGCATCCCGAAAACCGGGTTGCGCTCTACGTTCGCTATACAGACGTCCGAACGGGCGAGTATGAGGATCGAATACTGAATCAATACGCAGGGGAGGATCATCGCGCATGAAGGAACTCTCGTTAAAATACGGCTGCAATCCGCAGCAGAAGCCCGCGCGCATCTTTGTGGAACAAGGCGAACTGCCGATTACAGTGCTCAACGGCCAGCCGGGCTACATCAACTATCTGGACGCACTGAACGCCTGGCAGCTTGTGCGCGAGCTCAAAGCCGCGTTGGGTAGACCCGCGGCAACGTCGTTTAAGCACGTCAGCCCCGCGGGCGCGGCCATCGGCCTGCCGCTGGACGAGGCGGATCAAATCGCCTGCGCCGTGGACGACATCGAAGGCTTGAACGATTCGCCCGTCGCCTGCGCCTATGCGCGCGCGCGCGGAACCGACCGCATGTC
>DAIRTE010000080.1:0-12897 GCA_036804025.1 Clostridia bacterium | reverse complement strand
GGTTCGACGGGGACATCGGGTACTTTGTGACCTTCCGTCAGGTGGACCCGCTGTTCGCGGTTGATCTGAGCAACCCCGCCTACCCGCGGGTGCTCAACGCGCTGAAGATTCCGGGTTTCTCGGAGTATCTCCACGTGTTTAAGGACAACCTGCTGCTCGGCATTGGCTACAGTGCGGACGAGAAGACCGGCGCGACGCAGGGCGTAAAGCTCTCGATGTTTGACACGACCAACAAGTCGAACGTCAAGGAGATCGCAACCGAAAAGGTGGACGCAAGCTGGACGATTGTCGGTAGCAACCACAAGGCCATTCTCGTGGATGCGGAAAAGAACCTGATCGCCTTCCCGGCGGACAGCAACTACTACATCTACCGCTACACGGAAAAGGGCTTTGAGCTCGCGGCAAAGGTCAACATGACCGCGGACCTGTCGAGCTGGAACCTCAGGGGGTTGTTCATTGGGAACTACTTCTACGTGATTGGCGAGTCGGGCCTCACCGTCATTTCGCTGACGGACTTCACCGTTGTCACAACGGTCAAACTCGGCTAACGAATAAAACGAATACAAACAACAAAAGCGGGCGCAAGCCCGCTTTTGTGATAGAAACGTGGAAGCGCTGGGCTCCCTCTGATGAGGGAGCTGTCACCGAAGGTGACTGAGGGAGAGAAAACGATGGAATTTATCGCTCCCACCGGCGCTGCGCGCCACCTCCCTCATCCGAGGGAGGCAAGCGTTACGCCGAAAATCATTTACCCCAAAACAAACTTGTTGATTTTCTTCTCTTCCACCTGTGGATTTAAAATCAACACCTGCTTGGTGATTGCCGCAATCGCGTCGTCCTTTGCGATCGTTCCCGCTTTCGAGAAGATCTCTTCCCCCCAGAACTGCTCCGTCGTGCAGAACACGGTGGAATACCAGCCGTATTCCTCGCCCTTCTGCGAGAGCTTCTGTTGCCGCCCGCACATGGTCAAAAACATTCGCATCTGGAGCTCGGTCAGCGCGCTGTCAAAGCGGCTCTTGTTCTCGGAGGTGAACCCCGCGATTTGCTTGATTGCGTGTAGCGGCAGCGTGCCATATTCCAGCACCGTGTTGTAGATGCGCTTTGCCGCGTGGCTCAGCGTTCCGTCCGCATAAGCGCCGTCAAACTCCGCTTTGCCGCGCCGCGCGGCGAGAAAATATGGCGCCCAGTCCCGCGTGATAAACCCGCTCTTCTTGAAGAACACCTTGCCGTAGGCAATGTCCGTCCGCTCATCCAGCACGCGCATTCTCCATTCCCAGGGGTCAGTGTCCGGATTGCCGGTGTGCCAGCGGACGGGGGTTGGGTACGGCGGCTCCTCTTCCCAGCTCCAGGGAATCAGCGCAAAGATGCCGTCGCTGTTTCCGCCGCCAAGCGTAAAGCCGGCTTCAAGCAGCGCGTCTACGAAACCGGCATAGTTTTGAATCTGCTTCATCTGCGGTGCACCTGCTTCTTTTTTTGCGTTCATTATACCAAAGAACACGCAAAAAAGCGAACAAATGTTTACCAGTAAATTTATCCTTTGGGCGCGACGCGAAGACGAATCAGCGTCTTTACGTCCTCCAGCACGCGCGGGTCGCTCACGCGAATCATCAGCCAGCGCGCGCCGTTAAACGCCGATGTGCGGGCGTAGAGCTCGCGTAGGTAGTCCGAAAACGTCGGCAGCAGTAAATCCGCTTCTGCCACTTCCTTTGAGCCGACGGTGACCATCGCGGTGAACGCGCCGTCGTCGGGGTAGAGCGTGCAGAGTGCGCGCCCACCTTTCTTGTACTTCACGTTCCAGCCCGGCGCGCCGCTGCAGATGCTGTGCTCAACTTTGGGCGCAATACCGTAGGACGCTTCCGCCCAGGTGCAGAGGTCGCCCCAGAGGGGAGAGTCGATAAACGAGGCGATCTCGCCGAGCGAGGGCTGCTGATCTTTTGGGTAGCGCTGATTCCAGTTCATTTTTCGGTTCTCCCTTTTCCAATTGGGAACTGCCGTCCGCAGCCGCTGCAAATGCCGTCGTGAATGTTGATCAGGTGATCGCAGTCCGGGCAGGTATGCGCCGCGAGATCCGCACGAAGGTGCGCCTCAACACCGGCCTGTTGAACGGATTCTGCGATGGCGGAGAGGTTTACTCCATAACCATCCATATAACGCTTCTGAAACGCTTTTACCCGTTTACAGGGGCGCTCGGCGCAATCCGCGCAGGAGAAGTAGCCGCGCTCCATCGTGCAGGCGCGCATGACGCATTTACTCTGATAGGCATCCGGGTCCTCGGTTCGTGTGCGACAGCCCAGGCAGGGCTTTTTACCAAGATGGCGGTAGCAGAGCATACAGTTCAGCCCGCAGGGGGCAAGCATGCCGACGTCGACGGTCTCCGGTGCTTTCATGGTTGCCTGCCTTTCCGGTGAAGAATCCTTGATGACGGGTTATGCCCGCCAGCGCTTGAGCTGCGGAAAGTGCTCGTTCATCATGGCGCGCGCGCCTTCCTCGGTCATGCCGGGCACGTTCTCGAGCATGGGCTGTACGCAGTAGTCAATCATTTCCTCCATGGTGCACTCCGCGGGAAACGCGCCGTTTGTGTAGCAATAGCTGCAATAGTCCTTGCTCTTCGAGCCGTCCGCTTCCGTTCCGTAGAGTTCGTCCGTCGGGCCCATTGGCATGCCGCAGCTCTGGCAAAAACGTTCTTCCATATCGATTATCCTCCTGTTGATTGTTGATACGGCCATGGTATCAAACAAACCCTGACAAAAGGCTGTCATGTTATAGGCGCGAACGAAAATTTACTCCAGTTCTTTTTGGTGATGCTCCCAGATGGCCTTGGCGTAATTTGCGACGAACTCGCGCATTTCGACGGGTTCCAATATCGACACATCCACGCCAAAGGAGTGTAGATACCCGACCACCCAGCCGTCCTGCGGAAAATACGCGGTCACAATCAGGCTTCCGTCCGGCTGCGGTGCAATACTGGAGCGGTCGAACTCGTCGTAGATGCGAAACGCGATGGCGGGCGAAAAACGCAGCAGAATGCGGCTGTAGGTGGGTTCGATCATGTAGTTTGGCTCCAGCGGCGGCGGATCATCCGGCAGGTCGGAAAAGCGCTCGTCCAGCAGCGCCAGTTCGACGATTCGGTTCACCTTGAACACGCGAAAGTTCTCCGCCATCCGGCAGTAGGCCTGCAGGTACCAGCTCTTGTCCTTAAAGATGAGCTTGATCGGCAGAATCACGCGCCGGTTTGTCTCCCCGCTGGAGGAGCAGTAGACGATCTCCAGCGCGCGTTTCTGAATCAACGCGGTCTTGAGCAATTCAAACTTCTTCGTGTCCGTTTTGCCGAGGCCCCAGCGGGAGAAGTCCACCTCGATCCAGTTCGCGTTCTCCTTTTGAAACAGGCCGCCGAGCTTGCTCAAGAGAGCGTCCACGGGTTGCTCGGCGGCGCGCAGGCTCTGAATGGCGAAGAGAATCTGGTTCTGCTCGTCGTCCGAGAGCAGCGCCTTGTCAAACGCGTAGTTCGGCAGCAGCGAGACCCCGCCGTTCTTTCCCTGCGATGCGTAGACAGGAACGCCTGCGATGGAGAGCGCCTCCACGTCGCGATAGATCGTGCGGACGGAGACCTCCAGCGCGCGCGCCAGCTCCGGCGCGGTGAGCGTGCCTTTTTCTAATAATAAATAAACGATTTGAAACAAACGATCGTTCTTCATAACACCTGTTTGAAACGAAAATGGAATGCGTAGAACACTTTATTAACCCAGTATAAAACAAAAAACCTGACAAGGGAATTGTCAGGTTTGTTTGTTTTGTGATTCGATTCGTTTATTTCGCAACCCTTGCCCGCCCGGCGGCGACATACTTATGCAGCATGGTGCGCAGCGTGTTCAGCTCGCCATCGCTCGTGATCTGTCCTTTCGGGATCACCACTGCGCGGTTTTCCCCGGCGATGAGGTAGATCGCGTGGTTCGTTTCGCGCGCGAGCAGAATCTGTTTCCAGGCAAAATCCGTGTCCCCGCGCTCGCTCTTGGCGTGGATGCCGTTCTTATCCAGCGTATAGTACACGGTAAAATCGGACATCTTGCCGGTTTTGTAGAGCTTGTTCACGCGCAGCACGACGGAAAGGATGTTGAGCGAAACCATCAGCACCGTGCCGATCACCGCGACGAGCAACGCGCTCAGCAGCGAGTCCGTAATCGGCAGGCCCTGCGCATAGCGAACGAGCGCGAGCAGCAGCGCAAGGATAATGAACGTCATAAGGGCAAGCCCCGTGAGCTTTCGCTTCATGCGGAAAAAATTGTAATACAGATTGTCCTGCTTGTTGATCGTGAACCGACCGGAATAGACCATTTACGCTCTCCTGTCTAATGGTGCTTGCGTGATTATGACGATGGGGGTTATGCCGCCTTGATCTTCAGGCGATTGTTCGGAACGTGCTTGTAGAGCAGCTTTCGAAGCTTGGCAAACTCCTGCTCGCCGGTCGACTGATCCTTAGGCATCACGTTTGCATAGGAATCCGTAATAAAGACGTAGAACGCATTGCGCGTTTCGCGAACGGCGACGATTCGGTTCCACTCCAAGTCGGCGTTGCCGCGGTCGGACACGGCGTGGATGCCGGTATCGTCGGCGGTGAAGGTTACGGAAAAATCGGAAAGCTTTTTCTGCTTATAGAAACTGTTCATGCGCAAAACCGTTGCGACAATATTGATGGCGAGCAGCAACGCCGTTCCGACGACCGCCGTAATCAGCGCGTTGACCAGCGACGACGTAACGCCATACCCTTGCCCATACCGCAGAAAACCAATCATGGCGCCAATGATGACGAACACCAGAACGCTGGTGGACAGAAGCTTCTTGCGCATGGAGTAGAAGTTGTAGCGGAGATTGTCCTTTTTTGTAATGGTGAACTGTCCGGAAAACTGTGACATATGTTGATATGCTCCTTTGTTTCGGATGCTTCATTATACAATGCGGCTCTTTCCCCTGTCAAAATAAGACGAAAGAAAACGCCCCGCAGGCGCAGTACCCGCGGGGGTTCGAAACACGCGTTTCCCCTGGCAGAGAGACGCAAGGAGGCCTAGTTTCGTTGCAAGGCGTCGATTGGCGTCATCTTGCTCGCTTTGGCGGCTGGATAGCTGCCAAACGCTACGCCGATGATCACGCAGAAGAGCAGCGAGCCGAGCGCCGCGCGCCATTCGAGCGAAATCGTCATGTCCGCAATGGCCGCAAAGATCTGCAAGCCCAGTGCGGAGAGCCCGAGCCCGATCAGCCCGCCGAGAATCGAGAGCACGCAGGCTTCGATGAGAAACTGCATCATAATGTGGCTCCGGCGCGCGCCGATTGCCTTGCGGATGCCGATTTCACGCGTGCGCTCCGCAACGGAGACGAGCATGATGTTCATAATGCCAATGCCGCCAACGAGCAGCGAGATGGCGGCGATGCCGCCAAGCATCAGCGAGAGCGTACTCATGACGTCGTCCATCGTGTCCAGAATTTCGCTCATGTTGTAGACGTCGTAGCTGTCCTCGTCCCCGGTCAGCGAGAGCATGAGCTGTTCCGTCAGCGACTGCGCCTGCGAAACGGTGTTCGTGGACGAAGCCTGCACGTAGCAGTTGGAAATCGAGGTGCTGTCCGAAATGCGCTGCGCCGTGGTGAGCGGAATCAGAATCTGCGAATCCGTGCTGGAGCCGCTCTCCGTCAGCAGGCCAACAATCGTAAACGTGTGCCCGCTCATGGTAAAGGTTTTGCCGATCACGTCGTAGTTTTCGTAGAGCTCGCCCGCCACTTCGGTGCCGATGACTGCGGTGTAGGTGCGCCAGTCGAGGTCGGAGGCGACGATGCCGCGTCCGGACTCCAGATCGCGCCCCGCAACATCCATGTATTCGCCCGTGACGCCGATGGCGGAGACGCTCGTGTAGTTCGACCCGCTGCGCGCCGTGCTGCTCACGGTCAGGTACGGGGCGACGCCCGAGATCGCGCTGTACTGCTCAAGGGGCATGTAGTCCTCCGCGTCGAGTACAACGTCCTCATCCGTCACGGAGACGGTGATCAGGTCCGAACCCATGGACGCGATGGCGGAGGAGACGGAGTTCGTCGTGCTCTGCACAATCGAAACGAGCACAACAACGCTCATCACGCCAATGATGATGCCCAGCATCGTGAGAAACGAGCGCATCTTGTTTGCGAGCGTCGAACGCACGGCGAGGCGGAGGGAGTTTAAAAACATGGTCATACGAGTTCCGCCTCCTCCAGCGTGTTATAGAGCTTGCCGTCGCGCACATAGACCGTGCGCTGCGCCTGGCGGGCGACTTCGTCGTTGTGCGTAATCAGCACAATCGTGTTCTGCTCCTGCGAGAGCCGCTGGATCAGGCGCATGATGTCGTTTCCGCTCTTGCTGTCGAGGTTGCCGGTCGGCTCGTCCGCGAGGATGACCTTCGCGTTGCTGGCGAGCGCGCGGGCAATTGCCACGCGCTGCTGCTGACCGCCGGAGAGCTGGCTTGGGCGGTGCTGCATGCGGTTGCCCAGGCCCACCTGATCCAACGCGGCCTTCGCGCGCTCCAGCCGTTCCTTTTGCGAGAGCTTCTGGTAAATCAGCGGGAGTTCCACGTTTTCCAGCGCGCTCATGGAGTCGAGCAGGTTGAACTGCTGAAAGACGAAGCCGATCTTCTCGCTGCGAATGAGCGAGAGCTCCTTGTCCGTGCAGTCGGCAATGTTCACGCCGTCCAGAAAATATCGCCCGGAGTCCGGCAGATCCAAACAACCCATCACGTTCATCAGCGTGGTCTTGCCGGAACCGGAAGGGCCGCAGATGGCGACGAACTCCCTCGGACGGACGTGCAGCGACGCGTCGTCGAGCGCGTGCACCGTCTCGTCGCCTACATAGTAGGTCTTAAAGATGTGTTCCAGTTGCAGCATGGCGCTCTCCTCAATTGCCGCCGGGCATACCGCCGCCGGGCATCTGTCCGCCCATACCGCCGCTCGGAGGCGTAAATCCGCTCGAGTCACCGCCCATCATCATATTGCCGCCGCCCATCGAGAACGTGGTTGCCGTGGAGTCATCCTCCGAGTAGGTCTTGGTGCTCGTGCGCTCCGGCATCCAGATCAAATCGCCCGCGGCAAGCCCGTCCGCCGTAACGGCGATGTACGATCCGTCCGACATGCCGGTGGTCACGGTGACTTTCGTGAGCTTGTCGAGGTCGAGCGCGCCGTCGGCGAGCACATCGCCCAGCTGCGCGTCATCCCCCGCGAGGTAGACATACGCGGTGTCGCCGTCGTATTGCACGGCCGAAACCGGAACAATCAGCGTTTCGCCGCTCGTGTCGGTTACGATCTCCGCCGAGGCGCTCATGCCGGGGTATGCGCCCTCGATGGGATCGGTCGTGATGGTTGCGGTGTAGCTGGTGACGTAGCTTCCGCTGCCGGAGTAGGAGATGTTGGTCACCTTTCCGGTATACTCGCCGTCCAGTGCGTCCAGCGTGACGGTTGCGCTCTGATCCAGCGCGACGGACGCAATGTCCAGCTCGTCGATGGAAAGATCCAGCGTAAATCCGTTGGTGCCGGTCAATACGCAGACGGTGGTGCCCGCGTCAACCGTGTCGCCCGCGGCGACGGAGAGGGATGTCACCGTGCAATCCGTGTCCGCGGTCACGGTAAGCAGGTCTTCGAGGTCGGCAATCTGGCTGACCAGATCCGTTTCCGTCTTCTTTAGCGTGGTGTAGGCTGCGGTCGGCGCGCCTTCCGCGAGCGTAAAGATCGTAGCGCCGCGGCCGACCCTGTCGTTGTCCTCCACTTCGATGGTGGCAATCTTGCCGGAAGCGGCGGTCACTTCAACGTATTCGTTGACGTCCATTGTTCCGGTGCCAATCGTGGCTCCGTTTGCGTCCAGCACCTGCGCGCTGGTGCCAACGGGGTAGTAGTTGTCCTCAAAGACAACGGTCGCCATGCCGTCGCTGATTTCGGTAACATAGCCTTCCTGCTCGTCTTCGCCAACCACGACCGTCACCGCGTCATATTGTCCAACGCCGCTTGTGACCGGGATGCTCAACTGCATCTTGCCGTCCGTCGCAATTCGGCAGAGGTAATCCATGTCATCCACGACCGAACCAACCTTGGCCTGAATGTCCTTGACGATACCCGCTTTTGAATTCGTGACCTTCAGGTTCGTGAGCAGCTGTTTTGCGCTCGCCAATGAAGAGCGCGTGCTCGTGAGGTCACTCTTGAGCTCGTCGAGCTGCGACTCCACCTCGCTGGAGGTCATGGTCAGCACCACGTCGCCCGCCTTGATTGCGTCGCCGGGCTTTGCGTTGACGGCGGTGACGGTGGACTCCGCGGTGGTCGTTACGGTTTTTGCTTCCAATGCGGAGAGCGTGCCGCTGCCGCTGATCGTCGTGCGGATTTCGCCGCTCGAGACGGCGGCTACGCGATAGTTGAGCGTGCTGGTGTCGCTTCCGTCCTTCTTGGACAGCGTTAGAAACAGCAGAACTCCAGCCGCAACCACGACAACACCCGCGCCAATCAGAATGAGATTACGCGTACGCTTCTGCTGCTTTTTCTTTTGCTTTGATCCGGTAAACGATGTTTCAAACGATTCCATAGGGGCTAAGCACCTCCGAATTTAATCGGTTTGATCATATTGGGCAGGTGTGGCGGAAACGTGGCAAACCACCGCTGAAAATGTGTAGCATTTCGACAGGAATCGTTGGTATTCGAATACACCCGCCGAATGTGCCCCGTGAAATCAATTCATGATAAGACGTTGACTTTCTGCCAAGTTTTTGACAAGTTCGCTTTTTATGATGAAGGAAACAAATTGAGAAATCGCGCGCGGCACGCGTACGCCCGCGGGAATTCAGGGAGAAATGCCTATGAATAGAAAGAAGATCCGATTCAAACGAATCCGGCGCATGGCAGCCGCGTTGCTGGCCTCGGCGCTTCTAATGAGCCTCTGCTTTGCGGGCGGCATTTCGCCGTTTACGGTTGCCGACACGAGCGAGTTTCTGGCGGCGTTGAGCACCGCCTCCGGCGAGAGCAGCGCGCAGCTGATCTATTTAGCGGATAGCTCGACGGTGGTGGAGTTGTCCAGCGGCACCTACACAATTCCGAGCAACGTCACGGTGCAGCTCAACGGCGGCACGCTCCGGCTCAGCGGAGCGACGCTCTACGTTTCCGGCACCGTCTCCGGCGGCGCACTTGACGTAACGGGCGGAACGCTCGTTCGCTCCGGCGGCAGCATTACGGCGACCATTTCGGTCAGCGGCTCCGGCGCGGTGCGCGGCGCGCGGGTACTGTCGCTGGAAAACCTCGATTCGCACAGCGGCGAGAGCATCGTTTCGTTGTCCTACGCGGGGGAATCGGGTGGGGATACGACAAGCTTTGTGACCAAGGCCGCTACCGCGACGATCTATACCAAGATGACCGGTTCGGGATTTGCGTCCTTCAAGGGAATTGAGTCGGTGACCACGGACGCGGGAAACGTCTTCCGCCTCGGCACGAAATATACGGATACGCTCTCGCTGGCGTATTTAATTACCTACGACGGGTTGACGGGCGCTTCGCTCTCGACCCTGAATCCGTCGAGCTACACGGCGAGCGACGCGGCGGTGCTGCTCGTGAATCCAACGCGGGACGGCTACGTCTTTGACGGCTGGACCTGCCTTGCGCTTGGAATAACCAAGCCGACCACCAGCATGGTGATTCCGGAGGGAACGATCGGCGCGCTCGCGTTTGTCGCAAATTGGTTGGAGTCTCCGCTTGTGACAAAGCTTAACGGAATGAGCGGCTCTTCCGGCACGGCGGGTACCACGACGCAGGATACAGCAACCGACGATGCGGCGGCGCAGCAGGAGCAGGCGGCCGCGCAGGATACGGCTTCCAGTTCAAACCGGCGCGTCAAGACGGCGTCCTCTTCCACGAAGGTTTCCTTTACGAGCAATACAAACACGGTTCTGCCGTCGATTGAACCCGTGGAGGAACGCTCGTTCCCCTGGGGCTGGCTCTTTGGCGGCGCAGCGGGCGGCGGGGCGCTGATTTACCTGTTTGCTCTTTGGCAGAGAAAACGAAACAAACGGGTAGACTGAGTAACAAAAAACGGATGCGAAAGCATCCGTTTTTTGTTTGCGTTATGAGGTTACTCGGCGTCGGACTTGGGCGCTTCGCCGTCGTTCGGCTTGGTGCGCTTCTGGTCGGCGTAGGCGTGGAAGGCGTTCTTGCCGTCCTCTTCCCACCAGTCGTCGTAATATTCCCAGTCCTTCCAGTCCTTCTTTTCGCTTCTTGCGCCGTGATAACGGTGCTTTTTGTGGTGCTTTCCGCCGTCGTCGCCGGAATGGCTCGACCCGCCGAATCCAAAGAGGATCTTGGCGAGCAGGAAGAGGCCGAGGGCTTCCCAGAATCCGATGGTGCGCAGCCCAAACAGGCTCGGCATCAGCCAGTTCCAGAGCCACATGATGACGTTGCCAAAGAGCAGGCCAAACAGGAATGCGCCCGCAATCCCGAGAATCGTATACAGCGTGTATTTGAGCCAGTCCGGCATCTTATCGACGCTTTTTTTCAGTTCGCTCATGAGTATCGTTCCTTTCTATGTTGTGTATTGTCGTATTTGTTGTAAGTGGATCAATTTGGTTATCCGGATTCGTCCGTTTGCTCCATCAACTGGCGCAGCGCCTTTACCGCGCGGCTTTTGCGCGAGAGCAGCGTGCCGATGGGTTCATCCCAGGCCTCCGAGAGCTCGCGGAAGGACTTTCCCTTCAGCTCGGTGGCAATCAGGATCGCGCGCTGTCGCGGTTCCAGCTTGCCGATGGCCTCCGTGAGCCGGTGCATCTGTTGGATTCGCCCCTCTTCGGCAAAGGGTTCCTCGTTGTCGGCAACGAGCGTATCCAGAAAGGAGTATTCGCCGTCCTCGCTTGCCATGCCATCCAAACTGGTGGTCTTGGCGTTTTTCCGCTCGTAGTCGACGATGCGGTTTCGAATCGCGCGGTAGGCGTAGGCGGCGAGGTTTTCCACCGGGCCGTTCGGCTCCAACCGGCTCACGAGGGAGAGCATCACGTCCGCAACGATATCCTCCGCGTCCATTTCGCTGATGCGGTGCGCGCGCCGCCGTACGAAACGAACGAGGTTCTCCCCGTCACGTGTGAAAAACGCATACCATCGGCTGGTATCGGCCTGCTCCATCGTGCTGTTCACTCCTTACACTCTATTGACGGTGCTGGGCGGTATTTATTGCAGAAAAAGATAGATTTTCTTAAGATATATCATATCTTTTGAAAAATAGATAGAAAAAGAGCACGTTTGTCACGTGCTCCGGGTCATTTTTCTCGTGCAAGGTCAAGGGCGAAGGCCTAAAGAATTTTCATCTCTCCCTCAGCCAGCCTGCGGCTGGCAGCTCCCTCATCAGAGGGAGCCATTAGATGATTGGCGAGAGGAATCCGCCGCCGGGCAGTTGATAGGATTGGCTGTTGAGGTACGCGTTCTCCGGCGCGTTGGAATCGTAGTAGAGCGAGAACCCGTTGGACTGAATGTTCTGGTGCGTCGTGTCCGCGTTGACCAGCGCGGTGATGTAGCTGTCCGCCGTCAGCGAGAGCGTGCTCGTTGCGTCGAGCGAAACGCTGACCTTTGCGGGCAGTTCGCTGCCGAGTTCGCCGGTAAACGACGCGCCGTTGATGAGCTTGAGCTGCAACAGGGAGCCCTCGCCCAGAATCGGACTGCTCGTGATCGCCGTTGCGTCCAGCGTCAGTGTATTCTCACCGGAGAACACGCGCAAAAGATCGCTGTTTGCGGCCTTGAGCGTAACGCCGCTAAAAGTGATGCTGCCGCCGCTGAGCATCAGTCCGGCGGAGTCCATTCCCTCCGTCGAGAGAATCCCGCCCGTCATGGTGAAGGTGCCGCCGTCGTGAACGGTGAGCGCGGGAGAAGCGGTGCCGGAGGTGTAGACGTAACTGCCGTTCATCGTCAGGCTGGATTCGGTTCCGGAAACGTAGCAGCCAAACGCGCCGAATCCATTCGTCGTGATGTTGCTGTCCGAAAGCGTCATCTGACCCTTACTCAGCACCGCAACCGCTGCGTTGATTCCATTGGAGAAATCATTCTTGGCGTCGCCGGTCTTGTTGATGTCCGCGCTGGTCATCTTGAGCTGACCCGCGTTTTGAACGAGCACGGTGTTTTCGTAGGGCGCGCTGGAGGCATAGGAGCCGCTTGTGATCTCTTCCGTCGTGCCGTCTACGCTGTAAACGCCCGTATGTTCTGCGACTTCGTTGTTGCCATAACCGCCGGCAGCGGCGTCCTCGCCGATGGCAATGGTTTCCGGCTCGGTGGTTGCGTTCTTCGCCGCTTCGACGGCGGATTTCCCGCAGCCAAAGGCGGCAATCATCAGCAGGGCGACGGATAGCGTTGCCGCGCGTTTCCAGAAGGAACGATTCATAACTAACACACTCCTTTTTTGGAATGAACGATGGGAAAAGATCGGATTCGATCAAGGGTATCATACCGGTTACTTGTGTCCCGCGCATGAAGCATTCTTGAAGCTTTTGCTAAAAAAACGCCCGCTTACTTGGCAGCAAGCGGACGCTTCGTGTTCTTATGCCAGCTTCTTGGCAAGTCGTGCGCGGATTTCCCGAATGAACGCGATGCTGGTGACCGCCTTCGGGGTCATGCCCTCGACGAGCCCCACGAGGTCCTTCGTCATGATGCCCGCGTTGAGCGTTTCGATCGAGGCTTCCTCCAGCTTGTGGCCAAAGGCCTCCAGCTCCGGCAGGTGATCCAGCTCGCCGCGCTTTGATAGCGCGCCGCTCCAGGCGAAGATGGTCGCCATCGGGTTTGTGCTGGTCTCTTCACCCTGCAGGTACTTGTAGTAGTGGCGTGTGACCGTTCCGTGCGCCGCTTCGTATTCGAAGTTGCCGTCCGGAGACACGAGCACGCTCGTCA
>DAIRTE010000079.1:0-13101 GCA_036804025.1 Clostridia bacterium | reverse complement strand
GTTTACTTTTCCGTCAACCGCATGCTCACCGCAGAGTGCTACAAGCAGCGCATGGAGCGCGGGCTGACGTTCTTTGAGATGAGCTACATGCTCATGCAGAGCTACGATTTTCTGGAGCTGAACCGCCGTCACGGCTGCGTACTGCAGATGGGCGGGGACGACCAGTGGAGCAACATTCTCAACGGCGCGGACCTGATTCGCCGCAAGGAGCAAAAACCCGCCTTTGCGCTGACGACTTCACTCCTGACCACCAGCGACGGCAAGAAGATGGGCAAAACTGAGAAGGGCGCGGTTTGGCTCGACAAGGCGAAATGCAGCGTCTACGACTTCTACCAATACTGGCGCAACGTCGGTGACAAGGACGTTGAGAAGTGCCTTGCGTTGCTCACGTTCCTGCCGATGGACGAAGTACACCGCCTCGGCTCGCTGCCGGGCGAACAGATCAACGAAGCAAAGCGCGTGCTGGCTTACACGCTGACCGCGCAGGTGCACGGTGAAGAGGAAGCGAAGGTTGCACAGTCCGCGGCGGAAGCGCTGTTTGCCGGCGGAGCGGACCAGAGCGGAATTCCAACCTGCGAACTCACGGTGGAGGACATCGCGTCCACCGGGCTTCGCATTGCGGATCTCATGGTGCTCAGCAAGCTCGCCGTCAGCAAGAGCGACGCGCGTCGTTTGATTGAAGGCGGCGGCGTATTTGTTGGCGAAAGCAAGGTGGAGTCGGTCTCCGCCGCGCTGGAAGCCGCACAAATCGAAGGCGAAGGCGTGATTCTTCGCAAGGGGAAGAAGGGCTATTGCAGAATCCGAAAGGGCTAAGGGCGTATCAAACCGTCGCGGGCGCGGGCGAAAGCGAGATTGTCATCAGCAAGTCCCGCTTTCTGGGGTTCTGCCTGCCGGTTGCGAGCGAAGCGGAGGCGCAGGAGCGAATTTCGGAACTCAAGAAACGGTTCTGGGACGCGCGGCATTGCTGCTATGCGTTTCGCCTGTCGGAGGGCGGGATTTCACGCTCGTCGGACGACGGCGAGCCTTCCGGCACGGCGGGCGCGCCAATTCTGAACGTACTGATTCAGAACAGCGTAGAAAACGTGTTGATTGCGGTGGTTCGCTACTTTGGCGGTGTGCTGCTCGGCACGGGCGGGCTCGTCCGCGCATATGGAAAGACCGCATCGGAGGCGCTGAACGCAGCAGGCATCTTGCCGATGCGCGTCTGCGAACGAGTGAACCTGATCGTGTCCTACGCGAGCTATGCGGCGCTCGAACCGTTGCTTCGAACGGGGGGATACGCCGTTGAGCCGGAGTTCGGCGAGCAGGTTACGCTAGCTTGCGTTCTTCCGGTTGAGGATGTGGAAGTATTCCTCAAAACGGTGACGGAGCGCACGGACGGCGGTGCTATAATCGCGCACGGCGAGCAGCTACTGCAAGCCTATGGCAGGAACATCAATCAACCGAACGGAACCGCGAAATAGTGAAGGTTAACGGAATGATGAAATCGGTTTTAAAAGGCGTGCTTGGACTGGCGATTTCGCTTCTTTGCTTTGTGCTCTTTGTTCCAAACGCACATGCGGAAGAGGTGCGCATCGACATCACCGCGACGCCGACCGAACTGCCGGATAGCGGGCCGGTGCTCTTTACGTTCGAAATCACGAATTACAACGCGGATTATCCGATGAACGATGTCACCATCAGTACGAATGGCGTCGTTTGCTATGAACTCAAAGATCAGCCAATTCCGCAGAGCGGCAGCGCGCGGGACATCAAGGTGACGCTCAACGTCAGCCAGTCCCAGATTGGAAAGCCGATTCCGTTTGTTGTCACCTGGACGCGAAACGGCGAACCGATGAGCCAGGAGACGTCCATCACCATCCAGCAGGCGGACAACCCGATTATTTCGGTCACGCGGACGGCGAGCACGACAAACGCAAAACCGGGTGATAAGGTCGTCCTGACGTACACGGTCAAGAACGCCACCAAGTTTGATATGTCGGCCATTACGCTGATCGACGAAAACGTCAGCGATACGCCAATTCTACAGCTGGACTCCCTCCGCGCAAGCGGCACCTATTCCATCGACTATACCTATACGATGGGCGACGAAAGCGTCACCAGCACGCCGTTTGTGACCTATACGGTCAACGGAAAGACCAAGACGTTCTCCTCGCTCGATCCGTTGGAACTCGTCATGGTGCTCATTCAGCTCGACATGAAGGTGCAGGAGGGCGTGCCGACGCAAAACGGCGTCACGTTTACGCTCGACGTCAAGAACACCGGTACACAGGCAATCAGCGACATCACGGTATCGGACGAGCGGCTCAGCCCGGTGAACGCGGCTCCGTTCTCGCTCGCGCCAGGTGAAGAGACCTCGCTGACCTACGTGATCGTTCCGGTGATGAGCGAGCCGCTGCGCAACGTGAAATTCGCGCTCAACGGGACCGACTCGTTTGGAAATCCATACACGCTCGCGCCGGAGGACGTTTACGAAGTCTATCCGTATGTGGACGATTCCCAGATCAACGTCATGGTTCGCGCGGAAACGGTTACACCTTGGACAAGCAAAACCGGAACGCTCAGCGCGCGCATCACGATTACCAACCACAGCACGGTTACGCTAACGAGCATTACGGTGCTGGAAACCAACATTGGCGTCATCAAAAACTACGAGACGCTGGCCGCAGGCGAAACCAGCTTTGATCTGGACATTCAGCTAGGCTCGCCTCGCAATCTCACCATCACAGTAAAGGGATACGACCCGACGGGTGCGAACCGCGAGCTTGCCAGCTGCGTCATGCCGGTTGCCTATGGCACGGAGACCGCGGAAACGCAGGAAGCAACGCCCGTTCCGAGCACCGGTGGACTGACGATTTTCGGCGGGCTGCTCAACGGAGTTACGAAGATTCTAATCGTGCTTGGCGCGCTGATGGTGCTTTCGTTCATCCTGCTCATCGCGCTGACGGCGATGGAGCGCGCAAAGACGCCGCGGCTGAACCGATTTGGGGACGACGAATGGGACGATGAAATGCCCGAACCGCCGAGCCAGCCGGAGCGTCGGCACATCAACTACGACGACGAACCGAACCAAGAGGAGATTCGCTATACGCGCCGCATGCTTGCGCAGAAGGAAGAGACAGTGTATCAAGCGGAGCAGGAGCCAATCTACCTGCCGCCGCCCGTCGTTGTGGTGGAACCGCCGCCCGTCCCGAAAGAACGAACCGCACGCGTACCGGAGGAACCCACAGCTCGCTCTGTGCGGCAAACGCCGGAGCCGCCGCGAAACCATGTGATAGAGGAACCCCCGGCTCGCCCCGCACGGCAAGCCCCTGAGCCGCCGCGAAGCCGCCCCGTGATTGAACCGGAGCAGCGAGCGCAGTATGTTCCGGCTCCGCCCGTACAGCCAAAGCAACCGGCCGCTCCACGCGAAACGACCATTGCACCACAACCAAGCAATCATCGACCGGCGGGCAATGCGCCGCGTGTATTTGACTATAAGAAGCAGCCTGTTCCGCAGGCAAGAACCAAACAGACGGTTACGCGTGTTCAAAAAGGCACGCGCGACTATGAGGACGACGAGGAGTAAGCAAACGTGTTTCAAGGTTTAAACGAGGATACCTACCAGTTCTTCTGGGAGATTGCGTTCAACAATGAAGCCTCGTTCTTCGAGGCAAATCGCGAGCGCTATAAGAAAAACGTATACGAGCCGCTCAAGCAGCTTGCCATTGAGTTGACGCCGACCGCGCAGGAAATCGATCCGGACTTCAACGTCCGCCCGTCGAGTATAATCTCGCGTATTCGACGCGACACGCGATATTCGCACGACAAAACCATGTACCGCGATCATGCCTGGCTGGGATTCCGGCGTCCGGGGAGCATGCTGAGCGAAAGCCTCGTGGTCTACGCCGAGTTTGAACGCGAGGGTTACGGCTACGGAATGGGCATGTATGGGGCAAATCCCGCGTTGATGCGCGAAATCCGTCCGCACATTCTGGTGAAACCGAACAAGTTTCTGGAGCTAGTGAACGACCCCGCGTTTACATCCCGCTTTACCGTGGAAGGCGATCTATTCAAGCGTCCGCGCATCACCGACGCGCCGGAGGGTGTTTTACCGTATCTGAACCGGAAGGGGCTTTCGTTCTGCTTTTCTTCGCCGAACCTGAAAAGGACACTCTCACCGGAGATCGCGGAAGAAATCATCGAAGGCTTTCGGCTGTTAAAGCCCGTATACCGCCTCCTGATGGGACTCGACGAAACAAAGTAAGGAGGAATCCTCGATGGAAGAAATGTTTATGAAGGAACCGAAGGACCCGAAGAAGGTCTACACCGGCATCCTTGTTGTGCTCGTGCTGCTGTTTGTGCTTGGGCTGGTGCTGGTGCTGACCTCGACGGCAATCGGCCTTTCCACCGCGCATGCCGAGGTGGTGAAGAACGGCGGCAGCCTAGACACCACCCTCTACAACTACATTATGACGAACACCGCGGCAAATTACCGCATCGTCGGCGCAATTCTTGCGTTGATTTCCGGCGTCGGCTTGCTGCTTGCCGGCGTTGCCAACGATCGCCAGAAGAGGATCTAAAGACGGTGCGGCAAGGTTCAGACTGGATCATTCGCGCCATGACGATGGACGATTACGACGCCGTCTATCAACTCTGGTGCAGCACCCCAGGCATGGGACTGAACACGACGGACGATTCCCGCGAGGGAATTGGCGCCTACCTCAAGCGGAACCCTTCCACCTGTTTTGTGGCGGAGGAAGGGAATCGCATTGTCGGCGTGATCCTCTCCGGGCACGACGGCAGGCGCGGGTTCATCCACCACACGGCGGTATCCGGCGATTGCCAGAAGAACGGAATCGGTTCCGCGCTGGTGGAGCGCGCCATGCAGGCGCTGAAACTCGAAGGTATTCACAAGGTAGCCCTCGTGGTGTTTGCACGCAACGAGAAGGGAAACGCATTCTGGGAGAAGCGCGGGTTCGCCCGCCGGGACGATCTTGTTTATCGAAATCGAAACATCACCGAACTGACCCGAATCGATACTTAAACGAACATTGCTCAACAAAAAAGAACCACCTTTGATAGGAAAGGTGGTTCTTGTGTTTTGTTCGTTAGAACTGAACGCGATAGATGACGACGGAATCGTTCTGGTAGAACACGTCAAACTGGCTTTCGAAATAGTCAAAATCGATGTTGTAGTTCGCGCGTTCGTTGTCTCCAATTAACACATAGTCGATGTGGTACTCCTTCGCGAGTGCGACGAAGTAGGTGCTGGGCTGCTCGTACAGAAGCGATAACGCCTCTTCCCGGTCGGAATAGTCCACGCCGTGGAAGAAGAGGTAGGAGCCGGAACCGCAGACAATATTACGCCCCGTCAGCGCGGCAATACAATTGTTGTGGTTGTTGTAGGTTAAAAACGTCGCATCCGGCTCGGCGTTCTCCTTTACGTAATTTGCGGCGAGCAGCTCGTTTGGACTGATCAATTGATACTCGGAAACATACTCGCGGCCAAGCGTCAGCACGCCGGAGAGGAACAGCGTCACGCAGACGAGCGCGGAGAGCACCGCGGTGCTCGCGCGGTTTCGCACGCCGCCGCGCGCGAGACGATCCTTCGTGTCGATCAGCCAGCTGCCGACGAGGCCGCAGGCATACGCAAATGAAACGAAGAGGAGCTTGTTGTTGTCGTATGGATTCGGCTGAAACTGAATGAATTCCGCAACGAGCCAGACCAACACCGCGCCGCCGACCACGCCGCGATCTTCCTTGCGTGCGGCGAGGAACGCAATTGGCGCGAGCAGGGCGATGAGCCCGAAATTCTTGATGTAGAACCAGAAATAATTGTCGGACTCGTTTGCCCAGTTGAAATGGAACTTGAGGAAACTGCCGGACTGTTTGAACGTAAAGAGAATCAATTGCGGTAGGGCAAGCAGCAGTACGATTCCAAGGTACGAGGCAAAGCCCAGCAACTGCTTTTTCCCTTGCTGGCGAACGATTGAACGCAGCAGGTAGAATCCGCTGATCATGCCGAGCGCGAGGAAGGAATGCGTGTGCACCAGCGGCAGACAGCCCGCGAGAACCGCCAGCGGAAGAAACGCATTTGTTTCCCGCTTAAACGAAGCGCGGTGCAGCAGAAACAGGCAAGGAAACAGCAGCGCCCAGCCGAAGAGCAGCGCGCGCTGCGGAATCATCATGTCCGCAATCGGGTTGACCCAACGAAGTCCGTTTGGCACGAAGTTCGTCGGCGTTTCGTAAAACGCGACAAAGAGCCGCGAGAGATTCTCCGGATTCGCCTTGATCAGATCGAAGAAGTACCAAAACCCGAACCCGCCGCCAACAAAGAACAGCAGCATGGCGAAGATTGCTTTGCGCCGCTCGGCGAGCCACTCCTCAAAGAAGAAGTATACGCCGAGGATGACGAGCAGAAATGCGTATGCCGCCGTCAGCATCGTTGCAAAGCGCAGGCTGGTTCCGAAGAGATAGAACGTCGAGCCAATGCTCTCGGAGAGGAAGGGGTAGCAGACGGGTTTGTCCGGGCAGATGGAGTACATCGGCGGAAACTTGCCTTGCACGGCAATGCTCGAAATAAAGCCGAGGTGCATGGCCAGATCGCCGTAGGTGGACTGCCCAACATAGAGCGCGCCGTCTTTCTCGACGATGGTGTGGCTGGAAAGCAGCACAAGGCAGAACACGAAGAGAATCCCGCCAGCAATCAACAGGGGAAGCTCATTTTTCAGCGGCGACACGGTTAGCGATTTTTTACGGGAAAGCGACCAGCAAACCCCGCCGATGCCGGCGGCGAGCGTGAGGGCGAGCAATTGCGCCTTGAGCACAAACCCCATCGCAAACGAAAACAGCGCGGGAAGCCACATCAGCATGGCAAACCCGAACACGAGGCCGAGCCAAATACGCCGGAGCGGGCGCTCGCGATAGAACAGCAGCCGCGCCACGCCGAGACCGGAACACGCAAACAGTACAAGATAGAACAACGAAACCAATTCCGCCATGCGAAATCTTCTTCTCCTTTATGTTGTCAGCCGAATCATGCGTTCGGCGTTATTTCTTTCCAAAGAGCCGCGCGAGGGGCTCAACCGTTGCGTTGAGGTTTGCAATCGCCGTATTCAACGTAGCGACGTCCAGCTTGGAGAACGACTCCACGGCGACTTCCAGCTCGCCAATCGTCGCGTTGAGCGACTCCATGTCCAAATCGTCGAGCACCTTGACCGCGTCGCCAACCTGCGAGAACGTTTCGTTGGCTTGCACCGCGAGCGCATCCATATCCGAAGCAATGGTCTCGACGTCGATCTGCTGAACAATTGCGAGCGTTTTAGAAGCCTCGTTTGCCGTGTTTAACAGCGCCGGGACGACGAGCACGGCGGAGAGAATTACTACCGCCATGGTTACCGCAATCAGCGTAACGGCGGCGCGCAGCAGGCGAACCTTCCGTTGATCCGACTTCTTTTGCTCTTCCGCAAGCAGATATAGTTCGCGAACATAGTCGAGCGTAGTAAAGGAATCGGTCTGCGTATCGTCGGTCGATTCCGAAACCTCCAGCGCCAAGTTCGAATGCGTCTGTTCCACAATCGTGCTCCTTTCGCTCTGCTTAAATTCTTTGTCAGTATATCACAGATCGATTATAATGAGCAGATAGAAAGCTTGCGAAGCAAACGTTCCGATACGATCAGAAGCGAGGGAATCTGTATGAAAAAAGAGAAATCGAATACAACCGCCGCAACAAGCCGCGTTCGACTGGAAACACCGGTTGGAACGCTGGTGTTCGAAGCGAGAAACAACGCCGTCTGTGCGATTCACTTGGCAACCGAGCTGGACGCGGCGGCTCCGTTCTCGGCGCCGGAAGGCTCGTCGCTGGCGATTGCCGCGCGGCAGATGGGGGAATACTTCGAAGGCAAACGTACGGTGTTTTCGTTTCCCATGCAGGCAGAAGGAACGGCGTTTCAACAACAGGTATGGCAGGCGCTGAACACCATTCCCTATGGCGAAACGCGCACCTACGGCGATATCGCACTTCAAGTTGGCAACCCCAAGGGGGCGCGTGCGGTCGGCGGCGCCTGCAACAAGAACCCGCTTTGGATTGCGGTTCCCTGCCATCGGGTGCTCGGCGCAGGCGGATCGCTGAACGGTTACGCCTATGGAACCGGCATGAAACAAACGTTGCTTGCGCTGGAACAATCCAACAAGAAATAGATCCAGAGATAGAGACAGATATCCCATACATAATTGGATTCTCATACTTGACAATAGCCCAGTGAAATGCTATTGTATGCACATAAGGCAACTATTTTACTAGGGTATGGTGAGCATGAAACTTTCGACGCGCAGCCGATATGGATTAAAAGCAGTAATCGACCTGGCCGTTCGGTACGGTTCCGGGCCGGTTTCTCTGCCAACGCTCGCGGGAGAGCAAGGTGTTTCGGAAGGCTATCTGGAGCAGTTGCTGCGTGAACTCAAGAAGGGTGGCGTCGTGGATACCGTCCGCGGCGCACAGGGCGGTTACGAACTGACCTGCCCGCCCGCCGAACTCTCCGTTCAGCGCGTGTTGACGCTTCTGGAAGGGTCTACCGCGGTGGTGGACTGCGTCAGCGCGGAGGACCACGCCTGCAACAGCGCCTGCACCTGCTCGGCGCGGCCGCTGTTTTTGAAACTGCAAAACCGAATCAACGACGTGCTCGAACAAACAACGATTCAGGAACTGGCAGACGACTACGTAGAGCAGCTCAAACACGGCGGATGTGCGAAAAACGTCTGCAAATAGGAATGATCTGCTATCAGCAGAGGGAATATAAAGAAGGACAATAATTATGATGCGAGTTTACTTGGATAACGCAGCAACCACCATGGTTCGGCAGGATGTCATCGACGCGATGATTCCCGCGTTCACAACCTATTACGGAAATCCGTCGAGCCTGCACGAGTACGCGCAGGAAGCGGCAAAACTCGTGGACGACGCGCGCGCGGACGTTGCCGCCGTCATCGGCGCAAAACCGGACGAAATCGTCTTTACCGCCGGCGGGTCGGAAAGCGACAACATGGCGCTGCGCGGCGTCGTAGCGGCGAACAAGAAAAAGGGCAAGCACGTCATCACCACGGCGATTGAGCACCACGCGGTGCTCTACACGCTCCAGGCCATGGAGCGCGAAGGCGTTGCCGACCTGACGATTCTGCCGGTAGATGAGTACGGTCTCGTGACGGCAGAGCAGGTCGCAAACGCGATTCGTGAGGACACCGTGCTGGTTTCAATCATGTTCGCGAACAATGAAGTTGGCACGATTGAGCCCATCGCTGAGATCGGCAAGGTTTGCCGCGACAAAGGCGTTCTGTTCCATACCGACGCGGTACAGGCGACCGGGCATGTGCCGATCAACGTCGTTGAGATGAACATCGACCTGCTCTCGATCTCCGCGCATAAGTTCCACGGGCCAAAGGGCGTTGGCGTGCTCTACATCCGCAAGGGCGTTCGCATTCCCTCGCTGATCATCGGCGGCGGCCAGGAAAAGAAGCGCCGCGCGGGCACGGAAAACGTTCCGGGTATCGTCGGCCTCGCCGTTGCGCTGAAGCACGCAAACGAGCATGTGCAGGAGAACGCCGTTCGCGTCGGCGCGCTGCGCGACAAGCTCATGAAGGGCATTGCCGAGCGCATTCCGGACGTCAAGCTCAACGGACACCCGACAAAGCGTCTGCCGAACAACGTAAACTACAGCATCCGCTACATCGAAGGCGAATCGATTCTGTTGATGCTCGACCTCAACGGCATTGCCGCTTCCAGCGGCTCCGCCTGCACGAGCGGTTCGCTCGATCCTTCACACGTGCTGCTCGCCATGGGGCTGCCACACGAGATTGCGCACGGCTCCCTGCGCTTGACGCTCTCGGAATTCACGACCGAAGCGGAGATTGACTATGTGCTCGACCTGCTGCCGCAGATTGTGCAGCGGCTAAGGGACATGTCCCCGCTCTACCCGAAACAGAAATAAGCGCCGCGAACAGACGCTACGGTATAATAGAAGGAGACGAAAGTTATGTATACGGAAAAAGTGATGGATCACTTCAAGAATCCGAGAAATGTCGGCGAGATTGACGATGCGAGCGGAGTCGGCACGGTTGGCAACGCAAAATGCGGGGACATCATGCAGATCTATCTCGACATCGACGAGAACGAGATCATTCGGGACGTGAAGTTCAAGACGTTTGGTTGTGGCGCGGCGGTTGCGACGAGCTCCATGGCAACCGAGATGATCAAGGGCAAGAATGTGAGTGAAGCGCTCCAGATTACGAACGCCGCCGTCGTGGAGGCGCTGGAAGGTCTTCCGCCGCAGAAGATTCACTGCAGCGTGCTCGCCGAAGAGGCGGTCAAAGCCGCGATTGAGGACTACATGAAGAAGAAAGCCGAGAAGGCTTAATTTGTTCGTTTCATGTGGATGACCCCATAAAAACCTCACAAAAGAGCGGTCATTCCGCTCTTTTTTCGTTTTGGAGCGTTAATCGACAGCAAAAACGCCTGTCTTTGCATAATTGACACAATCGTATGTCTTGACGTGATTTCGGGAATACGATACACTAAATTAGAATTTAGAAAGGTATAGGTATTTTAGATATGAGCGCAAGTTTCACCGAAGGACTCTCCAGCTTCTTCAGCAGCTACGGCCTGTTGATCGTCCTCATGGTTGCGATGTTCGCCATCATGATCATCCCGCAGCGTCGCCGCGACAAGAAGGTTAAGGATATGCTCTCCTCGCTGAAAGCGGGCGACCGCGTCCGCACCATCGGCGGCATCTACGGCACCATCGCCAGCATCAAGGAAGACACCGTCATGCTGATGGTTGGTCCGGACAAAGTTAAACTCGTGTTTGCCCGCGGCGCAATTGCGCAGGTGGAAGACGCCGGCGTTGAAAACGAAATGACGCAGGAAGTCATGAAGTAAACGCAATTCGCGTTTCCGGCGCCCGCAGCAATGCGGGCGCTTTTTTCTCGAGTCGGGCTGCCCGTATATATGAATATTCGGCAACCGGAATGTGAACGAACGGCAAAATCGGAATTCGAGCCGATTTTCACTGTATTCTTAAGCGCATTTTTGATATAATCGCCTTGAGGTGAACGCCATGAATGAAGATAAACGAGACACCCAGCAGTTTGAATTGCCGCACGAAAAACGCTCACCGCGAGATACCCTGCTGAGCGCATACGAGTCCATGCGGGAGAAGGGCTACGATCCGGTCAATCAGATTGTAGGATACCTGCTCTCCGGCGACCCGACGTATATTACGAGTTATAACAACGCGCGTTATCTGATCTCCCGTATGGAGCGCGACGAACTGTTAGAAGAGCTTGTTCGCGCCTATGTGGAGGGAAAGTAACGGATGCTTCGTATTTTAGCGTTTGATGTTGGTGAAAGAAGAATTGGCGTAGCGGTCAGCGACCTGCTCGGAATCACCGCGCAGGGGGTAGAGACCTACACGCGCTCCGACAATCTGGAGCAGGACGTACAGCACCTGCTCAAACTGGCCGAATCCTACCGCCCGGTCAAGCTATTGTTTGGAATGCCGCGCAACATGGACGGCAGCTACGGCATGCAGGCGGACATCACCCGCGAGTTTGCGGACGCGGTTCTAGCGCACTGGGACGGCGAGCATGCGTTTCAGGACGAGCGGCTGACCACGGCGAGCGCACGCCGGATGCTGATTGAAGCGGACATGCGCCGCGACAAGCGTAAGCAGGTGATCGACAAGGTTGCCGCCGTGCTGATTCTACAGAGCTATCTGGACGCGCACGGAAACACATAAACCCGAACGAACAACGGAAAGCAGAGGGAATATGGAAGAGCAGAATACCATTGTAGAATTGATCGATGAAAACGGAAACACGGTTCGCTTTGACCTGGTCATGACGTTTGACTACGAAGGCAAGCGTTATGCCGCGCTGCTCCCGGTGGAAGAGGTGCAGGGCGTTGGCGAGGACGAGGTCGTGCTGTTGGAGGTCGTCAAGGACAAGGGCGGCGAGAACTATGTGTCCATCGAAAACCCGATACTGCTGGACGAGGTGTTCAACGAGTTCATTGAGCTGTTCGATGAAATGGCGGACGGCGACGACGGCGAGGACGAAGAATAAACGGCTGAACAGCCGTTTTTCTTTCCCGGCGCATGCCAAAAATCCGCAGATTCTCTGATAATTTTACTTGCCTAGATAAATTGGACTGTGCTATAATACGCGAGGTATCACGCACCGGTGCGGATTCTTCGGCTCGTGCCCGTTTACGCGGGTTCCCGAAGGAGCAGAAACACCGGGACGAAAAAAACGAGGAGGTTTTAAAACCATGTCCGTGATTTCCATGAAACAACTCTTAGAGGCCGGCGTACATTTCGGCCACCAGACCCGCCGCTGGAACCCGAAGATGAAGGAATACATCTTCACGGAACGCAACGGCATCTACATCATCGACCTGCAGAAAACCGTAAAGAAGATCGAAGAGGCTTATGATTTCGTGCGCAGCGTCGCCGAAAACAATCAGTCTATTCTTTTTGTCGGCACGAAGAAGCAGGCGCAGGAGTCCATCGAGTCCGAAGCGAAGCGTTGCGACATGTACTATGTCAACCAGCGTTGGCTCGGCGGCATGCTCACGAACTTTAAGACCATTCAGGGACGCATCGCCCGTCTGCGCTTGATTGAGCAGATGGAAGCCAACGGCGACTTTAACCTGCTGCCCAAGAAGGAAGTCATCCAGCTGCGCGGCGAGCAGGAAAAGCTCGAAAAGAACCTTGGCGGCATCAAAGAGATGAAGCGGCTTCCGGGCGCGCTGTTCGTCGTTGACCCGCGCAAGGAGCACATCGCTATCGCCGAAGCGCGTACCCTCAAGATCCCGATCGTCGCCATCATCGACACGAACTGCGATCCGGACGAAATCGACTACCCGATCCCGGGCAACGACGACGCCATCCGTGCAGTCAAACTCATCACCGCCAAGATTGCGGACGCCGTGATCGAAGGCAAGCAGGGCGAGCAGCTTACCGCAGAGGAAGCGCCCGCCGTCGAGAGCGAAGATCAGGAATAACCAGTATTCTACCAATCCATAAGGAGGATTCAGCATGTTTACCGCAAAAGATGTCATGACTCTGC
>DAIRTE010000078.1:0-13148 GCA_036804025.1 Clostridia bacterium | reverse complement strand
ACCTTCTGGACGATGGGTTCGCTCCTCGGCGCGAGCATGCAAAACGCGCTCGTGCTACTGGTTTCCCTCGTGCTCTTTGGCGGCGTGATCCTGCGCTACGCGCGTGAGCTCAACGCCTTTGCCATCAGCGAGGACAACGCGCGCAACGTCGGCGTACCGGTCAAGCGGATCAAGCTCGTGCTGCTCATCGCGGTCTCGGCGCTGGTCGGCGTTTGCGTGTCCGTCGGTGGGACAATCGGGTTTGTCGGGCTGGTCACGCCGCACATGGTGCGGATGATCGTCGGCCCGAACCATCGGCGGCTCCTGCCCGCTTCGCTCTTCGGCGGAGCCATCTTTCTGATGCTGGCGGATCTCGTTGCGCGCATACTGCTCAACCCCGTTGAGCTGCCCATCGGCGTGGTGACGTCGTTTGTCGGCGCGTTTTTGTTTATCGCGATTTTCTATCGTTCAAAGAGGGCGCGCGTATGAACCTGCTCGACGTAAAGCATCTTTCGGTGCGCTACGGCGCGCTGACCATCGTTAACGACGTGAGCTTTTCCCTCAGCGAGGGTGAGTGGCTCATGATTGTTGGCCCGAACGGCGCAGGCAAGAGCACGATTCTCAACGCCATCTCGCAAGGCACGCCCTATACTGGCGAGGTGCTCGTGCAAGGGCGGGACATCAAGCGCCTTCGCGCGCGCGAAATCGCGAGGAGCCTCGGCGTACTTTCGCAGTCCCATGCGATGGGCTACGGGTTCACGGTTGGCGCGGTCGTTCGGCTTGGGCGCTACGCCTATTCGCCCGGGCTCTTTTCCGGAAGCGGGGACGAGGACGAGCCAATGGTCGCCCGCGCGCTGGAGCTCACGGGGCTAACCCGCTTTGCCGACCAGAACGTGCTGACGCTTTCCGGCGGCGAACTCCAGCGGACATTTCTGGCGCAGTTGTTTGCGCAAGACCCAAGCGTGCTGCTGCTGGACGAGCCGACGAACCACCTCGACCTGGTCTACCAAAAACAGGTGTTCGAGTTGATTGCCGAGTGGGTTAAAACCCCCGGCCGCGCGGTGGTCTCCGTGGTGCACGACCTCAGCCTCGCGCGGGCCTATGGCACGCACGGGCTCCTGCTGGACGGCGGACAGACCGCGGCAATCGGCGAAATCGGCGCGGTGTTTGCGCCCGAATACATCAACAAGGCCTACGCGATGGACGTGCCCGCCTGGATGCGGCGCATGCTCGCGCAGTGGCAGGAAGAAGAACATACATGAATCTCGACCAACTGAAAAAGACGATTCCCGCGTTCGACGAAGGCGCGGCGGCACGCGCCGAAGCGCGCTGGAACAACATTGCAAAGCCCGTCGGCAGCCTTGGCCTGCTCGAACGCGCGGTGGTTACGCTCGCGGGTGCGCAGGGCACCGACCAGCCGAACATCGACAAGCGCGCGGTGCTCGTGCTCTGCGCAGACAACGGCGTGACCGCGCAGGGCGTCGCCTCCACCCCGCCGGAGATCACGGCGGTGATGGCGGAGTTCATCGCAAACAAGCGTTCCTCTGTCTGCATCATGGCAAAGCAGGCGCATGCGGAGAGCATCGCGGTGGACATGGGCATGTTCCGCCACGTGAACGCGGAGCAGCTGCTCGACCGCAGAGTTGCCTCCGGCACGGCGGATATGACGCTTGGCCCCGCGATGACGCGGGAACAGGCGATTTGCGCCATTGAGACCGGAATCGAGCTGGTGAAATTCTGCAAAGCGGAAGGCTATCGCATTCTCGCGACCGGCGAAATGGGCATTGGCAATACGACAACCTCCAGCGCGGTTTCCGCCGTGCTACTGGGAAAATCCGCAATAGAGATGACCGGCGTTGGCGCGGGGCTGGACGAGGCAGGGTTGCGGCGCAAGATCGCGGCCATTGAGACCGCGATTGCCGTGAACAAGCCCGATCCGGCGGACGCGCTAGACGTGCTCGCCAAGCTGGGCGGGTTTGACCTTGCGGGTATGGTCGGCATCTATCTTGGTGGGGCGCTGTATCGCGTGCCCGTCGTCGTCGACGGGTTCATCAGCGCGACGGCGGCGCTCGCGGCCAGCCGCATCTGGCCGGAAGCGCGTAAAACCATGCTCTTTAGCCATGTGTCCGCCGAGCCCGCGAGCCGGGCGGTGCTCGCCGCGCTAGACGCAAAACCACTCATTCAAGCGGAGATGCGCCTCGGCGAAGGCACGGGCGCGGTTGCGCTGCTGCCGCTTCTCGATATGGCGCTCGCGATTTACTATGATTTAATGACGTTTGCCGACATCGGCATGTAGGCGAAAAACATGCGAATCCTGCTCACCGGCGGCTCCGGCTGCGGAAAAAGCACATACGCCGAACGGCTCGCGCGCGAACTCCCCGCGCCGCGCTACTATCTCGCGACGATGCGCCCGTATGAGGCGGAGTCGCGCGCGAAGATTGCGCGCCATCAGGCGCAGCGCGCGGACGCGGGCTTCGTGACCATCGAGCGCGAAACGGACGTCGGCGGGATTGACTTCCCCGCGCGGGGAACGGTGCTGCTGGAGTGCATGTGTAACCTCTTGGCAAACGAAATGTTCGACGATTTGGGCAACGAGCGGGACGTATATGATGCAATCCTAGCGGAAATTCTCGCGCTGGAAGAAAAGTGCGACACGCTGATCGTCGTGACCAACGAGGTTGGCAGCGACGGCGGGGCGTACGGCGCGAGTACCGCGCGGTACATCGAAACGATCGGGCGGCTCAACGGTGCGCTCGCCGCGCGGTTTGACGCGGTGGCCGAGCTCGTTTGTGGCATTCCGCTGGTGCTGAAAGGACAACTACCCACATGAAACATTCCGCAAAAGACCTCTTGCGCTCCGTCGCCATGGCGTTTTCCGTGTTTTCGCGTGTGCCCATGCCAAAGGTGGAGTGGAAGCCGGAGAACCAGCGGTATCTGCTTGCGAGCTTTCCGCTCGTCGGCGTGCTGATTGGCCTCGTGCTTGCCGCGTGGTGGGCCTTGTGCCAATGGCTCGTGTTCGACAGCATTTTCTTTGCGGCGGGGGTAACGCTGCTGCCGGTACTTGTCTCCGGCGGAATCCACCTCGACGGATTTTGCGACACGGTGGATGCGCTGAGCAGCCACGCCTCTCCGGAACGAAAGCGCGAAATCCTGAAGGACCCGCATGTCGGCGCGTTTGCGGTGATTGGCATCTCGGCGTATCTGCTGGCGCATTTCGCGCTCGCAACGGAGCTGGTTGACGACAGCGGAGCCCTCTACATTCTGTTTTTAATTCCGGCGATGAGCCGCGCCGTTGCGGGGTATGTTTCCGTCGCGTCAAAGTCTTCCGGCGAGGGCATGCTCTCCGCCATGCGCGATTCTGCGCCGGAGGAATCGGCCAATCAGGCGCTGATCGTCTGGTTTGTTGTGCTCGCGGTAGTCATGCTCGCGATCTCGCCGTTTGCGGGGCTGTTTGTCGCGCTGTCCGCCGCGCTGAGCGGCTGGCTGGTTTCCAAAATGGCAATGCGGCAGTTTGGCGGCATGAGCGGCGATCTCTCCGGATACTTGGTACAGGTGAGCGAGCTGGCGATGCTCTGCGCGCTGATGCTCACGCAACGGGTGATGTGGATATGGTTCTGGTAATCGGCGGCGCGGGCAGCGGCAAGCTCGACTATGTAAAATCACTCGGTTATTCGCAGGAAGAAATTGCGGATGGCTTGATCGATGAGCGGATCGTGGTGTATCATCTACAGAACATCGTGTTTGACGATCCCGACCGCGCGCCGGAGCTGCTGGACGCGCTTTTGGAAAAGGAAGTTGTGGTGTGCGACGAGGTGGGCAGCGGAATCATTCCGCTTTCCGCACGGGAACGCCAGGCACGGGAAGCCACCGGCAGGCTCTGCATTCAGCTGGCAAAACACGCTTCGCGCGTCGTGCGGCTGGTCTGCGGCATTCCGACGGTGATCAAGGAGTAGAAAAGATGCTGACCATCTATTTGCTGCGGCACGGAAAGACCGCCGGAAACTTATCCGGCCGATACAACGGACGAACGGACGAACCGCTCTGCGAGGAAGGCCTGCGCGAAGCGGAAGCGGCCGAGCGCCATCCCGAAATCTCGCTCGTCTATTCCAGCCCGATGCTCCGCGCGCTGCAGACCGCGAAGATCTGTTTTCCAAACGCCGAAATCGTTACAATTTCGGATCTGCGCGAGATGGACTTTGGCGATTTTGAGGGGCGAACGGCACAGGAGATGGAGTTCGACTCCGACTATCGCGCGTGGGTTGCGGGCGGCTGCGTCGACCGCTGTCCGAATGGCGAGGGCATCCCGGGCTTTGGGCAGCGCGCGGCGGCGGCGTTTGCGGGCGCGGTGCAAAACGCAATCTCCCGCGGGGAGACCGAAATCGGCGTTGCGGCGCATGGCGGGGTGATTATGGCAGTGATGACCGCGTTTTCCGGCTCCGACGTGCCCTATCATGAATGGTATGTGCTCAACTGCGGCGGATACCGCGTGACGCTGAACGAAACGGACTGGGCGGCGGTAAAGCGCTTCTCCAGCTATGCGCTGTTTGGGCAAAAGGGCGAGAGCAGCGACATGGTCGGGCGCGAGTTGGACACATGAAGACGCTGATGAACCTCACCACCAGCACCTACGATTTGGATCGCTTCCCCTATAGGGAGACGCTTCTTTCGTTTCTGAACGAATTTGCGTTGGACGGGGTGGAACTGCTCGCCTGCGATCCCGATCCGCGAGAGATCGTGCCGGAGTCCTGCGTCGTGGGTCAGCATATGCTCTACTATCCCTATTGGGTAGACTTCTATCGCGGGGATGAGGCGGCGCTTGTTCGCGAGTTTGGCTCGCTGGATGTTTGCGAATCGGTCTACGGCGGGGCGACGAAACGTGCGCTGGTCGAACGCGTTCGTGCGGATTTTGCCAAGGCGGAGGCACTCGGCGCGGAATATGTGGTGTTCCACGTGTCCGACGCGGGGATTGGTGAGGCGATAAGCGGCGCATTTCGGCATTCAAGTGCGGAGGTGATCGACGCAACCTGCGATCTGCTCGGCGAGGCGCTCTCCGGCGCGCGCTACCGCCCGCTGCTGCTGCTCGAAAACCTCTGGCAGCCGGGGCTGACGCTGACCGACCCCGCGATGACGCAGCGGCTGCTCGAAGGCGTTCCGTACGAGAACGTTGGGCTGATGCTCGACACAGGACACCTCTTTCACACGAACGAGGGCATCGCGACGCAGGAGGAAGGACTATCCTACATCCACCGAATGCTCGACTGCCACGGCGCGCTGGCGGAGCGGATTCGCGGCGTGCACCTGCACCAGTCGATCACGGGGGAGCATGCGCGTTCGATTCGGGCGAACCCGCCCAAACTTGGGAACACCTATGAGGAGCGCGCCTGGCAGATGTTCGAGTACGCGTTTGCGATTGACCGGCACCAGCCGTTCACCTGCGCAGGGGTTCGTAATTTGATCCAGCGGATTTCGCCGGACTATCTGACCTATGAGTTGATTACAAGCGATCTTAAGCAACACCGCTCGCTCTTATCCGAACAGATACAGGCGCTGAACGCGTAACGAACCAAATAAAAACGACGGTATGCAGTTCTGCATACCGTCGTTTTGTTCGTCTTATGGATTACTCTGCAATCAGCTTGGACTTCTTCAGCGCGAAGACGAGCACGGGAATAACCGCGAGTTGAATGACAATACCGGGCAGCGCGGTGACGAACGCGCTGGTGGTCCAAAGCGCAACGGAGTATTCCCCCGCGCGGAACAGCACCGCGTTGAGCAGACCCAGCACGAGACGGCCCAGCAGCATGGCTCCCACGAGCGAGATGTAAAGATCCGCCAGCAGATTGCCGGTCTTTACGTAGCGCATCAAAAGGCCGGAGACGAACCCGTAGACCGCGAGTTCGCAGAGCATGCTCGGCAGAAACGCCATCGGCGGCATGCCGGTGATTAAGCTGGAAAGCAGCGGCGCGAGCACGCCGCAGGCGAGGCCGTAGGGCCAGCCGCAGATGAGACCACAGAGCAGCACGGGGATGTGCATGGGCAGAAAGATACTGCCCGCGTTGGCGACCGAATGGAACGCAACCGGCAGCACAATGCCGAGGGCGACGCAAAGACCCGCGAGGATCAGGCGCTTGGTGTTGGTCATTGAAAAACGATACATGAAAACACTCCTTCTACTCTATTTTTGGGCGCAAAAAAACAGCCGCGAGGACCTGCCCGGCTGGACCGGGGCAACCGCCTTCGTGGCTGTATTGATCGAGGATGCGAGCGATGTATGCGTTCGCCTTCGTGGCGAACATTACCCGTCCATTTTATGGAAAACCACGCGGTCTGTCAAGCCAAACGAACCCGATTTTACTCCGCGGTTTCCCCTTGCGTGATGCGGCGATCCAGCTCGTCCAACGTCAGCGTAACCAGATCCTTGATGGCGACGGGAGATAGCCCCGCGATGAAGCTGTTGCAGAGGTTCAGCGGAATCAGCAGCCGCGTTGCCGCGCTCTGGCCGACGGCGACCGCCATGGCCGGGGAGATTTCGCCCATCATGGAATCCGCAAGCACGATGCCGAGTGCACCAAGGATATAATCCGCGCTGCGGCAGTTGACGAGCACGGCGTTTTCGCCGGTTCCTCCGCGGGCGGCGCCCGCCTTGATCATTGCGCTGGTGGCGATGCTGTTTGTGCCGACGGCGGCAATGTCGTATTGTCCGGCGCGGGACACGAGCTGTTCAACGATGAGTTTGCCAATTCGACCGCCCTGGCCGTCGATGACGAGTACAACGGGTTTTTTCATTTCAAAATCCTTTCGGGTGAATGGATGGAATACCTTCTACGGATTGTAGTTCCAAATCAAACTTTAGAACAGTTGAATCAATAATACCACGACAATCAGGATAAGAAGCGTCGAAAGGCAGCCGCTTTTTCCGCGCGGCTTCTTTCCGCCGCCGTTGCTGTTGCGCCGGAAGGACTCCATATAGTGCACATAGCCGGTGGTGCCTTTGCCAAAATAGCCATAGTCGTCTTTCATGCGCACTTGCCTCCGCCGCACCGCGTTTTCGCGAATGGGGCAATTGGGACGGGAATGCGTCGATCTCAAACTCCCCGTGACGTTTGCCCCGGAAGTCGTCCATACGGATAAGCGAATGATATAATAAGAATCGCTTGCAATGCAACTGCGCGTTTGACCAAAAACGGAAAACGCGGAATCAATGGAGGAACAAACAACATGAAGAAACTTGTGTGCTGCCTGACGGCAGCTCTCCTGATACTCGGAACAGCCGCCTGCGCCGCGCCGCAAACGGCGGAGGAACCGCAGCCGACGCCGGAGGCGCTCGCCGTGGAAACCGGCGCGCCGGACGCGAGCGCCGCGACCACCGCCGCCGCAACCACCAATCAGGTGATTGACTTTGGGGACGCTGTGCTCGAAGCGCTCGTTCGTGAAGCGATGAACCGCCCGACGGGGGACATCACGGTTGCGGACGCGGAAGCGGTCACCGACCTGGATATGCAGCAGCAGGGCGTGGACCCGAATCAGCCGTACATCCACAATCTGGACGCGCTGAAGTACTTCAAGAACCTCACCTATCTTGGCCTCGGCTACGCCGTGCAGAATGCGGACGATCCAAGCGCGCCCATCGACATCAGCTCGTTTGCGGGCATGACGAAGCTCGAGTCGCTCCTGCTCGGTGGGCTCGTGATCGACGACCTGTCGGTTGTTGCAAACATGCCGAGCCTGATGAGCCTGACCGTGTTTGGCGGAAAGCGGCTGACGGACGTGAGCCCGCTCAAGGGGCTGTCCAAGCTGCAGGCTCTGACGCTGCGGGGCAATTTGATTTCAGACCTTACCCCGCTTGCCGGATTAACGGGATTGGGGTATCTCGACGTTCAGGACAATCAGATTTCGGACGTTACTCCGCTAACGGGGCTAACCAAACTGGAGCGGCTGTTCTTGGAACAAAACCCGATTACGGACTATTCGCCGCTGGCGCAGATTCGTGCAAACCTCATAGAATGGGACTTTGACGTTCCCGCGAATCCGTAACAGGAGAACGAGCGCTATCACGAAGGCCGGGGGTTTCCCGGCCTTCTGCGTTCTCCGAATGCGTAGACGACTGGATTTTTACAGCTAATTAGCGTATAATAGACAAAAACAGATCAATTGTTGTTCCGCTGGGCACGGTTCGACAAACGCGAAGGGAGCAAGCACGCCCAAGCAATCTTGGTATTTACATCACATCTTCTATACTAATCTCTCCAACTCAACTCTCATCATTTTCTGCAAACAAAACGAATTCGTTGCAAAACAAACAGAAACGACAAAGCAAACACCACTATACTTTCCCTGTACCGAGCGAAAAGTCAATCATCACGAGTATCAGGAGGAACGAATATGGGCATGTTTTGTTATCAATGTCAGGAAACCGCGGGCGGCAAGGGCTGCACGGTGCGCGGCGTCTGCGGAAAAACGGAGGACACCGCGAAACGAATGGATCTGCTGATCCATACGCTCAAAGGAATTGCGAACATCGTCGTAACGGATCAACTCGACGTGTCGAAGCTCGACGTGCTGAACGGCGAGGTGCTCACGAGCCTGTTTATGACCATTACGAATGCAAATTTCGACAACGACGCGCTGGATCACCAGATTCAGAAGATGCTGGTGTTTCGGGACGGACTGCGCAAGCCGGACGGCAAGTACCACGAAGCGGCTACCTTCTCGGTTTCGGGCAAGGAGTCGATGCTGGACCTGGCGGCGTCGGTCGGCGTGCTCGCAACACAGAATGAGGACGTACGCTCCCTGCGTGAGCTCGTGATTTACGGGCTCAAGGGCATTGCCGCCTATGCCGAGCATGCGCGAAACCTCGGCAGCAAGAGCGCCGAAATCAGCGCGTTTCTCTACGAAGCGCTCGCGGCGACGCTGGACGACACGCTCTCGGCGAAGGAACTGACCGCGCTCGTGCTCAAGACGGGTTCCTACGGGGTCAAGGTAATGGCGCTGCTGGACGCGGCAAACACCGCGCGATTCGGCAATCCGGAGATCACGAAGGTGAACCTCGGCGTGCGCAAGAATCCCGCAATCCTCGTCTCCGGCCACGACCTGGTCGACCTCGAACAACTGCTCGAGCAGACGAAGGGAACCGGCGTGGATGTTTACACCCACGGCGAAATGCTGCCCGCGCACGCATACCCGGCATTCAAGAAATACGCAAACTTCGTTGGCAATTATGGCAACGCCTGGTGGAAGCAGCTGACCGAGTTTGAAACCTTCCGCGGGCCGATTCTGTTTACGACGAACTGCATCGTGCCGCCCAAGAGCGAGGAGATCCGCGCGCGTATCTTCACAACCGGCGCGGCGGGCTACCCCGGCTGCAAGCACATTTTGCCAAACATCGACGGAAAGAAGGACTTCTCCGCGATCATCGCGCTGGCAAAAACCCTGCCCGCGCCGCAGGAGATTGAGCAGGGCGAGCTCGTCAACGGCTTTGCGCATGCGCAGGTGCTCGCGCTGGCGGACAAGGTGATCGACGCGGTCAAGAGCGGGGCGATCCGCCGATTCTTCGTCATGGCGGGCTGCGACGGACGCATGAAGAGCCGGGACTACTATACGGAATTTGCCGAAAAATTGCCTAAGGACACTGTGATTCTGACCGCAGGCTGCGCGAAATATCGCTACAACAAGCTCAATCTGGGCGACATCGGCGGGATTCCACGCGTGCTGGACGCGGGGCAGTGCAACGACAGCTACTCGCTCGTCGTGATTGCGCAGAAACTCGCGGAGGCGTTTGCGCTGACCAGCGTCAACGAGCTGCCGCTGAGCTTTAACATTGCCTGGTATGAGCAAAAGGCGGTCATCGTGCTGCTTGCGCTGCTCTCGCTGGGGGTCAAGAACATCCACCTCGGGCCGACGCTGCCGGGTTTCCTCTCGCCAAACGTGGCAAAGGTGCTCGTCGAAACCTTCGGCATCGCGGGCGTCGGCAGCGTGGAGGACGACATTAATCTCTTCCTCTTGTAAGAAAGCGTCTGCGCAAGTCAATCGCAAAAATCCACATGAACGTATCCAACAAAAGCCGCCTTCGGGCGGCTTTTTGCGCGCCAAAAAATAACGCTTGCAAATTCGAAACGGCTTGCTATAATATATCTAAAAGATATAAACGGAGCGTGATCATGCGTCAAACGGACTACGTCATCCTCGGCCTGCTCTCCGAGCAGCCGTTGAGCGGGTACCAGATCAAGAAGATTGTCGATATCCGGTTCAAGTTCTTCTGGAGCGAGAGCTTCGGGCAGATTTTTCCAGCGTTGAAAGCGCTCGCGGCAGAAGGGTTCATCGAGGAGCTGCCCGCGCCGCAGACCGGCGCACACGCGCAGCGAACCTACCGCATTTGCCCCGCTGGGCAGGCGGCGCTCGCGGACTGGCTGACGCAGCCGGTGGAAAAGGAGTCCCTTCGGCTGGAGATTCTGCTCAAGACGTACTTTTCGAACTATGCTGCGCCGGAGGCAATGCTATCACATTTGGCCGCGTTTGAGCAGAGCCATCAGCAGCAACTGCATGTGCTGGGACTGTTTCAGCAGGAGCTGGAGGGCATTGTGGACGAGGACGAAAACCACCGGGACATCCTCCGCGTGATCGACTTTGGACAAAAGGTGAACCGCGCGTACCTCGACTGGTGCCGCGAGACGACGGCATACTTCGAACAAAAACAACGCGAAGTACCGCCAAAAACTCAAAAGGAGTAGATGAAAATGAGACAAAAAATTCGAAAGATTCTATTGTATACCTCCCTGTTCCTGTTTCCGCTGACGATGAACTACCTCTCGCCCTATGTATCCATCGACGGGGCGTTTGCGGGCGTGCTCTCCGGCAGCGCACTGATGTTCGGGGTGCTGTTCCTCTCCGGCCTGTTCTTCGGGCGCGCGTGGTGCGGCTGGGTCTGCCCGGCGGGCGGCGTTGCGGAGGTGGCGCGGACGGTTAACCCGAAACCGGCGAACACAAAGCGGCTGCGCATTGTGCGCTACAGCATCTTCGCGGTCTGGTTTGGCGTATTGGTGACGGGGTTTGTGCTCGCGGGCGGCATCAAGGGCGTTGACCCGCTGCGCCTGACGGAGCGGTATATCTCCGTGGACGAGCCGGTGAAGTACATCATCTACTACTTCGTGCTGGGTCTGTTCTTCGTGCTCGACCTCGCGCTGGGGCGGCGCGGCGCCTGCCACGGCGTCTGCTGGATGAGCCCGTTCTTAAGCGCGGGCATGCTGGTCGGAAGGCTGCTGCACCTGCCGCAGATGCGCATTCATGCAAAGCCGGAGCGCTGCATCGACTGCAAAAAGTGCACCAACACGTGCCAGATGAGCATCGACGTCAACGCCGCGGTCAAGACGGGCAGCGTGAAGAGCTACGACTGCATCCTCTGCGGCGAGTGCGTGGATACGTGCCCGAAGCAGGTGCTCTCCTACCGCAAACAGGCGTAATTGAATCCGAACAGCGTATGGGCCGGTCGCAGATTGCGGTCGGCTCTTTTTATTGGGGGTTGGATTCTTCACGCAGGATTGACGCGCGGGCACCCGCGAGAATAGAATGAGTACGGAAAAGTGTAAACCAGACGATAAGGGAGAACCCCGAACACAATGCTGAAACGACTATCCTTCGCGCTGCTGGCGCTGATGCTGCTCCTGTTGCCGCTGCCTGCTCTCGCGGCGGGCGAAAGCGCGCCCATCTCCATTTCGGACGCAGACGGGCTCGTCGCCATCGCGAACAACCCGGAAGGGGACTACGTGCTCGCGGCGGACATCGACATGAAGGGCGTGGATTGGGCGCCAATCGCGTTTTGCGGCACGCTCGACGGCGCGGGGCACACGATCTATAACCTCTCCGTCACGAAGGTTGGCGCGGACACCGCGACCACCTACGACGGGCGGCACCGCGGCTACAAAACGTCGTTTGCCGCGCTGTTTTCGATTGTCAAGGACGGCAGTGTGCAGAATTTGCATCTGCTCAACGTGAAGGTGGATTTGCAGACCGACCAACCGGTCTTCATTGCGGGGATTGCGGGGTATCTGCAAGGCGGAACCATCTCCAGCTGCACCGTTTCGGGTCGGCTGAAGGTTGGCGCAACGAGCCGTCAGTGCGGCGCGGGCGGGGTCGTCGGGTTTGGATATGGGTTGATTCAGAACTGCGCCGTGGAGGCGGAGATCACCATTGTTGCGGTTGGCGCCGATGGCACCTGCGAGGAATACCTCGGCGGCGTGCTGTCCAACGGTTATGCGGATGTCGACGGCTGCAGCGTCAAGCTCGACGCGTATACGTCCGTGCAGGGGTATGTGCACAACGGCGGTCTCGTGGGCTTGAGCGACGTGAACCCGAAGAACCGCGTGCACCACGGGTACGTGAAGAACTGCGCGGTGGACGCGTCGATTTCGTTCTTCGAGCAGGTGGAGGATCGCCGCGCGTACTGCAAGGAATACGTCGGCGAAAAACAGAACGACGCGCTGATCGTCGCCAAGAACATAACCGTGCGTTTTGAGAAGACAGAGAGCAAGGATTACGAAACGATCCTGCTGCCGGATATGGATGAAAACCCCGTCTACAACGCCGAGGTCACCGAGCCGACCTGCACGGCGTTTGGCTACACGACCTACATCAACGAGAAGACCGGCTATCGCTATACGGACGACTACACCGCGCCCGCGCATACGCCGGGGGACTGGGAGGTCATTACCCCGCCGACATACGAAAGCGAAGGACTGCGGCGGCAGACGTGCTCCGTCTGCGGCGCGGTGTTGGCGGAGGAGACGATGCCCATGCAGGTTGCGTCCACCTCCTGCACGCTCAACGAGCGAACGCTGCACATGCAGGTGGGTCAGACGCATCCGCTCTTTGCAACCGTGCAGCCGGCGAACGCGACGGGAGCGGTGCTCTCCTGGTCGAGTTCGGACGACGCGGTGGCAAACGTGGATTCCAACGGCGTGGTGACCGCGGTTGGCAAGGGCAAGGCGGCGATCTACTGCAAAACAGGCGACGGGCTTTCGTCCGACGCCTGCGAGGTTGTGGTCTACTATACGTTTGGGCAATGGATCAAGCAGTATATTCTGTTCGGGTGGATGCGCGGGTAGTTTACAAAATTAACACAACAATTTGTTTGAAACAAATCAAAAAGAATGGTATGATCGAATTGTACCATTCAT
>DAIRTE010000077.1:0-13376 GCA_036804025.1 Clostridia bacterium | reverse complement strand
CGTTCTCTTCAATCGCTCTCGACGGGATGAAACGTCGTCCGGTCGATGCCGTTGTAGAGCACGCGAACGGGATATTCGCTCAGGAACGTCTGTTCCACTAGATTCTTCAGCCATTTGGACGGGGTTACAATCGTAAGATTGCTTAGCCCCGTTGTAATCGAGCGTTTTTCAAGGAGGTTTCGCGCGGACTGATCCGCAAACCAGCTTTGGGGGTAGGCGCTCTTCTGCGGACAGTTGCCGCAGAGATTGCGCCAGCGCTCGCAGTTCACCGCGTCGAAAAACGCGCAGTGTCCCGTAAAGGCGTTGCAGTCGTGCAACGTCCAGACGACGGGAACCCCCGCAAACCGTAAATAATGAAACAGCACGCGCCAATCCAGATAGTAACCATGCAGATTGTGCAACTGAATCACGTCCGGCCGAAACGCTTTAATTCGACGAATCATCCGCCGCGTCGCCAGCGTGGACGCGAATCCCTGCCGGTCGGTCAGCCGCGCAAAAAGCGTATGCGCATAGAATTCGGCGGTGCTTTCGATTCGCTCGCAGGCAATTCCGGCGGCTGGTTCCCCGCGGCCAAACAGCAGCAGGCTCTCGTGCCCGGACTCTTGGAGCACGCGCGAAACGCCCGCGGCAATACGCCCCGTGCTTCCGGTGCAGACGGAATTGATCTGTAGAATCCTCATGGTCGTTATTTTAGCATACGGCGGGGCGACAGGCAATTGCCGGGGAAAAAGCAATGGTGTATAATAAGTGCGATACATTTCAAAAAGTCAACTGTTCTTGCTTTTTATCGTTCCGATCTGAAAGGAGCATATCGCAATGGAAGCCATCAAAAAACCAGGCGTAAAACAACCGTTTAATCTCTCAAAACGCATCGAATGGCTGCGTAATTACTACTTTAAGGGCGATCAGCGCAACTGGAACAACGAATTTTCCGCGTTTACCACGGGCGAGTCTTGGGACGAGGTGTTCGACGAGACCAGTTTTCTGATCGTGCCGGAGGTGTATTCGTTCTTTCCAACGTTCCGCAGGTCGTTTCAAATGGCCGCGCGAACGATTGAGCCGCCAAAGGGCTTTTATTCGCTCAGCATTGCCGAGCGGCGCGCCTGGCTGATGAAGGAAGCGATTGTCAACCGCGTTCCGCAGGAGATACTGCCCGGCGATCTGATCGCGGGCGGGCGGTTCAACGTAATGGCCTCGCGCTGCTGGTCCAAGCAGGAAGCGAAGCGGCGAAACGAGCTGTTGCTCTCCAAGGAGGGCATTCGCAAAGCGACATTCGAATTTCAGGATCGCGGCTACGGCAACTGCGGCGCGACGAGCGGCCACCTGATTCCCGACTATCCGCGTATTCTTAAAAACGGGTTCTCCGGCGTCAAGGCGGATCTCGAAGCAAAGCTCAACGCTCTGACCCCCGCCGAGCAACAAGGCGAAAAAGGCGGTCAGCTGCGCGCGATGATCGCGAGCTGCGACATGCCCGTTGAGCTCGCGGCGAAGTATGCACAGCTCTGCCAGACACTTGCGGACGAGGAGAGCGACGTCGTTCGCCGGCAGGAGCTACTGGACATGCGCGAAAACCTGCTTCGCGTGCCCAACCTGCCCGCGCGCGATTTCTACGAAGCGCTGCAGTCGCTCTGGCTGACGCATATGCTCGTGCTCACGGACGAGAACTATCCCGGCGCGGGCGTTTCCTTCGGAAGAATCGACCAATACCTGCTGCCCTACTGGCAGGAATCGATCAAAAACGGCATGAGCCGCGAATTCGGCAAGGAGATTCTCAAGTGCTTCTGGATGCACTGCAACTTTGCCTACGACGCGATGATTCAAACCGGCAATCAGGGCATTACAGCGGGCTACGGCCAGCTCTTTAACCTCTCCGGCCTCGGCAAGGACGGCGCGGATATGACCAACGAGCTGACTTGGGTCTTCCTCGAGGTCATTGACGAAATGAGCCCGATTCTTGAACCGAAACCGAACGTGCGACTACACGAGCACTCGCCAAACGAGCTGCTCGATAAGGTGGTCGACATGATTTCGACCAGTCAGGGCGCGCCGTTTCTGCTCAACTTTGACGAGCGCTCCATGGCGGGCATGCTCGAAGAGGCGAAGCGCGCGCATGTGGAACACCTCATCAACGAGGATAACGTGTTTGAATATGCCTCCGTCGGCTGCCTCGAAAACACCATGTGCGGCAACGACCGCTCCGCCACCGTGGACTGCAACCCGAACCTCGTGAAGGCCGTCGAGCTCGCGCTTGGCAACGGGCAGGATCTGGTGACATATACGGACGCGCTCTGGGGAAAGGCGTATCCATCCGAGACCGGCGCGCCGAAGACCGGCGATCCGCGCACATTTGCGGACTTTGAAGCGTTCTATCAGGCATTCTTAGCGCAACTCAACTACGTCATCGATCGGATGGCGGCGCTCTACGAGCGCTCGACCGCGCTGCGCGCGGAGTTTGCGCCAACGCCGTATTTAAGCTGTCTCGTGCGCGGCTGCGCCGAACAGGCGAAGGACTGCACGCAGGGCGGCGCGGAGCTTTCGTTTGTCACCGTTGAGGGCGTTACCTTTGCAACAACGGTTGACTCGCTGCTCGCAATTCGGTATCTTGTATATGACCAAAAGCTCTGCACCGTGGAAACCCTGATCAAAGCGCTGCAAGCAAACTGGAAGGGCTACGAAATCTTACAGGCGCAAGTGAAGAACCGAGCGCCGAAATACGGGCGGGACGACGACGCGGCGGACGCGCTCGCGCTTCGCCTGATGCAGGACTGGTCGGACATCGTCTGGCGCTACAAGACGAAATCGACCAACGCGCAGTTCCGCCCCGGCATGCTGAGCTGGAACTACTGGATCGGCTCCGGCTTCATCCTCCCCGCCACGCCGGACGGGCGCGCGCGCGGACAATTTTTGAGCAACGCCATCTGCCCGGTCAACGGCGCGGACACGAACGGCCCGACCGGAAACGCAAACTCCGTCGGCAAGGCGCTCGGCGGGCGCAGCGAGTTTGGCGAAGTCAAGAACCTGTTGCCCAACGGCGCGAGCCATACGATTACGCTCTCGCCCTCGCTGATGCGGGACGCGGAGCGGCGCGAAAAGCTCAAGGCATTTTTGCGCGGCTACATCCACAACGGCGGCACCGCGTTACAGATCAACATTCTCGACGCGGAGACGCTCAAGGACGCACAGCTGCACCCGGAGAACTACCGCAACCTGCTCGTTCGCATTACGGGCTACAACGCGTATTTTACGAGCATTGGCCGCGAACTCCAAAACGAAATTATCGCAAGGGAAAGTCACAACCGGTATTGATATGACAATGATTCGTTACCTCGATATTCAACGAATGTCCAGTGAGGACGGCCCCGGCCTTCGGACTACCATCTTTTTCAAGGGCTGCTCCCTCGCCTGTGCATGGTGCCATAATCCGGAAAGCATCGCAAAGAAGTTTCAGGTGCACTGGCTCTCCGCCCGCTGCATCGACTGCGGTAGCTGCGACAACGTTTGTCCAAACGGCGCGCTCAGCCGCGACGAGGAGGGCGTACACATTGACCGAAGGCTCTGCGCGGGCTGCTGCAATTGCGTTTCCGCCTGCCCCGCCCTCGCGCTGGAGTGCAAAGGAATTGACGCGGAGCCGGAAGCGCTCTGTCACGAGCTCGTTAAGGATAAGGCCTATTTCGGGCGGGATGGCGGCGTAACCCTCTCCGGCGGAGAAGCGCTGCTCCAGGAGGGCGCAATTGAGCTCCTTCGCCTGCTCAAGGCGGAAGGCATTCAAACCGCGGTCGACACCAGCGGAATGGTCTTTGCCGAGCAGCTCGAAGCGGCGCTGCCGTATACGGATATATTGCTCTACGACCTCAAGCTGATGAGCGACGCGGAGCATCAACGCTGGACGGGCCGCTCCAACGCGCTGATTTTGCGAAACCTCGGCACGGCGGCGCGCTGGGCAAAGGGAAACGGCCGGCTCTGGATTCGAACGCCAATCATCCCCGGCGCGACGGACTCCGAGGAGAACATCCGCGCCATCGGCGAGCGCATCGCCGCCATTGGCGGGGCGGAACGCTGGGAGCTCTGCGCGTTTAACAACCTCTGCATCGATAAGTACAAGCGTCTGGACATCGACTGGGCGTTTCAGAATACGCCGCTTGTGTCCAAACAGCACATGGAGGAACTGCTCGCAGTTGCGCGGAGCACCCGCGCCAGCGAGGACATCCGCGCGACGGGCGCGCTACGACAGGAGGATTAGTGTAACATGAAACCTTCCTACTTTACGACCATCGACTCCGCGTCGATCAAAATGATGGACTGCGACAGCAAGGTTGGCGTGCTTGCCACCGAGGACGAGCGCGGCTATCCGCATCTGTCGTTCATCTCTTCCATTCAGGCGCTCAACGAACAGGCGCTCACCTTCGGTCAGTTCTCCGCGGGGTTGAGCAAGCGCCTGATTCTGGATCATCCACGTGTCGGCTTTCTCGTGCTCAGCGCGGACAAACGATATCTGAGCGGCAACGCGACGTATACGCACTCCGCAAACACCGGTAAGGAGTTTGACCTTTACAACAACAAGCCGCTCTTTCGCTACAACTCCTATATGGGGTTCTATCGCATCTTCTATCTGAATCTGGAGCGCATCAGCGCGCTCAAGCCGCTCCCGATGGGCGCGATCATTGTCGGTGCGATTCTGTCCCGCATCAAAGCGCTGTTCGTTCGTAAGAGCGAAAAAGGCGCGCTGCCCTTCGTTGGACAGACACTCTTCTCCGAGCTGGATTCGCTGAAGTTTCTCTGCTATTACGACGCGTCCGGCGAGGCAGTGCTGCTGCCCGTCGTGCAGGCGACCAGCGCGGGGTCGGATCGCATAGCGCTTAGTGGTATTCCCTTTGGACGCGAACTTCGGCAGATTCCCGACGGCGCGAAGGTTTCGATTCTCTGCCTCAACCTCAAGATGGAGAGCGTGCTGGTCAAAGGGCTCTACAGCGGCGGCGTGCTGGAGATTGAACGCGTCTACAACTCCATGCCGCCGAAGATGGAATACGTCTATCCGCGTTCGGAAACGATTTCCCCCGTTCGCGATTTCTAAACTCCACGCCAAAACACACAAACGGAGCACGACATTGTGCTCCGTTTTATCGTGTGCCATCCATCGGCTGTTTTACTTTGGTCAGCTGCTCTGTTGCAGATAGCGCGCAACCGTATAGAGGAACTCCTTATTCCCCGGCGGGTACTTGCCGCGGTTGATGAAGAGCTGATCCAGCCGCTTCTGGTTGCCATAGTTCCAGATGGCCTTGATCTCTTCGCGAACGTTCCGCTCGATACGCGCGGGTTTGGTGCCGCAACGCTCCGCAACCTTCGGGTAGAGCACTCGTGTTGTGCTTGTCACCTGTTCTTCCTGCATAATCAGCTCGAGCGCGATCGCCATCTGAACATAGCCGAGTCTCCCCGTCGGTGCACCAAGTCTTAGTAGTTCCTGATCGATCCTTGCATTCACACGTGTTTCCTCCCTGTCGATTTTCGCCCTAAATCAGACATTAATCTACAAAAAAGGAAAATACAATGGTTCCGCTATTCTTCGAGATAAAACTACATTATTCGCGTTTTTACGATTTAATGTATATACATCAACTTTCTTCTCGACAAGTATCACGCGTTAATATTTAGCAATTAAGCTTGAATATTTACTATTGTAATATGTTTCAGTTCAAAATGATAAAAACTATATCCATAGTATAAAACAGCCGAACTTCGTTTGCTTTCCTTTGCGGAACGCGTTTTTTCCGTGTCGTTCGATTGCTTGTTTTTCATGGGCATGATAGAATATTTAGCAGATAATCAACGTTTGTCGTTTGATTGAATTTTGAACGGGAGGTTTGTGCGTATGCTCTGGACACTGAAAAAAATCTGGTATCGCGTCTTTCAATTCGTGCTCACGTCCGCCATGTACCTCATGCCCTGGCGCCAGCCGGAACTCATCACCGGCGCGGGCAGCATCAAGCAGCTCCCCTCCTTTATCCGTAAAAAAGGCATCAACCATGTATTGATCGTTACCGATGCCGTGCTGCACCGCATCGGCCTGCTCAACTCGCTCTTCGCCGCCTGCGACGAAGCCGGGTTGACCTATACGCTCTTCGACGGCGCGGAGCCGAACCCCTCAATCGAGAACATTGAGGACGCGCGTAAGCTCTATGTCGACAACAAGTGCCAGGGCATCATTGCGTTTGGCGGCGGTTCGTCCATGGACTGCGCAAAGGCCGCGGGCGCGCGCGTAGCCAAGCCCCGCCAGAGTGTTGCCCAGATGGGCGGCACGCTGCGCGTGCTCAAACGAATCCCGACCATTTTCGCCGTACCGACCACCGCGGGCACCGGTTCCGAAACGACGATTGCCGCCGTGGTGACCGACCGCGCGACGCATCATAAATACGCGATTCAGGATCTTTGCCTGATTCCGCGATATGCCGTGCTCGACCCGGAACTCACCATCGGCCTGCCGCCGCACATCACCAGCACCACCGGCATGGACGCGCTGACGCACGCCGTGGAAGCCTACACGAACCTCTTTGCGCCAAAGAGTACGGATCGCCTCGCGGAGCAGGCGGTGCAGCTCATCTTCGACAATCTGGAAAAAGTCTACAAGGATGGAACCGATCTGGCCGCGCGCTACAACATGCAGCTCGCGTCGTTCTATGGCGGAGCGGCGTTTACGCGCGCCTGCGTCGGGTATGTTCATGGCGTTGCGCATACGCTCGGCGGCCTCTACGGCACGCCGCACGGCCTCGCGAACGCGGTGATTCTGCCCTATGTGATGGAAGAGTTCGGCCCCGCCGTCTACCACAAGCTCGCCAAGCTGGCGGATATCGTTCACATTCAGGGCAAGGACGACGAGGAAAAGGCAAAGGCGTTTATCCGCGAAATCCGCCGCATGAACGCGGACATGAAGATTCAGGACAAGTTCGACTTCATTCAGGATGCGGACGTGCCGCAGATGATCAAATGGGCCATGAAGGAAGCGAACCCCATCTACCCCGTGCCTGTGCTTTGGCATCAGCCGGAGTTCCAGGCGTTGATTGCGCGCATTCGCGCCTAGTCTAAGCATGCTGGACGAGCGATACGAACGGCAAACGCTGCTGCCGGAGATTGGCGAAGCTGGGCAACGGAAGCTGCTCGCCTCCTCCGCGCTGGTCGTAGGTTGCGGCGGTCTTGGCTCCACCCTGCTTTACTGCCTCTGCGGCATGGGCGTTGGGCGAATCGGGTTTTGCGACGGGGACGTCGTTTCCCGAAGCAATCTCAACCGCCAGTTTCTGCATGGTGTTTCCGACATTGGCCGCAACAAAGCGCAGTCCGCCTATGAAAAGCTCTCGATGTTCGCCCCGGAGCTCACGTTGGAACCATATGGTTTCTACCTGACTGTAGAAAACGCGGGCGAGATCGTCTCCCGTTACGACGTGGTCGTGCTCGCGGTGGACTCGCTCCCCGCGCGACTGACGGTCAACCGCGCGTGTGTGCAGGCGGGGAAACCGCTCATCGACGGCGGTATTCACGGCCTTCGCGGAACGCTGTTAACCGTACGTCCCGGCAGGACCGCCTGTCTTGCCTGCCTGTATGGCGAGAAACACCCTCCTATGAAGAAGATTCCCAGTTTCGCGCCGGTGGTCTCCTGCATCTCCGCGTTGGAAGCGCAGAGCGCCGCAAACGTGCTGCTCGACCTGCCAAACCCGACCGACGGACGGTTGCTGTTGTTTGACGGCGCGTCGCTCACCACCGAGTTCGTCTCGATTGATCGCAGAACAGGCTGCCCCATCTGCGGACAATAATCCGACCAATCACAAAACAGGGATACGGATCATCCGTACCCCTGTTTTTGTTTGCATGCTGTTTATTGGAATGATAGGATCGGCGCTTTCGCAATATTCAAAGCCAGCGCCGTTAGCCCGGCAAATGGCAGAAAGACGACCATTGCCAGCATCATCATGAGCTCATAGGCGATATTGCTGCGCGGATCGGGCCGTTTTCGAAAGCGGTTGAGGAACGATCCGGACGGAATCCCGACCGCGTTGCCGAGCATGATCATTCGCGTCACCGCAAGTACGCCGCGCGCGCCGGTCTCGCCGTAGATGTCGAGGATGCGCTGCCAGCTCTCGCGCGACGGGTTCCCGCGCGTATCCGCATAGTGCTGCGCAAACAGAACGCCTTCGAGTTCGTGTTCGGGCACGTCCGCCAGCTCGCCGCCGAGGATGTTTCGAATCTCCTCGCTGGAAAAGCCGGACTCCAGCGCAACCCTAGTGTGAAAATAGGAGCACATGGCGCAGCCGTTGACCTCCGTCACCGCGAGCATGATTCGCTCCAAAAATGCCTTGTCCATCTCCCCCGCCGCCTTCGCGCGTTTGAGAAGTGGAACGGAGCGGAACGCAAGCGTCATGATTCGATAGAATTCCCATACGGAAAAGAGTTTCTTGCCGGTCGTTTGCATGTTTCAGTTTGCCTCATTTTTCGGAATCGTTATCGTTTATCTTAACGCAAAACACGAAATACTGCAAATCATTCCTGCGCGTATCCAAAAGCCTGCCCAAAGGCAGGCTTTTTTTATTGTGGTCGATGTCGAACTATTTTCCGGAATTCTTGAGCGCGGCTGCGACGAATCCCTTAAAGAGCGGATGCGCGCGGTTCGGGCGGCTCTTGAACTCGGGATGGAACTGCACGCCGATGTAGAACGGATGATCCGGCAGCTCGATGGTCTCGATGATGCGGTCGTCCGGCGAGGTTCCGGAAAGCGCGAGGCCGACGCTGGTCAGGCGATCGCGATAATCGTTGTTGAACTCATAACGGTGGCGGTGCCGCTCGTGGATCAGTGGCTGCTGATAGCACTGGTAGAGCAGAGACCCCTCTATCACCTTGCAAGGATAAGTGCCGAGGCGCATCGTGCCGCCCATCTGAATGCCGGCGTACTGATCCGGCATGAAGTCGATCACCTTATGCGGGCTGTTCTCGTCGAACTCGCCGGAATTTGCGCCAAAGAGCCCGGCGACGTTGCGCGCATATTCGATGACGGCAATCTGCATGCCGAGGCAGAGTCCCAAATATGGAATCTTGTTTTCGCGCGCGTACTTCGCGGTTTGAATCATGCCCTCTACGCCGCGAACGCCGAATCCGCCGGGCAGCACGATGCCGTCCAACCCCGCAAGCTTCTCCGCAACGTTCTTGGCGTCTATCACTTCGGAGTCGATCCATTCAATCTCGACCACGGCGCTGTTTTCGTAGCCCGCGTGGCGCATGGCTTCCGCAACGGAGAGATACGCGTCGTGCAGCTTAACGTATTTGCCGACGAGGCCGATCTTCACGTGGTGCTTGCTGTTTCTCACACGATCCAACATTTCGTTCCATTCGCGCAGGTTCGGCTGCGGCAGGTCGAGCTGGAGTTCGCGGCAGACCACCTCGGAGAAGTTGCTGCGCTCCAGCATGATGGGCGCTTCGTAGAGGGTTTCGACGGTGAGGTTTTCGATAACGCAGTCGGGCTTGACGTTGCAGAACAGCCCGATCTTGCGCTTGATGGACTCGTCCACGGGACGGTCGACGCGCATGACGATCACGTTTGGCGTAATACCGGAGGACTGGAGTTCTTTGACGGAGTGCTGTGTTGGCTTGGATTTGTGCTCGTCCGACCCCGAGAGATAGGGCACGAGCGTTACGTGAATGTACAGGCAGTTGCTGGGGCCGACCTCGTGGCCAACCTGGCGAATCGCCTCCAAAAACGGCTGGCTCTCGATGTCGCCGATCGTGCCGCCGATTTCGGTGATCACCACATCCGCATGGGTCGTGTCCGCAACGCTGTAGATAAAGCGCTTGATCTCGTTCGTCACGTGCGGAATGACCTGAACGGTCTCGCCGAGGTATGCGCCCGCGCGCTCGTTGGTCAGGATGTTCCAGTAGACCTTACCAGTGGTCAAATTCGAAAACCGGTTCAGGTCCTCGTCGATAAACCGCTCGTAGTGGCCAAGGTCGAGGTCGGTCTCCGCCCCATCCTCGGTGACAAACACCTCGCCGTGTTGGAACGGGCTCATGGTACCCGGGTCAACGTTGATGTAGGGGTCCAGCTTCTGCGCGGCAACCTTGAGTCCGCGCGCCTTGAGCAGGCGCCCCAGCGACGCCGCCGTAATGCCCTTGCCCAACCCGGAGACAACGCCGCCCGTTACAAAAATATACTTCGCCATACAATCTCTCCTCCGTCTCTCTCAATTCAAACAGTATTTCGATATCCTCAGGAGCATCTGCCCCTAGAAAACAGAAAAGCAACCTTGTTTCATGTGCTAGATCTGAAACAGGTTTCGTGTTCACACGATTTGAAACTTATTTAATACAAAAGAAACGCCCCTGTATTTCAAGGGGCGCTCAACGCGGTGGCTATTCCACCGTAACGCTCTTGGCCAGATTGCGCGGTTGATCCACCGGACAACCTTTCTGCACCGCGAGGTAGTACGCCAGCAGCTGCATGGAAACAATCGCGCAGAGCGGCGCGAGTGTGTCCTCCATTTGGTCGATTTCCCATTGCGTGTGGGAGTGTCCCTTGGCGCCTTCCCAGTGTCCGTTGGTCACGGCGAGCACATGCGCGCCGCGCACGCGAACCTCTTCCATATTGCTCGCCATCTTCGCCTGCAGCTCCGGCTGCGTCGCGAGGGCGACAACAAGCGAACCGTCCTCAATCAGCGCGATGGTGCCGTGCTTCAATTCACCCGCGGCATACGCCTCGGAGTGGATATACGAAATTTCCTTGAGTTTGAGCGCCGCTTCCATGGCGAGCGCATAGTCCAGCCCGCGGCCAATAAAGAACACGTGCTTCACTGCAAACGAGCGGCTCGCGAAATACTGAATCTGCTCCTTGTTGTCGAGCACCTTCTGCATGGCGAGCGGCACGCGGCTCATCTCCTTGAGGCGTTCGGTGACCGCCTGCTGGCTCATTTCGCCGCGCTTTTGCGCCAGATCGAGCGCGCAGAGATACATCACGATGATCTGCGCGAGATACGACTTGGTTGCCGCAACGGCGATTTCCGGCCCCGCGTAGGTATAGAGCACGCTCTTGACCTCGCGCGAAATCGTGCTGCCCGTTACGTTGCAAACAGCCATTGTCTCGCAGCCGAGCTCCTTGGCGCGGCGCATGGCGGCGATGGTGTCCGCCGTTTCGCCGGACTGGCTGATCACGAGGAACGGTTCGCCGCTCTTGAGCAGCGTATCGCCATAGCGGAATTCGCTCGCGATTTCAACGTCCACGCGGAGCTTTGCCATATGCTCAATGAACTTTTTGCCGAGCATACCCGCGTGATAGGCGGTGCCGCAGCTGACGATGGTCAGGCGCTCATAGTGTTTCGCGCTGTTCTCGTTCCACGGGAAGCGCTCGGACTTGAGCGTGAATTCCTTCGTATTGACATACTGCTCAAAGGTTCTGCGGAACGTATCCGGTTCCTCGCAGATCTCCTTGATCATGAAATGTTCATAGTTGCCCTTCTTTGCGGACTCCACGTCCCAGTCGATGTGCGTCGGCGTCTTTTGAATCTCCACGCCGAATTCATCGTAATACTGGATTCCGCTCTGGCGAAGCACGGCGATCTGACGATCCTGCATAAAGCAGACGTCCCGCGTGTATTCGAGCAGCGCCGGGATATCGGAAGCAACGATGCTCTCGTTGTTGCCGTGACCCAGCACCATCGGGCTGTCCTTGCAGGTGCAGTAGATGGTCTTCGGATCGTCCGAAAAGAGAATGGCGAGCGCAAACGAGCCCTCGAGCATGCTGACTGCCTGCTTGAGCGCTTCAAATGGATCACCGTGGTAGAGATAGCCCAAAAGCTGCGCAACCACCTCGGTATCCGTTGCGGAGACAAACTCACAGCCATGGCCAACGAGCATCTCTTTGATCTTTAAATAGTTCTCAATGATTCCGTTATGAACAATGGCCAACGTCTTTTTGCTGTCCGTATGCGGGTGCGCATTGATATCGGAAGGTTCTCCGTGCGTTGCCCAACGCGTATGACCAATGCCGCTTTTCCCGCTGATGGGAGATTCTTGAAGGAGGGTCTTCAGGTTTTCAATCTTGCCCTTTGCCTTACGAAGGGTCAGATCGTCGCCCTCCCAAACCGCCAAACCAGCGGAATCGTAGCCGCGGTAAGCCAACGCGGTCAGACCGTTCATCAGTACGGGAACGCAGTCTTTCTCGCCTGTATAACCGACAATACCACACATCTAGCTGGAATTCCCCCTTTGCCAAAAATGAAGGGTTCGATAACAAGCTGCCAACCGCCCACCCATTATCGAACCAAATTCTTTGGCTATTATACAAAACCCTTGTAGCACCAGTCAAGCTAAATTTCATTATGAGCGGCACAATTTCTTGTACCGCTCATAATTGTTGGATACATAATATTGATTGTTCGATACATTACTTGACCCCGGCCCAAAGGCCGGTCAATCGCATTCTGATTATTCGAAGAACCGTTCGCCGCAGCCGTAGTGGTCAAATACGTAGTCAATGTCCTTGTCGCCGCGACCGGAGAGGTTGACGAGGATCGAGCCCTTGTTGTTCTCGCGGGCAAAGCGAATGGCATAGGCCAGCGCATGCGAGCTCTCGATGGCGGGAATGATGCCCTCGTAGCGGCTCAGGAAGAAGAACGCCTCCATGGCCTCTTCGTCCGTAACGCTGGTGTACTTTACGCGGCCAACGTCGTGCATGAACGCATGCTCCGGTCCGACGGACGGATAGTCGAGGCCACTGGCGATGCTGTAGACGGGCAGCGGCTCGCCCTTGTCGTCCTGCAGCAGCAGGCTCTCAAACCCGTGGAGCACGCCCTTTTTGCCAAAGGTGATGGAGGCCGCGTTGTCGCCAATGTTGGTTCCGCGACCCATTGGTTCGACGCCGACGATCTCAACCGGCTCTTCGTAGAACGTGGTGAACAGACCCGCCGCGTTGGAACCGCCGCCGACGCAAGCGCAGACGATGTCCGGCAGCAAGCCGGTCATGTCGAGGAACTGCTCCTTGGCTTCGATGCCGACCACCATCTGGAAGTCGCGCACCATCTTCGGGAACGGATGCGGGCCAACGACGGAACCGATGCAGTAGATCGCGTCCTCATACTCGTTGAGGTACGCCATGAACGCCGCGTCCACCGCTTCCTTGAGCGTCTTGAGCCCGTGCGAAACGGGGATGACGCGCGCGCCGAGCATCTTCATGCGCGTTACGTTCGGCGCTTGCTTGGCGATGTCCACCTCGCCCATGTAGATGTCGCACTCGAGGCCAAAGTACGCCGCCGCGGTGGCGAGCGCAACGCCGTGCTGTCCTGCGCCGGTCTCCGCAATCAGCTTCTTTTTGCCGAGGAACTTTGCGAGCAGACCCTCGCCCATGCAATGGT
>DAIRTE010000076.1:0-13382 GCA_036804025.1 Clostridia bacterium | reverse complement strand
CCCTTGTTCCCTTACTCCGCCAGCGCCTTGATCGCCGCGTACTCCTTCAGGTCGGTATAAAGCTCCGCCTTGTACGGATTCCGCTTCGTCTTGACCACCTTGTAGATCATGTACACGAGCACGCCGACGTTCGCCGCGAGCGCAACCGCGCCAAAGATCGTGTAGATCACGGGGTTATAGGTCGAGCGCACCATCTGCATGCCGCTGTCCTGGAACATGGCAAACGTCTGCGCAAACATACACCAGATCGCCAGCGTCTGCGCGCGGTGCTGGAGCCAGGCGCCCTTGCCGAGCGTAAAGGCGCAGAGCGTCGGCGCAAAGAGCAGCGCCAGACCCGCATAGAACGAGTGCGTCGGAATGCAGTTGTAGGTATACGTAAAGTTCCAGAGGTCATACGCGATGATCCAGAACCAGAGCATATCCGGCCAGAGCATGTCGCGGCTGCCGTCGAGCTTGGTCTTTTTGCGCAGCACAATGCCGAACCAGCCGGTGATCGTAATGATATTGAGCAGGCCCGCGATGCCGTTCATGAAGTTCCACGGCCCGCCGAGCACGCCGGTGACTTCGCCTTCAATCGCGCCGGAGTTCATCATCCAATACGTTGCGCCAACCTGGAAGTCGCGCACGCAGGCTTCGAGAATGTTGATCGCGAGGATCAACGGCGGGAAGAGTAACGCCCACTTCACGTCCGCGAGCCGCCAGGTGACCTCACCCGTGAGCTTGTCCCTCTTCTGGATGTGCCGGATGCACCAGAAACCAATGCACCCCGCCGTGGATGAATACACCTTCATCAGGTGGAACCAGTCCGTATAGGTCTTCTCCTTGAGCACCGTAAACCAGAGCACGGAGAGCACGGTCGGAAGTACGATGAAGCTGAAGAACCCAGCCCACTTCCAGCGGCGCGCAAACTCGTTAAAGAGAAACAGCGCGGCAAACACCGCGAGCCAGACGCCCCAAACCGCAAGCGCGGAGACGCCTTCCTGAAATTGAAACATATTCTCCCTTTCCCCAACTCGCCGCTTGCCGGTGCGGCGAAACCGTAATGAACGCCCCTGTCGCGCCAAAGGTGGAAAACGCGCGGCAGAACGGCCGGATTCGCCCGCAAGAACACCATCCGCCCGTCGTGTTCAGTATCGCGCCGGAAGCGGGCGGCTGTCAAGCGAAACCGCGCGTATTCGATACTGGCGTTTCGATTAAAATTCCGTAGTTTAACAGAATTTTCAAAAAGCGTTGCGCAACTGCCGTCTGTTTATCTCGCGCAAAAAACGCCACCCGTTTGGATGGCGTTTCGTGCGTCAATTTTGCTTTAGCGAATGCCGAGCTCCTCGTTGGAGATGGTGGCGATGCCGTGCTGCGCGAGCGCCGCAAGAAGCTTTGCCCCGTCCGTCGCACGGAAGACCATATACGCCTTGTCCTCCCCGCGCCCGATCAGCGAATACATGTATTCAATGTCCACGCCCTCATTTGCGAGCATCGTCAGCACGCCCGCGAGCCCGCCCGGCACGTCCGGCACGGCGACGATGGTCACGGCGGTGACGCTCGCGGAGTAGCGCTTCTGTTCGAGGATCGCCCGCGCCTTGGCCGCGTCGCTGACGAGCATGCGCAGGATGCCAAAGTCCGTGGTGTCCGCAATGGAGAGCGCGCGCAGGTCGATTCCGCCCTCGGCGAGCGCGGTCGTGATGGCGGCGAGCTTGCCGGGTTCGTTCTGCAGAAAGACCGAGAGTTGCTGTATCATGCTGCTTCCTCCTCTGTTCTGTTTCGGCTAGTCGAGCAGTTTGCGCTTGTCGATAACGCGTACCGCCTTCATAATAATTAATCCAGCTGGGTTAATCCAGTAGTTTTCGCTTATCAATGACTCTTACCGCCTTTCCTTGCGACCGTTCAATCGTGTTCGGCTCGAGCAGTTTTACCTTCGCCGAGATGCCAAGCAGCGAGCGCAGCGCTTCTTCGAGCGCCTTCTCCTGCCGGTCGAGTCCCTTGACGGTATCGGAGGGCAGTTCGCTGCCGATTTCGACCTCTACGTCCACGCTGTCCAGATTCTGCGAGCGGTCGACGATGATCCGGTAGTTTGCGGTGTAGCCCTGTTCGAGCAGCACGGTCTCAATCTGGCTGGGGAACACGTTGACCCCGCGGATGATGAGCATATCGTCCGTGCGCCCGCGCGGCTTGGTCATCTTGACCAGCGTACGCCCGCAGGGGCAGGGTTTGCGCGTGATGAGGCCGATGTCCCGCGTGCGGTAGCGCAGAATCGGGAATGCCTCCTTCGTGATGCACGAAAAGACGATTTCGCCCTGCGTGTCCTCCGGCAGCACTTCGCCCGTGTCCGGGTCGATGATTTCGATCAGGAAGTGATCCTCGTTGACATGCATGCCCGTCTGCTCGCCGCACTCGAACGCAACGCCCGGGCCAATGATCTCCGTCAGCCCGTAGATGTCGAAGGCCTTGAGGCCGAGCTGTTCCTCCAACTCGCGGCGCATCTCGTTGGTCCAGGGTTCCGCGCCGAAGATGCCCGCCTTGAGCGAAATATCATCCTTCGTCGCGCCGCTTTCACGGAGCGCCTCCGCGAGGTGCAACGCGTAGGAGGGCGTGCTGCAAATGATCGTGGAGCCAAAGTCCTTGAGAATCGTGAGCTGTCGCTGCGTGTTGCCGCTGGAAACGGGAATCGTTGTCGCGCCGACCTTCTTGCTCGCCGCGTCCATGCCGAGCCCGCCCGTGAACAGCCCGTAGCCATACGAAACGTGGACAATATCCTCCTCGCTGCCGCCCGCGGCAACGATGGAGCGCGCGCAGCAGTCCGCCCAAACCTCCATGTCGTTTGCCGTGTAGCCGACGACAATCTGCTTGCCGGTTGTGCCGCTCGACGCGTGCAGGCGCACAACGTCCTTGAGCGGTACGGCGAACATGCCGTAGGGGTAGGTGTCCCGCAGATCCTGCTTGTAGGTGAACGGCAGTTTCTTGAGGTCGTCGATGCTCTGGATGTCGTTCGGCGACACGCCCGCCGCCTGCATCCGCTCGCGGTAGAGCGGGACGCGCTCATACACGCGGCGCACGGTGGCAAGCAGCCGCTCGTTTTGCAGCGCGCGAATCTGCTCGCGCGGAGCGGTCTCGATCTCCCGCTGATAATAGTGCTCCATGGTTCTCTTCTCCTTTATACTCCGGCAGGCAAGCAATTTGCAATGCCGTTTTTTACTTTTTTCTGTTCGTGTGTTCGGATAAATAAAAAAGCCGCCCTCCGCGGATGTTGTTTCCGCAGAGGACGGGCTGATTCCCGTGGTACCACCTCTATTTGCCGCTCGCTTGCGCGAAAAGGCCTCGTTGGGATACGCTGTCATACCCCCGGCGCTGTATCGGGCGCGCCCGTCTTTGCCTACCACCTTCGCTTCAGCAAGCCGCTCGGGAAGGAATTCGCCGCTCCCGCTTCTGCCGCTTCGCACCAATTGGCGGCTCTCTGAAAAAAGCTTCTTGAACGGGTACTGGTTTCCGTCGTCGCGTTAGAAATTCAATTGCGTTCACTGTAGCACGGCGGTGCAAAGTTGTCAATAGTATATGATATATTGTTCCGTAATGCTTCCTCTTTATACCAAAAAAGAATTCCGGCACGCTCACCGCGCGTTCGTGTTCTTCACACCAAACTGCGAGGCAACGTGCCGGAACAAGATTGTATTATAGCCTTCCCGTACAAAAAAGCAAGCTATTTTTTTAGATACGGGTATCTATTTTTTCATATAGCCGTTTTTTCAGACGACGCGCTGAATCCAGCCGTGCGTATCCGCAATCTTGCCGGTCTGGATGCCGGTGATGGTGTCGTAGAGTTTTTGCGAAATCGGGCCGACCTCGCGGTTGCTGATGGTGTATTCCTTGTCCTGGTAGTGCAGCAGGCCCATCGGCGAGATGACCGCCGCGGTGCCGCTGGCAAAGGCTTCCTTCAGCTCGCCCTTCTTCGCCGCCGCAATGATATCGTCAATCGAAATCTTGCGCTCGCTCGCGCGGATGCCCCATTCGCGTAGCAGCGTCAGCACGGAGTCCCGCGTGATGCCCGGCAGAATCGTGCCCGCCAGCGGAGCGGTAATGATTTCGTCGCCAATCATAAAAAACGCGTTGGAGGAACCAACCTCTTCGACGTACTTGTGCTCGATGGCGTCCAGCCAGAGCACGTCGTTGCAGTCGCACTCGTGCGCCTTCTGGGACGCGCGGAGCGAGCCCGCGTAGTTGCCGCCGACCTTGGCGTAACCCGTTCCGCCGTGCGCCGCGCGGATGAACTCGTCTTCCACGAAGATGCGCGTCGTCGAGAGCTTGCCGCGGTTTGCCGCATAGTACGGGCCGGACGGGCAGAGAATGATCATGAAGCGGAAGTGCTTGGCGGATTTTACGCCGAGCGCCGGATCGTCCGCAATGATGAACGGGCGCACGTACAGCGACGTAAACGGCGCGTCCGGCACCCAGTCCGCGTCCATCTTGACAACGGCCTTGACCGCCGCGACGAAGAGATCCTCGTCCATCTGCGGCATGCACATGCGTTCGTTCGTCCGGTTCAGGCGGCGCGCGTTCATCTCCGGGCGGAACAGCTGAACATGACCGTCCTCGGTGCGGTACGCCTTCATGCCTTCGAACATCATCTGCGCGTAGTGCAGCACGCTGCTTGCCGGGCTGATCAGAATGTCGCCGTAGGGAAGAATGCGGCCGTCGTGCCAGCCCTTGCCTTCGTCATAGTCCATGACGAACATGTGGTCGGTGAACACCTGACCGAAGACCAGTGTATCGGGGTCCGGCTTCGGCTTGGGGTTCGGGTTTTTCGTGATTGAAAATTCGTAGCTCATGTTCTTTTTCCACCTCTGCTTTATCTGTAATATATGACCAAACCAGTTTAATCCATTGAATAGAGTTCCGGCCTGCGATCCTGAAATACCGGAATCGCCTGCCGTACCTGCGCGAGCATGTCCAGCGAGATTTCCGCGTGCAGAATGCTCTGGCGCGTTCCCGCTTGCCGGAGGATGTTCCCGAGCGGGTCGATCACCATCGAGCGCCCGCCGAACTTCGTACCGTACGCATCTCCGCAGGCGTTGCAAACCGCGACGAACGTCTGGTTCTCAATCGCGCGCGCTCTTGCGAGCGTCTGTAGATGCGAAATCCGCTGATTCGGCCACTGGGAAACCACAAAGAGCACATCCAGCCCTGGCAGCGCCAGCCTGCGCGCCAGCTCCGGAAAACGCAGGTCGTAGCAGGTGATCAGCGCGCAATGGACTCCGTCCAGCGCAAAACGCGCGAGGGAACCGCCCTTTCGATACGCCTTGTCCTCCCCCAACGGGGAGAACAGATGCGTCTTGTCGTAGCTGCAAACGAGCTCGCCCTGGCGGTTGAACCCGTAGGCGGTGTTGTAGAGTCCGTCCGCGCGGCGGGTCGTGACACTGCCTGCAAGCAGGTTGACACCCAGTTCCTTTGCCAGCGCGGAGCACAAGCGTTTCGTTCGCGCACCGTCCTCGTCCGCCTGCGCGGGGTCGAGGTGCTGTGGCGCAAAGCCCGTGTTCCACGTTTCCGGCAGGAGGATGACGTCCGGCTGTTTTCGCGCGGCTTTTCGAATCAGCGCCTCGGCGATGGCATGGTTTTGCTCCGGCTTTCCCGAAAGCACGTCCATCTGCACGCAGGCGATCTTCATCGTTCCTTACCCCTGATACGCCCGTCCGAGCGCAATAGCCTGTTCGTTCGACGCGAGCAGGTGTTCCTTTTTCGCGGGAACCACCTTCAAGAGCGCCTTTTTCGTGAGCTCGCCGCTCGTCGGCAGGCAGGCTTCGAGGAACTTGCCGAGCAGAATCATATTGCTCAACCCGTCGAGATGCTCGTCCGTCGCCAGTTGCGTCGCGGGCAGCGCGTAGTAGGAAATGTCCTTACGCGCGGGTGCTTCGCCAATCAGCGAGGAATCCAGCACGATGGAACCGCCGGGAACGACGGCGCTCTGATACTTTTGAAACGACGGCAGGTTCATGGCGATCAGCACATCCGGCGCGTCGACGATGGGCGAGCCGATGGGGTCGTCGCTCAGAATCACGCTGCAATTCGCCGTGCCGCCGCGCATCTCCGGCCCGTAGGAGGGCAGCCAGCTGACCTGACGATCCTCCGCCATGCCGACGTAGGCAAGCAGTTTTCCCATGAACAGTACACCCTGTCCGCCAAATCCGGCAATGAGGATGCGCGTAGTCTTGCTCTTGTTTGCCATAGCGCGTTACGCCTCCTTTGCGCTGCGGTCCTTGTAGACCCCAAGTGGATAGTAGGGAATCATCGCATCGTCAATCCATTTGAGCGCGGCCTGCGGCGTCATGCCCCAGTTCGTCGGGCAGCCGGAGACGACCTCGACCAGCGAGAAGCCCTTGCCCTCCACCTGATTGCGAAACGCCTTCTCAATCGCCTTCTTCGCGGCGTTGACGTTCTTTACGTTGTTGACCGCAACGCGGGCAAGGTACTCCGGCCCTTCGAGTTCGGAGAGCATTTCGCAGACGCGAATCGGGTAGCCGCACTGGGTCACGTCGCGTCCGTAAGGCGAGGTCTGGGTGACCTGCCCCGGCAGCGAGGTCGGCGCCATTTGGCCGCCGGTCATGCCGTAGATCGCGTTGTTCACGAAGATAATCGTAATGTTCTCGTTGCGCGCCGCGGCGTGGACGGTCTCCGCCATGCCGATGCTCGCGAGGTCGCCGTCGCCTTGATACGAGAAGACGATGTTGCCCGGTTCCGCGCGCTTGAGGCCGGTTGCGACAGCGGGCGCGCGCCCGTGCGCGGCTTCGATCATGTCGACCGAGAAGTAGTTATACGCCAGCACCGAGCAGCCAACGGGTGCGACGCCAATGGTGCGTCCCTCGATGCCCAGCGTGTCGATCGCCTCCGCGACGAGGCGGTGAATAATGCCGTGTGTGCAGCCCGGGCAATAATGCGTGGGCGTGGCGGTCAGAGAATTCGGACGTTTTGCGACAATCATTTTTTGTCACCTCCTGCCGCCTGTTCAATGGCGGAAAGTACCTGCTCCGGCGTCGGGATCATGCCGCCGACGCGGTTGACGAGGGTCACCGGCTTTGCGCAGCGAATTGAAAGTTCGATGTCCTCGATCATCTGCCCCATGGACATCTCCACCGAGAGGAACGACTTGACTCGCGTTGCCGCCTCGGCCAGCGCCGCTTTCGGGAACGGCCAGAGCGTAATCGGGCGAATCAGCCCGACGCGGATGCCCTTGGCACGCGCGGCGGTCACGGCGTTTTTCGAAACGCGCGCCGCGATTCCGTAGGCCACGACGCAGATTTCCGCGTCGTCCATCTGGAACGACTCGTACATGACCTCGTTCTCTTCGATGATGCGATAACGCGCGTAACGCTCAAAGTTGAGCTGCTCCAGCGCTTCCGGCTGGAGAAACAGCGAGGTCACGACGTTTTTCTTGCGCTCCATCTTGGTGCCGGTGAGCGCCCAGGGCTTGTCGTAGACCTTTTGCTCGCCGATATCGAGGGAGACGGGCTCCATCATCTGTCCGATGGTGCCGTCCGCGAGGATCATTGCCGTCATGCGGTATTTGTCCGCGAGGTCAAAGCCCTTGACGGTCAGATCCGCCATCTCCTGAACGGAGGCGGGCGCGAGCACGATCATGTGATAGTCGCCGTGACCGCCGCCGCGCGTCGCCTGAAAATAGTCTGCCTGCGAGGGCTGAATGCCGCCGAGGCCCGGGCCGCCGCGCTGAACGTTCACGAGAAACGCCGGCAGGTCGCTGCCTGCAAGATAGCTCAAACCCTCGCCCTTGAGCGAAATGCCGGGGCTCGAGGAGCTGGTCATCACGCGCTTGCCCGCGGCGGATACGCCGTAGACCATGTTGATTGCCGCAATTTCGCTCTCGGCCTGCAGAAACACGCCGCCGATCTTCGGCATCCGCTTGGACATGTAGGCCGCAATCTCCGTCTGCGGCGTAATCGGGTAGCCGAAGTAGTGTCGGCAGCCCGCGAGGATCGCCGCCTCGGCGATGGCCTCGTTGCCCTTCATCAAAACCTTGTCCGCCATGCTGTTTGCCCTTACCTTTCCACCGTAATTACGCAGTCGGGGCACATGGTGGCGCAGAAGCCGCAGCCAATGCACTGTGCTTCGTCCGTCATTGCGGCGGGCGAGTGTCCCTTTTGGTTGATCGTCTCTCGATCGATCTTGAGGATCTTCTTGGGGCATGCGTCTACGCAGAGCCCGCAGCCTTTGCAAAGATTCGTCTCAAACGTCACTTTTGCCATGGTATCGCCTTTCTTGTTTGAATATATACGGAAACTGATTCTTTGCCGTTTGGAAGCGGCAAAATGGTTAAAAGTTCATCCAAAACGGATGTTCTAATTGATGATCTAACTGTTCTTTCAATCGATTGCTCACGCTCGTAAACGCGATTGGCAGTTCGGCAAGCCGCGCGAAGCGCTCCATACGTTCCAACGTACTTAGCACATCCTCCGCGCTCGTCTCCAAGCCAAGGTTGCTGTTGTTGACCAGCGCGGTGGCGCGCATGCCGCAGGCGGCTTCCACCTCGCGCAGAACCTGCAACGCGTCCTCGGCCGTCTTCGTCAGCGGGCGAAAGAAGTTCGCGACAAACAGCATTTCGTAGTCGTCTTCGTCCACGATGTCCGGCACATAGCGCCCCAGCGCAACCGCACCGCGGTCGTCCCCGCCGACGTCCAGCACCGCATAGCCGCTCTTGTACGCAATCGCGGCGTAGAGCTCCTTGGGCAGAGCGGGAATGTCGAGGTTGCTGCCCGCAAACTGGGAGGTCACGAGGCAAACGCCCGCCGCTTCCAATTCGGCGCGGTGATCCGTCGAGCGGAAATACGGATTCACGATGTCGAGGTCGCAGATGGAGACCTTCTTGCCCGCCTCGCGCAGGCGCAACGCGTATTGCACCGCGATGCTCGTTTTTCCGCTGCCGTAGTGTCCGGTCAGAATGGTCACGCGCTTGGCATTCAACGTCGTTTGCTTCTCCTCGCTTTGCGCTTCTGGGGTATCTGGCCCGCGCGCTACTCTCCTATTATAACAGCTATAACAGCCTTCGGATGATCTTTCCGCTCGTCGTCTTTGGCAGGCTCTCGCGGAACACCACGACGCGCGGATATTTATACGGCGCGGTGTGGCTCTTGACGTACTCCTGAATCTCGGACTTGAGCGCTTCCGTGCCCTCTGTGCCCGCGGTGAGCACGATACTCGCCTTGATGATTTGCCCGCGGATATCGTCCGGCTCGGCGGAGATGCCGCATTCGAGCACGTATGGCAGTTCCATAATCACGCTCTCAATTTCGAACGGCCCGATGCGGTAGCCGGAGGATTTGATCAAATCGTCCGCGCGGCCCACGTACCAATAGTAGCCGTCCTCGTCCTTCCAGGCGAGGTCGCCGGTGTGATACAACCCGTCCCGCTTGGCCTCGCGGTTCGCGTCGTCGTCGCGATAGTACTCCTTAAACAGCCCGCAGGGATCGCCGTTTTCGATGCGAATCACGATTTCGCCGTTCGTTCCGGTTTCCACGGGATTGCCGTCCGGGTCGACGAGATCCACATCGTAGAGCGCAACGGGCTTGCCCATCGAGCCAACCTTGTGGGTGCCGCCGCGGAGGTTGCCGATCACCAGCGTGGTTTCGGACTGGCCGAATCCCTCCATGAGCTGCAATCCGGTGGACTTCTCCATCTGGCGGAAGACCTCCGGGTTGAGCGCCTCGCCCGCGATGGTTGCGTGCTTGACGGAGCTTAGGTCGTACTTGGAGAGATCCTCCTTAATCAGCATGCGGTACATCGTCGGCGGCGCGCAGAAGGTCGTGATGTTGTATTTGGCGAACATCGGCAGAATATCCGCCGCGTCGAACCGATCAAAGTCGTAAACAAACACCGCCGCCTCGCTGAGCCACTGCCCGTAGAGCTTGCCCCACATTGCCTTTGCCCAGCCGGTATCCGAAATCGTCAGATGCAGGCCGTTTGGATTCACGCACTGCCAGTATTCGGCGGTGATGTGGTGCCCCAGCGGGTATTTATAGGTATGCGCGGCAAGCTTGGGCTGCCCCGTCGTGCCGCTCGTGAAGAACATGAGCATGAGGTCGTCGCCGCAGGGCGCGTCCGCTTCGCGCGGGAATCGACCGGAGAAGCGCGAATACTCGCTGTCAAAATCGTGCCAGCCGTCGCGCTTGCCGCCGACGAGAATCTTCGTGAGCTTGCCGGCAAAACCCGCCGCCGCGCGGTCGGCCGTTTCCGCGGCATCCTCGTCCGCCGTGCAGATGATCGCGCTGATGCCCGCCTTCTCGAAGCGGTAGGCGTAGTCGTGTTCCTGCAACAGATACGTCGCGGGAATGCCGATGGCGCCGAGCTTATGGAGCCCCAAGAGCGCAAACCAGAACTGGTAATGCCGTTTGAGTACGAGCAGCACGCGGTCCCCGCGCTGGATGCCGAGGGAGGCGAAGTAGTTTGCGCATTGCGCGCTCGCGCGCTTGAAGTCGCCAAAGGTGAAGCGCCGCTCGGTCTTGTCCTTCGAAATATGCAGCATCGCGAGCTTGTCCGGATATTTCTCCGCGAGGCCGTCCACAATGTCGAACGCAAAGTTGAACTTGTCCGTATGTTCGAACGTCAGCGCGGTGGGGTTCCCGTCCGCGTCGATGGTCGGATGGATAAACTTGTTGAAGATGCGCGGCTGCGCCGACTCGTCCGGTCGCTCCCAGGCCGGATTCTGGATGGCCTCGGTGCTGTGCGCGTCCTTGTAGGCGGAGGGGTTCAGGACAATTGCGTAAAACCGGCAGTCCTCGCCGCCGACGGCGATCATGCCATGGGGAATCGAGCTGTCGAAGTACGCGCAGTCGCCCTTGTGCAGAATCTCCGTGTGCGAACCGATCTGGAGCTTGAGCGTGCCGCTGATCACGAGGTCGCACTCCTGGCCTTCGTGCGTGGTGAGCTCAATGTCCTTCTGCTCCGCCTCGGGGTTGTAGCCAACCTCGACGTAGAGCGGTTCGGAAATGCGATTCTGAAACGGCGCGGCGAGGTTGTAGTAGACCATGCCGTGCGCCTGCTCAATGCGCGCGCCCTCGCCCGCGCGGGTAATTGCGTAGCCGCGCAGCGTCGGGCTCGTGCCCTCGATGATGTCTGTCACGTTCACGCCAAACGCCATTGCGCAGCGGTAGATGAACGCGAAGCTAAGATCGTGTCCGCCGCTTTCACAGGCGGTGTATTCCGCCTCGGAGACGCCGGTGCGCTCCGCCATCTCGGCGGTGCTCAGGTTTGAGATGCGCCGTAGCTCGCGGATGCGAGCCGCCATCTCCTGTAGCTGGAAATCGAGTTCGCTGTTGCTGCCCTTCATATTGCCTGCTCCCTTTCGTCCGGCGGCGAAAACCACCCCGGCATGATTGCTCAGTTGCGCTCGGACGCTCTGGAACATCACCGAAAGGTACAAAAAAATCGTCCCCAAGATGATCCCGTAATAGTCCGATCATCTTTGAGACGAGTGCAGCTCGTAGCTTTTACCCGCGGTACCACTCAAATTGCACCGACGTTGCCGCCGACACCACTCTTCAGGCTCCAATAAGCCCTATGCCGTAACGCCGCATACACGGGAAGGTTCTACTTGCCGAACCGTATGCTCGGTGTTCTTCCTTCCGGCTCGGGAGCTACAAACCATCGTCCATGCCATCCCGGCTTTCACCAGCCGCCGGGTCTCTGCAAAAGCAATCGGGACGCGATCCTCTCCGTCTCAGCCTTTTTTTAACCTTGTGTGGAACGTTGCCGCCGCGCAAGTTACGCAACGGGCGTTTAATTTCGTACAGACTACCACGAATCCTATATTCTTGTCAAGGAGTATTTCCGAAGTTTTATGCAGGCTTTACACAATCTGCATCGTGTGTTGATTTCGTTCGTCCGCCGCTTCGCGCAAACGCGCGAAGCGGCGGAACCAAGCCTTTTTAGAGCAGGCGGCGCATGATTTTGCCGCTGATCGTCTTTGGCAGCTCGTCGCGGAAGACGACGATGCGCGGGTATTTATACGGCGCGGTATGCGTTTTTACGTACTCCTGAATCTCTTTCTTGAGATCCTCGGTGCCCTCGGTGCCTGCGGTGAGCACGATGCTCGCTTTGATCACCTGCCCCCTGATTTCGTCGGGCGCCGCGGACACGCCGCACTCGAGCACATATGGCAGTTCCATGATGACGTTTTCAATCTCAAACGGTCCAATGCGGTAGCCGGAGCTCTTGATCACGTCGTCCCGACGGCCAACGTACCAATAGTAGCCATCCTCGTCCCGCCAGGCGAGATCGCCCGTGTGGTAGATGCCGTCGCAGACCGCCTCGCGGGTCTGCTCCTCGTCCCGATAGTACCCCTGAAACAGTCCGCAGGGATGGCCTTTGTCCACGTGGATTACGATTTCGCCGGGTTCGCCGAGCTCGGCGGGCTTGCCCTCCGGCGTGAGCAGGTCGACGTCGTAGGTCGGCACCGGGCGTCCCATCGAGCCGGGTTTCGGGTTCATACCGGTCAGGCAGGCCACGAGCAGCGTCGTCTCCGTCTGCCCGAATCCTTCCATAATGCGTAGTCCCGTCGCCTGTTCAAACTGGTAGAACACCTCGGGGTTGAGCGCCTCGCCCGCCGTCGTCGCGTGAACGATGGTCGAAAAGTCGAACTTACTGAGGTCTTCCTTGATCATCATGCGATAGATCGTCGGCGGCGCGCAGAGCGTCGTCACCTTGTGCTTGGCAAACAGCGGAATGAGATACTTCGCGTCGAACCGCTCGAATTCAAACGTGGCGACCGCCGCTTCGCAGAGCCACTGCCCGTAGATCTTGCCCCAGAGCGCCTTGCCCCAGCCGGTGTCCGAAATCGTTAAATGCAGCCCGTCGGAATGCACCTGATGCCAATATTTTGCAGTTACGAAGTGCCCCAGCGCGTAGGTGCAGCTATGGGACGCGATCTTCGGGTAACCCGTGGTGCCGCTCGTAAAGAACATCAGCATCGTGTCCTCGCCCGCAATCGCGTCGTCCGGACGTTCAAAACGGCTGCTGAAGCGCGTGTACTCGCTGTCGAAGTCGTGCCAGCCCTCGCGCGTTCCGCCGACGAGAATCTTCGTCGTCAGCTCCGGGCAGCCCTCCTGCCCCAGATCCGCCTGCGCCGCCGCTTCGCCGTCCGCCGTGCAGACCAGCGCGCTGACGCCCGCCGCCTGGAAGCGATAGGTAAAGTCGTGCGCAACAAGCTGATACGTCGCGGGGATCGCGACCGCGCCGATCTTATGCAGCGCCAGCATCGAAAACCAGAACTGGTAGCGGCGCTTGAGCACGAGCATGACCTTGTCGCCCTTTTTGATGCCGAGCGAGCGGAAGTAGTTCGCGGTGCGGTTGCTGGCTTTGCTCATGTCCTCAAACGAGAACTTCCGCTCGAC
>DAIRTE010000075.1:0-13720 GCA_036804025.1 Clostridia bacterium | reverse complement strand
CGCGATCCGCCGGATGAGCCCGCAGGAGCTGGCCAACGTTCCGGACGTGAGCGAAGGATTTGAAAACGTGCTGTTCCGCGCGGTACGCGAGGTGCGCACGTTGCAGGAGTTCTTCGACGCGGTGAAAACCAAGCGTTATACGCTCGCACGCTGCAAGCGAATCGCCGTCTGCGCGCTGCTCGGCATTACTAACGAGCAGGTCAAGCAACTGCAAACCAGCCGCGAGGGCACCTACATCCGTGTGCTCGGTTTCCAGCGGAAGGCGCGCCCGCTGATCAGCGAAATTGCTAAAAAGAAGACCGCTCCGCTGATTCTGCGCAACAGTGATCTGGACGCCAGCGGCGCGATTGCCCGCCGCAATTTTGAGACGGACGCACTGAGCACGGATATCCTCTGTTACGCAACGACGCAAGAGATCAAACGAGACTTGAGCGGAGCAGTTGTTTTATAAGAATAATATTGAGCTTCATATAATATAAGAGTGGCGTGTCTACGAATAGACCGCCACTTCTTTTTTTAGTTTTCTTCCAGCAGGGCGCGAATCTGCGGCAGCGCGCGGCGCACGGTGCGCCGCCCTTCCGCAATCACTTCCCCCGCCTGATCCGTCTGGAACCGTCCCTTCACGAACAGCACCTCCGGTACGAGCATGATGTCCGACTCCTCACGGCGAAATTTCGTGAGTTCCCACTGCATGATCGAGATCGTGTGGTTCATCAGCGAATACACGCCCATGTCCGAAACGTCCTTTGCGCCGCCATGGTACCCGACGTCCACGCCGATGACCACGTCCATGCCCCGGTCGCGCAGCGCCTTGCAGGGCACGCGCTCGAGCACGCCGCCGTCGATATAGGTCTTTCCGTTGAGCTTTGTCGGCTCAAAGATGGCGGGAATCGACATACTCGCGCGAATCGATTCGTGCAGCGGACCAGTCTCCAGCACGTCCAACTTGGCGGTTTCCGCGTCCACCGCGACGCAGCAGAACGGCGTTTTCGTTTCGGCAAAGGTCTTGTTGTGCGTAAACACCCGAACGAGTTCCTGAATCCGCTCGCCTTTGATCAATCCGGCGGAGAGCGGAAGCTTTACGTCGAGATAACCGTACAGATTGAGCGACGTGATGAATCGCTCCAGCATGTTCAGGTCCGTGCCGACGCTGTAGATGCCGCCGACGATGGCGCCCATGCTGCTGCCGGAGATCATATCAATCTTGATTCCGGCGGCGTCCAGCTCCTGCAACACGCCAATGTGCGCAAATCCCTTCGCGCTGCCTGCACCCAGCGCCAAGCCTAGTTTCTTTGCCATAATCGACTTACTTAACCTCTTTTATACCGCGAATGTTTGAGAAAACGAGCCGTGGGCACTTCCCGCGGCTCGTAGGTTGCTTTTGTTAAAAATCTTCTTCGTCTTCTTCGTCGTCATCCGCTTCGATGAACTCGATCAGGCGCTTGCGGGGCTTCTTTTCCTTTTCCTTGGGCGTTTTCTTCTGCTCGGGTTCTTCGCTCCAGCCCTCGTCTTCTTCGAGTTCGTCGTCCTCGTCGTCCGCTTCCAGAATGCGCTGGAACAGCCCCTTCTTCTTCGGCGGTTCTTCCACGCGCGGCGCGGGACGGCGCTGCGGTGCCGCTTCGTCCATCGAAGCGCCCATGCGATCCGGACGCGCGAACTGGCGCGTTAGGCCGGGATCCTCGTCCATCGGCATGCGCTCTACGCCGGAGTGCGGCGCAACGCGGGGCTGACGCGCGGTCTGCGAATGCGGTGCCTGCGGACGCGGCTGCTCCATATACTGCGCCTCGTTATAGCGCGGCTGTTCGGCGTACTGCGGTTGCGTATAGGCAACGGGCGGCTCGGGCGCAAACTTGGGCTCCGGCGCGACCGGCTTCGGTGCAACGGGAATTGGCGCGGATTCTTCGGTAACGCCGAGCTCCTTGCGGTTCTGCTCGATCATCTGATGATATTCCGCGAGGTAGCGCTGCAAATCCACCAAGATTTCATCTGCGTATTTCCGGGCGCCGTTGTAGATTGCGTTTGCGTTCTCTTCCGCTTCCGAGGCAATTCCGCTTGCGCGGCGGAACGCTTCGTTGTAGACTTCCGACTCGCTGACGCGCGTTTCGAATTCGGTCTGCGCGTTCGAGCGGATGCCCGCCGCTTCGCCTTCCGCCTGCGAAAGAATCGTGTCCGCTTCCTGATGCGCCTGCTCTACGATATCCTGCGCGGATTCCTTCGCATCGGCGAGCAGATTGTCCGCCTCGGAGATGATGCCGGTTGCGCGGCGGATATCTTCCGGAATGACGACCTTGAGGTCCTCCAGAAGATCCAGCAAACGATCGACTTCGACGACGCGTTTCGTCGTGCCGCCGAACTTCGAGCGCGGGCTCTCCTCCAGTTCCTGCTTGATGCGATTGATTATGCTGAAAATTTTCATGGTTTGTGCGCTGCTCATGGTTTTTTAACCTTTCTACTCTAATATTGTCAAAACCGTTTGGTTCACTCGTTCGAATTGAATGCTAACAATCGCTGGGCTGCTTCTTCAACCGCTCGACGATGATGTCTTCCAAGCTCTCGGGCACCAGTCCTTTGATGCTGCCGCCCATGGTGCCGATTTCGCGAATTCCGCTGGAGCTCAAAAATGAATGCTCCGGCCTCGCCATAAAGTACACGGTGTCGATGTCCGGCGCCAGATGGCGGTTCAGTGCGTTGATCTGGAATTCATACTCAAAGTCCATGGTCGCGCGCAGCCCGCGGATGATGTAGCTCGCGCCCACGGAACGGACGTAATCGACCAACAATCCGTCGAACCGTCCCACGACGACCTTCTGCATGTGCTCCACATCGACCATATGCTGAATCATTTCCACGCGCTCATCGACGGAGAACACGGGGTGCTTCATTCCGTTGTTCAGCACGCTCACGTACACGCAGTCGAACATGGCCAACGCGTGCTCCAGCACATCGTGATGCCCAACCGTAAACGGATCAAAGCTGCCGGGGTAAACGCAAATTCGCATATTGCCTTCGCTTTCACTCATGTTCCGGTCCCGTCAAGCGCGCACATAGATCGAAATCGCGCAGTTGCCGTATCGCCTGCTCTCGAGCAAGCGCGCAACCTGCGGGCTGACGTCCGGCGGCAGATTCGTCGCGTGTTCAATGATCACGCGCCCTTGTTCCGCAACCAGGTTTGCTTGAAAGAGCTGCTCCGCTGCCCGCGCGGCGGTTCCGTCGGCATACGGCGCATCCAGAAACGAGAGGTCAAATTGCGCGTTTTCGCGGCTGAGCCGCTCCAAGCACGCGGTGTAATCCAAACAAAGTACTTCGACAATGCCGTCAAGTCCGAGCAGCTTTGCGTTTGCCCGAATCTGATCGGCACACTCCCGCGAGCGGTCGTTGCAGACCACGCGCGACGCGCCCCGCGAGGCGGATTCCAACCCCAGATTGCCGGAACCGGAAAACAGATCCAGCACGCGGCTATCCGGCAGATCAAACTGGAGCATGCCAAAGAGCGACTCCTTCACACGATCCAGCGTTGGGCGCGTGTCCATTCCCTTTGGCGCGTCAAACCGGCGACCACGCGCCGTTCCGGCAATGATTCTCAATGTTCGATCCTCGCGCTTTCGCGACTGTATTCGCCAAACGCCGCAAAATCGCGGAAATGATCCATAGACATCGCGGAAAACGGCATAATACGCTCAATTAGTATAGCACCGCAACCGCGTTCGCACAAGAAAAACATGGCAATTCGAGGAGTTCGCACCACTTTTGCGAAGATACGGATGGATTATGATCCGCTTGCCTTATTTGGCCTCCTGCCCCAGAACGGGGCCGATTCCCGCCTGCGTAAACAGGTCGTATGGGTTTAAATACACCCCGTCCGGCGAAACGAGACCAACGTGCAGATGGTACGCAACGCTGTTTCCCGTGCTGCCGACGCGGCCGATCTGCTGGCCCTGCTTGACGACGTCCCCCTCCTTGACGAAGGTAGAAAGCTCATACATATGATAGTAATGGTATTCGTAGCCGGAGGGATCGCGAATGATCACGTAGTTTCCCGGAATCGGGAGAAAGCCAACGTGCAGTACTACGCCATCCGTCATGGAAAGAATTGGCGTTTTCGAGGACATCCGAATGTCCGTGCCCGTGTGCACCCTCGTCCGATGGGAGCGCGGGTCGTACCAGCCGTTTTTGATCACGCCGCCGGGCACGGGGTGCGTAACCGTCGAAAGGTACTCCTTTGAAAATTGAAACGCGGAGACGGGCGCGACCGAACCGTCGTCTAGATAGACCGTATTCAGGTAATACAGCGCGAGCTTTGCCTCGACGAGCTGCTCCTTTGTGCCATGCGCGGCGATGTCCGCAAACGACGGATTGGGCCAGCGAATCGTCACGCCGCGAATTGCGCTGCCCTCCTGCTGAACGGAGAACGCCTCCTGCAATAGTTGCGTGGTGTTCTCGCCAAACACGGAGTACAGCGCCGCGCACTCGCGCCAGCTCAGGTTCGGTTCCTGCCGGGGCGTTGTATGCAGCGCGATGTTTTCCGCGCGCAGATCGCGGCTGAGCACCTTTCCGCTGAGCGCACTGGCGCTTCGAAGTGCGGTATTCAGCGTGTTTGCCAACGTGGAAAACGCAATCTGGTTCTGCGCGTAGCAGTCGTATTCCTTTGGCTTGAACGCAACAAGCGTTTTGCTCCAGCCGCTCCAGTCAAACGCGAGCGCATGCGAAAGAATCCGGTTCGTCGCGTCAAACATCGCGTTCAGGCGTAGATAGCGCGGCTGATTGGCATCCTCCGGCAGGCAGGAAACGAGGCCTTCGTCATAGCGCAGCTGCTCTGCGGCGCACGCGGCGGAGCAGGCGTAGGTTGATTCCGGTTCCGTCGAACAGGTTTGCTGGAGCTGTTCGAGTATGGTCAGCGGCTCCGGCGACGCGGAGGGCGTTGGACTCTCCGCCTTCGCCGAACGAACAGAAGCTGTCGACGCCAGAATCAGCGCCGACAGCAAAATGAAAAATGCTTTTTTTAAAGTTTCGCTTCTCAATCTGTGAACACGGTGCCACCGGGATCTGAAGTAACCGGTGGCGCTGTAACCGGTTCTGGTGTTGTGGTTTCTGTACCCCCGGTAGTTGTTCCACTCGGCGTTGGCGTTGCGGTGTCGTCGTCCGTACCGTCGCCAAGGTCGGGCAGCGGCGCGGGCTCATACTTATAAGGAAGAACGTGCTCCACGCCCTCAATCGTCCAGTTATCCGTCCAAGGCGCTTTGCCCGCCTTCAGGCGAATGCTGCTGTCGGATTTCGGCAGCACGAGCTGCGCGCGGATTGCGCCGGTCACGGCGTCGTTTTTGTCCCCATCGCGAATTTCGCAGGTGGTGCCGTAGCCAATGTTATACCACATCCAGCGCGCGTCCGGCACGGTGAGTCGAATGCATGCGTGGGAAGCCTTCGTGCCAAGCTGGTCGTAGGACTCCTGTACGAGTGTGCTCAGGTCCTTTGCCTTATCGTAGAGAACCGAATGGAAGTAGGTTCGGCTGTGGATCAGCGTCAGATACTGCGCCGCTTCCAGATTGACAAACTGGTAGAAGCGTTCCTTGGGTACCTGAATCTGCCAGATTCCGCTCGTCGTATCGTGGCCATATTCCTTGTTCGGGTTTCCGCTGGAGCAAATCATGTATCGAACCGGCTCTTCCAGATTCGGCTTGCCAAGCTTGGTGCCGTCGTCCAGACGCTTATAGACCAGCACGACCTGCCATTGCTTATCCACGATGATATAGTAGGTCTTCGGGTCGGGAAATCCGTCCTTTAAGATTTCCTTAGCTTTTACGCTCATATCGTCCAAACTGCCAACGAGTTCTTCGTAGGTCATGTTGACCGTTGGCGCGTAATAGGAAAACGGTCTCGGCGTCGGCGTTGGTTCCGGCGTTGGTGTTGGGGACGGCATGTCGCCAAACCCCGGATTGTTTAAATCGACCACTTCCAGACTAACGATATCCGGCGCAGTCGTCGGCGCGGGCGTTCCTTCCGGCTCTGCGGCAGGTGCCGCGCAGCCAATGAGGAAAAGAGCGGCAGCCGCAAGGCATATCGTAACCAGAATGCCTTTGCCGTGTCGTTCCAAGTGCATAGTTCCTACCTCGGTATACTGAATATTTCCGGCTGGAACGCGTGTGTCAAACGATGCATAACCGTTCACACAAGTTCACCATTCTTGCCAGAATCGCGATTATTGTAACATACGACGGCGCTCGCAATACATTCTCGAACGAAAGTTCACAATTATTCCCGATTGCTTTCGCTTTGCGCGGCGTTACTCAGCGCAGTTGGTTCAACCGGGTGCAGCGCTTCCTCAAGCGCGGAAAACGCGCGCTCGCCAAACTCCAGCGAGGTTTTCGTATAGAGCGACAGGCAGCGGATGATCTCGTTTCGAACGGTTTCGGAGAGCTTGACGCGATCCATATCCGCGTCCTCCATCACCAGCATGCGGCGCATTCCCTCCAGAGCCGTCTTACTGACGGGCTCGCCCTGCTGCGTGCAGGCGGAGCAGACCGCGCCGCCGCGCGGCGAAAAGCGGACGACCGCGTCCGCGCGAAGATCCCGCCCGCATTGCGCGCAGGTGGTGATTGCGGGACGGTACCCCGTTGCGTTTAAATAGCGAACTAAAAAACAACAGAACAGATCGAGCGGCTCGGAACTGCCATAGGACAGAAACGAAAGCGAGTGATACAGTAGCGAAAACAATGTTGGATTCGGTTCGTTCTCCGGCGCGGCGTCGTGGCAGAGCCGCAGCATGACGGAGCCGATGGAAAACTTCGCGTAGTCCTCGCGAATGGGATAAAACGTTTCCTTGACTTCGCAGGCGTTGACCGTCATGCGCTCCTTGCCGGTGTATAGCTCAAACTGGCCGAACACAAACGGCTGACAGGCGTTGACGAGCGGGCTCTGCGGCTTGCGGCAGCCGCGCGCCTTTGCGTCCACGCGCCCGTGCTCAATCGTAAAGATGCTCAGGATACGGTCGCTCTCTTTGTAGTTGACATATCGCGTAACGATTCCGTCCGCGCAGATGACCGGCATGATTCCCCTCCGTCCCGACGATTTCGACCGATCGGGCGCTTATTCGTAACCCAGTTCGTGGAGCATCCCCTGACGGTTTCGCCAGTCCTCTTTTACCTTGATCCAGAGTTGTAGGTTGACCGGGCAGCCGAGCATCCACTCGATGTCCTTTCGCGCTTCCTGCCCGATTCGCTTGAGCATGGTTCCGTTCTTGCCGATGAGAATGCCCTTGTGGGACTCGCGCTCGCAATAGATCGTTGCGTAAACGTCCATCATGTCCCGATCTTCGCGGCGCTCCATGCGATCCACGCCGACGCCAACGCCGTGCGGAACCTCTTCGCGCAGCAGCAGCAGCGCTTTTTCGCGGATGAGTTCCGCGCAGATCACGCGCTCCGGCTGGTCGGTTACCATGTCCTCCGGAAAATACTGCGGGCCGGGCGTGAGGCAGCCTTTCAGCGCTTCTTCCAGCTCGTCGAGCCCTTTTCCGGTGTTGGCGGAGCCGCGCAGAATCGTGCGGAAGATGCCCACCTGTTCCAGCGCTTCCTGCGCTTCGTTTGCCTGTCCAAGGCTCGCTAGATCCGTCTTGTTGATCAGCGCGATGATGGGCGCTTTGGCCGTCTTGAGCCGCTCCAGCAACGCCGCGTCCTTTTCGCGAACGCCCTGCGTCGCGTCCGCGACAAACAGAATCGCCTCGACTTCGTTCATCGCGTCGTAGGCGACTTTCTGCATATATTCGCCGAGCTTGTTCTTGGGGTTCGTGACCCCCGGCGTATCGAGAAACACGATTTGATAGCCCGGTCGGCTCAGCACGCCCGTGATCTTATTTCGCGTGGTCTGCGCGCGGTCGGTCACAATCGCGATCTTCTGGCCGATGAGCTTGTTGAGCAGCGTCGACTTGCCGACGTTCGGGCAACCGACAATCGAAACGAAGCCGGAACGATAGTCGTTCATCGTAAATCCACCGAGCCGAAGGAATGCGGCAACAGCTCGCCCAGCGTGGACTCAATGAAGTTTCGCTTCGAATCCGCAAACACAACCGGCATGTCGCCTTTGCAGAATTCGCTCAGCACCTGCCGGCAAACACCGCAGGGCGAAGCCGGATTCTTGCCGGAGCAGACGATGACAATTCCATCAAACTCGCGTTCGCCCTCGGAAACCGCCTTGAACACCGCAGTGCGTTCCGCGCAATTGGTTGGAGAATAGCTGACGCATTCCACGTTGCAGCCAAGATAATATGTTCCGCTCTTGCCCTTCAGGCATGCGCCAACCTGAAAATGCGAATATGGCACATATGCCTTCTCCATTGCCTCGTAGGCAAGATCGAGCATGTGCTCGCGCTCCTGTACCGATAATTGACTCATCTTGTAATCCCCATTGCGTTTAATATTTCCGTTTGTTTTGCAAACATTGTTTGTTCGTCCTGTGGCTTCATGTGGTCGTAACCCAGCAGATGCAACGAGCCGTGAACCGCTAAAAATGCCAGTTCGCGTTCCAGAGAATGTCCGTATTCCTCGGCCTGCTCCTCTGCGCGTTCGAGGCAGATGGCGATGTCGCCGAGGTAACCGTCCGGCGGGCAGGCGATTGCGTCCCCTTCCCAGGCGGGAAACGTCAGCACATCGGTCACGCGGTCTATGTTTCGATAACTCGCGTTGAGCCCCTGTATCTCTTCCGCGTCGGTCACGAGAACGCAAACGTCCCCCGCGGCGTGCTCGCTGGAGAGCGCCGCTTCCACCGCGCGGCGTATCAGCTCCATAGACGTCGCCGGTAGATCGCTCAATTCGGTCTGTACGTCAATCATGACAACGGCTCCAATTCCGGATAGCGAATCCGCTCGTGTAGTAAGCCGGAGAACGTAACGAGAAAACTGCGTTCAATCTTGTTGATCTCTTCGAGGGTCAGCGGACTCTGTTTGAGCTGGCCTTCGTCCATCTTGCCCTGCACAATGCGGCGCACCATCTCACTAACCTCGTCACGCGTGGGTTCGCTGAGCGAACGCACCGCCGCCTCGCAGCTATCCGCGAGCATGACAATCGCGCTCTCCTTGGAACTCGGCAACCCGCCCGAATAGCGGAACAGCCGCTCAATCACCGGCTCACCGTCCTGCGTTTGCAGTTGCTTCGCCTTGTAGTAGAAGTACGCAACCAGCGTCGTGCCGTGGTGCTCGTTGGCAATCTTTCGAATTTCGGACGGCATGCGGTAGCGGGACAGATACGCCTCCGCGTCCTTCTGATGCGCAATGATATAGCCTGCGCTCTCCTCGGGCGAAAGTGTGTCGTGAATGTTGTGCCCGTTCTGATTCTCGCGGAAATACTGCGGACGGCGCAGCTTGCCAACGTCGTGATACATGGCACCCGTTCGCGCGAGCAGCGTGTTTGCGCCGATGGCCTCCGCCGCGCCCTCCGCGAGGGAAGCGGTCATCATGCTGTGGTGATAGGTGCCAGGTGCGGCAGTCATCATCTTTTTCAGCAACGGGTGGTTCGTGTTTGCCAGCTCGTGCAGCCTCGCCGGGGTAATGATGTCGAACATGGTTTCCCACATGCTGAGCGTGCCGACGCAGAACACGGAGAGAATCAGCGCCGCTGCCATCATCAGGCTGGCGTAGATGAGCGAGCTGCTCCACTGGTATTCCAGAATTACGCCGCCGGTAATCACGATTGCCGCGCCTGCGACGCCGCCGAGCATGCCCGCGGCAATCAACGCGCCGCGCTTCTGCTGGCGTTCCGCCGTTAGAATCGTAACCTGACCCATCACGAGCATCGCCGCCATGGCGAGAATGGAATCCGAGCCAAACATCGTGGCTCCGCTGCCGCCGGTCAACAGCGCAAACGCCATTGCCAACACGACGTTCAGAATCTCCGCGACCTTTCGAGGCAGCAGCAGGCTCGCCAGTAGAATCGCAAACACAGTCGGGGTCACGCGCGGGTCAATCACGTAGCAAACCCATTCGAGCAGGAGCGAGACGATGAGGATCAGCCCCAGAATCGTCATCTTTTTGCTGGAGGTGAAGGTCTCCTTCTCAAACGTGGCCAGATATACGAATAATAGTCCGAAAATGCAGAACAGATACCCGATGACGCCCGGCGTCAGATGGCTCGTTGCCTCCGCGCCCTTGACGAGGTCGAGCGAGAGCAGCGTGTTCATCTTTTCTTCCGTAACCACCTGCCCTTGCTCTACGATGGTTGCCCCGCGCGCGATGTAAACGGGTTCCACCTCGGCGGCGGCCTGCTCCTGCGCGCGCGCGGTCTCCACGTCGTTGACCACGTTCGTCGGCATCAGATATGCGTCGTACACCGTTTCGCCAAGCGCCTTGAGCCAGACGGACAACGAGGAAATCTTGAGTTCCCGGTTGATGGTCGCTAGAACCTTATCGCGCTCGCTTTCGGAAACGCCTTCGCGCAGCTTTGTTTCGAGCGTGGTCATCACGAGCTGCTGCAACTTTTCAATCTCTGCCGAATCCGTGTCCAGCAGCGCGTAGCCAAGCGAGGTGTCCGATATCTTCACGGGCAGGTTCACGAGCATGGCAAGAAGCTCGCTCGCGGGAATTACGTCCTGCCAGGTACGGTCGTCGTCGTCCGCATACGTCTTGCCGTCCACGCCGGTTTTGGTTGGCGCGGTGGTCGTGCGAATTTCGGTTGCCGCGTTTTTAAAACTGGCCAGTGCGGAAAAGAAGCTCTGTGCGCCGGAGATCAGCGTGTCCGCAAGGTCACTGTCCACAGCGTAAACCGCGCTCACCTTGTTTCGGGCGGCCTGCCGAAGCGCTTCTGTAATGGCGCTGTCCTCGACCATGCGCGGCGCGGTAATCGCCTGTTTCGCCTCGTTGCCAACCGAAACCTCATAGCGTTTCGGTGTCAGCGAAGTCAACGTGACCATGCAGGCAAGGCCGAATGCCAGCGCCAGAACAATTACGCCATAGGCGCGGCTGCCCGGCTGGACAACGGTCTTCTTTCTTTTTGTTTTCGTTGTATTTTGCGTAACAGACACGATTTGCCGTCCTCGTTTCCAAGACTCGCCGCAAAGGGCGGCCATTGCGTTCAGGCGCGTTTCGGCTTTTCAAAGCGCTCATACGCGCAGATGATGCGTTGAACCAATTCATGACGCACAACATCCTTATGCGTCAGATTGATGATTTTGATCCCCTCCACGTTTTCGAGCACCCGAACCGCCTGAACCAGCCCGCTCGTCTTCTCGCGCGGCAGGTCAATCTGCGTGACGTCGCCGGTGACCACCACGCGGGAACCTTCGCCGATTCTCGTGAGAAACATCTTCATCTGCTCGGTGGAGCAGTTCTGCGCCTCGTCCAGAATGATGTAGGCACCGTTGAGCGTTCGTCCGCGCATGTACGCCAGAGGCGCGACCTCAATTGCCCCGCGGTCGTAGAGCGCGCGATAGGTTTCCAAACCGAGAAACTCCTGCATCGCATCGTAGAGCGGGCGCAGGTATGGGTCCACCTTGCTCTGCAGATCGCCGGGCAGAAAGCCAAGCTTCTCGCCTGCCTCTACCGCAGGCCGTGTCAGAATGATCCGCTCGACCTCTTTGTTCTTAAATGCCTGCACCGCCATGGCGACTGCAAGATAGGTTTTGCCCGTTCCGGCGGGGCCAATGCCAAAGACCAGCTCAAATTCCTTGAGCGCCTGTACGTATCGTTTTTGACCGAGCGTTTTGCATTTGATCTGGCGGCCCTTGTTTGTAATGGCGATGACGTCCCCCATGATCTTTTCGATCATGTCCGCATTGCCTTCTTTGGCAAGGTCTACCGCGTAGCGAATCCGGCTGCGGTTAATCTTTTCGCCGCGCCGCTGCATCTCCAGCATCTTGACGATGACGAGCTTGGCGATTTCGGCGCCTTCTGTTTCGCCCGTAATGCGAACGCCCTCGGAATCCGCGCGGATGTGCGCGCCCGTTTCCTCTTCCAGCACGCCAATGTTCTCGTCGAACACGCCGAACAGCCCCAGCAATTCGTCTACGTTCTCCAGCGGGATGGATAGCATTACCCGCTCCGTTTCCTGCGTCAAACAGCGTTCTCCTTTTCTAAGTAACCGAAGGATTATCCTCGATCAAAATCCGTTTGATCAGCAGAATCCATCTTCTATTCTTATTGGCGATTATAACATATGCACTCTGAAAATGCCACGACCGCGGGCGTTTGACGCGCATTTTACAGGGTATTCACAAAAATACCCGCCGAATTGCTCCAGCGGGTTAAGTACGTGTTTTTTCGTTTCAGCCTTCCAGTTCGGCCGGTTCTTCCGCCGCGTGTTCCGGTTGCTTGAGCCCCATGCGCTCCAGAAAATAGGATGCAACGAATCCAACCGCAACCGCGAGAATGCTCAGCAGCGCCTCGCCAACGCCGGCAAACGCCGTCGGAATAATGGGAATTGTCGAGGCGATGACAAACCCGATGACGCAGAAGAACGCAACGCCATAGTGACGCTCGAATAGCATATTCACAAGCCGCGCGAGCAACAGTACCGTGCCGAGGATTCCGATGGCAAACGGCACGAGAACCTGAAAGTCCATCGTAGCAATGCCTTCCGACATGGGCTGATACAGCCCCAGAAACAGCAGCGTGGACGAAGAGCTCATGCCGGGAATGATCAGGCTGAATCCCCAGAGCACGCCGCAGAAAATATACCAGCCAAACGACGGCGTCACCGTGGTCTGTGTGCTGAATTTGAGCGTATAGAAGAACGCGAGCAGCACGGCGGTACTGATGATGAGCGCAACCCACATTGACTTGGTTCGCCCGTTCTTGGTGCCTTCTTTCAACAGCGACGGGAACGTGCCGAGAATCAGACCGATAAACAGGCTGACGACGACCGTTGCGTTGATGGAGAGCACCTTGGCAATCGCGCCCGCGAGCCCGAGAAAACCGATTGCCCAGCCGATAAAAATCGGAATGAACATCTTCCAATAGATTTTGATGTTCTGTAGCGGCTTTGCGAGCACCGCCATCATTGGCTGATAGATGCCAAACGCGACGGCGAGCACGCCGCCGGAGATGCCGGGCAGAATTGCGCCCGCGCCGATCACCGCGCCCTGAATGACGCGAATGAGAAATACTTTTAACTGATGTAGCCCAAGAGTCTTTTGTTCCTGCATTCGTCCTGTTCTCTTTCCGCTTTTTCACTCGTTTTTCTTATGAATCACGATTATTATATGCGCAATTCGGTTGCATCACAACAAAATACACGATCGTTTACATTTTGTCTCAAATAAGGATTCGAAAGCGTTTCACTATCTCAATCGATCTCTCACCACAAAACAACAAGAAACCCGTCGAAACCATCGTCATCTTGCAAGAAAAAGCGCGCATATGATATAATGCGTTGATTTAAACAATGGGGAGATTTGGATTTGTTTACTGCAAACGGAAATTACGCGAAGCTCCACGGAAGTTACCTGTTCTACGAAGTCGGAAAGCGCGCGGCCGCTTTTGCCAAGGAACACCCCGAAGCGCAGTTGATCCGCATGGGCATTGGCGACGTTACGCGCCCGCTCGTGCCCGCCGTCGTCGAAGCCATGCACAAAGCGGTGGACGATATGTCCCGCGCGGAAACCTTCCATGGCTATGGCCCGGACTTTGGCTACGATTTCCTTCGCGAAGCGATTCTTCGGCGAGACTACACCGCCCGCGGCGTTTCGCTCGATCTCGACGAAATCTTCGTTTCCGACGGCGCGAAGTGCGACGTTGGCAACATTC
>DAIRTE010000074.1:0-13832 GCA_036804025.1 Clostridia bacterium | reverse complement strand
GAGGCGGTCGAGTTTGCGTCGATCATCAAGCAGTGCTGCTACGAGTCGCGGGACGCGCTCAAGGAGCTTCCCGGGTTCCAGCGATCAAACCAGCGCCTCATGGACGCAATCGTCAAGGTCAACGAGTTTGAAGAGGCGGGCGACCGGCTCTACTGCGCGGCGATGCGCCGGCTATACTGCGAAAACGCGGACCCGCTGGAACGAATCACCTGGACCAAGACGTTCGACTGGATGGAAGCCTGCTGCGACGCCTGCGAGGACGTCATGGAGAGCGTCGAAATGGTCGTCATGAAAAACAGTTAATCAGAAGAACAGCTATTCAAACAAATAATAAAAAGCGCGTCTGCATCACACAGGCGCGTTTTTGTTTGGGCTTATTGAACTCGTTTAGCGCAGTTCCAGCAAGAACTGTATTGTATGCTCCAGATGCATTCCGCGCGAGGCTTTTACGAGGATCGTATCGCCGTTTTGCACCAGTTCCGGCAAGGCGGCGAGCAAGGCTTCCTGCGTTGCGAAATACCGCGTGCGCTCCGGAGCAGATTTCGAGGCGCTTTCGTATAGATAGCGGCTATCCGTGCCGACGCAGAGGAGCAGGTCGAAATTGAGCTTTGCGGCGTAGTCGCCAACCTGCTCGTGGAGCTGCTGCGATTGTGCGCCGAGCTCGCGCATGTCTCCCAGAATGCAGACCCGCCGACCGGGGCACTTGGCGAGCACATCCAGCGATGCCTGCACGGAGGTCGGGTTTGCGTTGTAGGTGTCATCCACGAGCGTGAAACGCGGCGTGTGTTTGACGTTCATGCGTCCCGGCAGCGGCTCGTAGGTTTCGATGCCCGCCGCGATTTCCTCCAGCGGCATATCGAGCAGCAGTCCGACCGCAACGGCAGCGAGCGCGTTATAGACGGAGTGCAGCCCCAGCGCGGGCACGTGAACGCGCTGCGTTTGCCCCGTGTAGTTGGCGGTAAACGACATGCCGTCCAGAATTAAATCCTCGACTTCGGTGGCGCGTACGGCGCAGTGCTCGCCGAGCCCGTAGAGGAGCGCGCCGGGCAGCGTGGAGAGATAATCGTCATCCCCATTGGCAACGATGCGTCCGCCGGGACGCATATGCTTGAGCATCTCCGTTTTGCCGCGAAAGATTCCTTCCCGCGTGCCGAAGTTTTCGATGTGCGCATAGCCAATGTTTGTAAAGAGGCAGATATCCGGCTGCACCATTGCCGAAATCCGGTCGATCTCGCCAAAATGATTTGTGCCCATCTCAACGACGGCGACCTCGTGCTCAGGCTGAAGCGAGAACAGCGTCAGCGGCGCGCCGGTTTCGTTGTTGAGGTTGCCCTGCGTTTTAAGCACCGAGTAGTGCGCACCGAGCGCGGCGGCAACGATGTCCTTGGTCGAGGTTTTTCCCGCGCTGCCGGTCAGGCCGACAACGGGAATGGAAAACAGCTCGCGGTAGCGCGCGGCGATTGCCTGCAGCGCGGCGAGCGTATTCGCTACTCGAATGTAAGGCGGGGTATCGAGCGCGTGTTCACTGAGCACGAGCGCGGCGCCGTTTGCCCGCGCGGCGGGGATAAACGCGTGTCCGTCGTGGTTTTCGCCGATGATGGGCACGTACAAAGAGCCGGACGTTGCCTTCCGGCTGTCGATGACCACGTCGCACGCCGCCGCATCCAGCAGCGCGTCGTCGCCAACATATTCGCCCCCGCTGGCCGCGAGGATATCGCGAAAGAGAAACGTCTTCATGCGTGTTGTTCGCGCTTGAGTGAGAAACCGACAATGGTTTCGCAAAGCGACGCATAGTCGAGACCTACGTGCTCCGCTTCCTGCGGCAGAAGGCTGGTCGGCGTCATGCCGGGCAGGGTGTTCGCCTCCAGACAGAAGGCTTGCCCGTCCTTGGTCAGCAGAAAATCGACGCGGGCGTAAACGTCCAGCTTGAGCGCGCGGAACGCCTGAATCGCGGCCTGCTGCACCATTTTGGTCTGCTCTTCCGAGATGCGGGCGGGAACGATTTCGTCCGTCCAGCCCTTCTGATATTTATGCTGATAATCATAGAATCCGTGTTTCGGCACAATCTCAATCAACGGCAAAGCGGTCAGCTCATCTCCGCTGCCGAGCACACCTGCAGAAAGCTCGATGCCGGAGACATATTCTTCTATGATCAGTTCATCCTCGAAAGCAAATCCGGCTTCGATTGCGCGTTTCAGCTCTGCGCGGTCGCGAACAATCTCAACGCCAATGCTCGACCCGCCGCTGTTCGGCTTGACCACGCAGGGGACGGGAAAATGCTCGGTGTCAAACGGAATGCCGCGGCGCGCAATCGCCCAGTCCGCGGTGAGGATGCCCTCGCTGCGCAGCAGCGATTTTGTTACGCCTTTGTCCATAGCCAGCGCACAGCCGATGGAGGGGCTGCCGGTGTAGCGAACCCCGCAGAGATCAAAGAACGCCTGCAGGCTGCCGTTTTCGCCAATTCCGCCGTGCAGCGCGAGAAAGCAGACGTCCGCCGCGCGGCAGATTTCGAGCACGCCGTTGCCAATCTGCTCGGAGAAGCCGCCTTTTCTGGAAGCGCGAACGGCTTCGAGGTCCGGCGCGGCCTCCGGCACGGAGCACGGCGGCAACTGCCCGCTCACCTGAAAGAGATCCTGTATGGAATCGGGCAGTGCATCCACCCCGAAAAACAGATCGATTAAGATTGCGTTGTGCCCTTTTCGACGAAGGGCGTTGGTCACCATGGTTCCGGTGGAGAGGGATACGTCACGTTCGGGCGAGAGCCCGCCGGCGAGGACTGCGATGTTCATATTCGATTTCCTTTCCGAAAGATCGATTCACCCACGTGCCGAACCAAACGGTAGAATACGTTCGGTAGAGAAACGTTCCTAACGTTTATATCACGAAACATGCGATATTTCAATAAACTTTTACAAGGACACCCCCCTGGTGGAACTCGAAACGCTTGATGTTTCAGTAGAAGAATTCTGAGAATACTTCCTTGATGGAACTCGAACTGTTTGATATTTCAATAAAACTTTTCCGGAAACGCTTGCTTTGCACATGCTATTTCTCGCGTTGTACCGCTGTTTTTTCATGAAAAACACACCGGAAATACAGGCTGCCGGAAACGGCCGATGGAGTCGGTTTTTCACAAAAAACATTGTGCAATTGTTTGTTGCGGTAGTATACTCCTAACATGAAGAAGAGTGTAACAAAATGGATTGCCGCTCTTTGCGCGGCGCTGCTGACGCTCGGTGCGTTTGGATGCACCGGTGGTTCCGACTCCGTCATTTCTTCGGCGTTCTCGGGCGCGGACTCCACAAACGGCGCGCCGCAGCCGACCGCGACCGCGGAGCCAACCTACGGCACCTTCCAGTCGAATCTGCTGCCGAGCAAGGCGCACGCGGATGTGACATTTTCGGAGATGACGTATCAGCGCCCGGACATCGAAGGCATGCAGGCGCAGATGGATACGCTCAAAAGCGATGTTGAGAGCGGAAAGCCCGTCCAGATGCTGATTACCGCCTATCGCGCGCTGCAAAAGCAGTACGCCCATGCGGACTCCATGCTTTCGCTTGCATATCTTCAGTATGCAACGGACGTCACACAATCTTATTTTCGGGACGAATACGCCTATCTGCAATCGGCGCTCAGTACGCTGGACTCGGATATGCAGAACGTTTCCTATGCGCTGTTTGAATCCTCCAGCGAGGCGGAGGCAATGGCGAAGGAATCGTTTGGCGAGGACTATGTCGATTCCATTCTTCAGAGCGACGATTTCAGCGACGCTTCGGTTCAGGAGCTTTCCGATCAGGAAGAGCAGCTGATTTTGCAATACGACAACCTCAGCTCAACCTTTACGCTGCTGGACAACGGCAAACGCTGGACGCTCAGCGAGCTAGAAAACGACCTGTCCATCAGCAACGACGAGTATTACCGGTTGTATGACGCATATTGCGCCGAACTCAACCGGCAGGCGGGCGACATCTTTTTGCAACTGGTTCAGATTCGTTCCCAGATTGCCGCAAAGCTCGGCTATGCCAACTATTCGGAGTATTGCTACGAGAGCTATAGCCGCGATTATACGCCGAGCGACGCGCGGAAGCTCCACGACGCCGTGAAGCAATACATCGCTCCCGTTTACATCTATGTCAACGACCGGAACAACTCCTACGACCTCGCGGACGCAACGTTTGCCGAGCAGGACTTTTTGAATCAGCTTTCCGTTGCCGCGCAGGATTTCTCGCCGCTGCTGGACGAGCCGGTGCAATACATGCTGCGGAACAATCTCTATGATTTTTCCTATGGCAAGAACAAGATGGAAAGCAATTTCACGACCTATATTTCCGACTATAACGCGCCGTTTATCTTCTCCATGTGGACGGGTGAATCGGCGGATATTTCAACGATTCTCCACGAGCTGGGTCATTTTACGAGCTATTACCACAACGCGGTCGTTGGGTACTCCGCAACGGACAATCTCGATCTGGCGGAGGTCGACTCCCAGGCGCTGGTGCTGCTCATGATGAAATACTTCGATTCGTTCTACGGCAAGTATGCGCAGGAGGCGAAGACGGAGGTGCTGCTGGACGCGATGTATTCGTTGGTCTCCGGCTGCATGGAGGACGAGTTCCAGCAGGATGTCTACGAAAACCCGAACATGACGCTGGACGAAATGAACTCGCTCTACCGGAAACTTGCCAAGGAATATGGGCTGGACGACGTCTATGGCTATCAGGGAACCGAGTGGGTGCTCATTACGCATACGTTCCAGTCCCCGCTCTACTACATCAGCTATGCGGTGAGCATCGTGCCCGCGCTGGAGCTTTTCGAACTTTCGCAGAGCGACGAAACCACCGCAAGGAACACGTATTTCAACATTATGATGCGCGATCCCTACTCGAAATTCATCGAGACCATCGACAAAAACGGCCTGTCGTCTGTGTTTTCAAACGTCACGATCAAGCAGATTGCCGCGATTGTCGACCAGAACACCTGACGAAACGAACGTATCTTATGCGGCGCGCAAGCGCCGCTTTTTTGTTTGCCGCGCGAGGGATGGGGCAGACGAGGGAATATGTACCAAACATTCAAAAATGGTGAATTGTAAAATTCCGATTTGAGGGATAAAGTTGGAAACGTTTCCAACTTGCGCATAAAACCAACATATTTTACATCGTATATACGTTCGATCCCGAAAAAATGCCCGTTTGGTGGGCTTTCCTTATGAAAAAAAGTATGCTATACTAGGACGCGATGCGAAAAAAGGAGTGGACACAAAAACGTGAAAATCGACAACATCATGGAGAGTATCGAGCTTGCGCTCAAGCAGAACCATCAGGTGTCCCTGACGGATGCGACGACTGCGCAGCTGCATGATGCGCTGTCCGGGGTAGTCATGGCGGAGATCGCCGATCGTTGGTATGAAAGCAGACACGCGCACGAGCGCACGAGAGAAGCTTATTATTTCAGCGCGGAATACCTCGTTGGGCGTACCATATATAACAATCTGTTTGTAACGGAGCTGCTGCCCGAGGTGAAGCAAGCGTTCGCCGAACGCGGCCTGGATCTCGCGATCTTTGAGGACATTGAGGACGCGGCGCTGGGCAACGGCGGTCTCGGCCGGCTCGCGGCCTGCTTTTTAGACTCGGCGGCAACGCTGAACCTCCCGCTGGACGGCTACGGCATTCGCTATAAATACGGCCTGTTTAAACAATCGTTTGCGGATGGGTTCCAGGTGGAGTCCGCGGACGACTGGCAGCGCTTTGGCGACCCCTGGAGCAGACGGCGCGACACCCACGAAATGCTGGTTTCATTTGCGGACGTGACAGTCCGCGCCGTTGCCTACGATATGCCCGTCATCGGCTACGAAACGGACAACATCGGCACGCTGCGGCTCTGGCAGAGCGAGGCGATTTCGGAGTTTGATTTCAAGCTCTTTAATGATCAGGAATATGCGCTCGCGGTGCTCGAAAAGAACGCCGTCGAGGACATTACACGCGTGCTTTACCCGAACGACTCCACGGAAGCGGGCAAGAAGCTCCGGCTCAAGCAGCAGTATTTTCTGTCCAGCGCGAGCTTGCAGGACATTCTCTACCGCTTTAAGCGCGAGAGCCGCCCGATTGACCAATTTGCGGAGTTCGTCGCCATTCAGCTCAACGACACGCACCCGACCGTCAGCATTCCGGAGTTGATTCGCCTGCTGATGAAGGAGGGTATTTCGTTCGATCGCGCGTTTGCCATCGCCGGAAAGACGTTTTCCTACACGAATCACACCGTCATGGCGGAGGCGCTCGAAAAGTGGGACGTCAACCTGTTTAAGTCGGTGCTGCCGGAGATCTTCGACATTATCTATCAGATCAACGCAAAACTGTGCGGCGAGCTGATGGCGCGCAAGATGGACTGCACGAAGATGTCCATCATTCAGGGCAAGATGATCCACATGGCGAATCTAGCCGTCTATTGCTCGCGCTTTGTCAACGGCGTTGCCGCGCTGCACACCGAGATCCTAAAGCACGACGTGCTCAAGGACTGGTATGCGGTCTATCCGGAGCGTTTTCAGAACAAGACAAACGGCATTACGCAGCGCCGTTGGCTCGGACTATGCAATCCAGAGCTCTGCGCGTTTCTGGACGAGCGGGTCGGCAAAGGTTACCTGACCGATCTGGAGCAGGTTGTCAAGCTCAAAGAGCACCTCTCGGATGCGGACGTGCTGGCGTTTAACGAGCTAAAGCGCGAAAAGAAGGCGCAACTGAGCCGCTACATCCACGAACACGAGGGTGTGTATCTGCCGCCGGACTTCATCTTCGATGTGCAGGTCAAGCGCATGCACGAGTACAAGCGTCAGCTGCTCAACGCGTTTGGCATTCTTGACACGTACTATGGCATCAAGGACGGGCGGATTTCGAACTTTACACCGACCGCCTACATCTTCGGCGCGAAGGCCGCGCCGGGCTACATCCGCGCCAAGGCGATCATCAAGTACATCAACGAACTGGCCAAGATGATCAACGCCGATCCCGACATGGCGGACAAGATGCGTGTGGTGTTTGTGCAGAACTACAACTGCTCCTACGCCGAGCACATCATTCCGGCGGCGGACGTCTCCGAACAGATTTCGCCCGCGGGTACGGAAGCCAGCGGCACGGGCAACATGAAGCTCATGCTCAACGGCGCGGTGACGCTCGGCACCTACGACGGCGCGAACGTGGAAATCGTCGAGCAGGCGGGCGCGGAGAACAACTATATCTTTGGCGCTACCGTCGCCGAGCTGGACGCGCTGAAGCCAAAGTATAACCCAAAAGCGATCTATGATTATGAGCCGCGCGTGCGCCGCGTCGTGGATTCGCTGATTGACGGAACGCTGAGCGACGACAACAGCGGTGCCTTTTCCGACTTACATCGCTCGCTGCTCTTTGGTTCGGACTGGCAGAAGCCGGACTACTACTTCGTGCTGCAGGAGCTGCTCTGCTACTGCGAGCGCCGCGCGGACACGAACCGCGACTATGCGGATCGCATCGCGTTTGGGCGCAAGTGCCTCATGAACGTTGCCTCCAGCGCAAAGTTCAGCTCCGATCGGACGATTCGCGAATACGCAAAGGACATCTGGCAGATTGAGCCGCTGCCGAAGCTCGAATCGGGCAAGCTGTTCTAAATCACGAGACAAACAAGAAAAGCAGGGGAGTTCCCCTGCTTTTTTCGCGCAGAATGGCGGTTACTTCGAATTGTGCTCCGAGAGCGTCCGCGCACTGGCGGCGTTGCCAAGTTTGGCGCAGTCCTCCGTGGAGAATCCGCGCACGCAGCCGTCGATGATTGCCGCGCCCATCGCGTCTCCCGCGCCGGAGGGATCGACCACGCTGCCGCACTCGGCGGGCAGCACTCCGCAGCCGTCCTTGTCCGCCCAGAACACGCCTTCCGCGCCTAGCGAGATGAACACGCGCTGAACGCCCTGCTCCAGAAACCAGTCGGAGGCGCGGTAGATGCCGCGAATCGTGTCGCAGGACTTTCCGGAGAGGAAGCCCGCTTCAAAGCGGTTCGGTTTGATGGCGTAGCACTTGCCGATGTTGCCGCCGATGCGCTTGGCCTTTGCGCAACTCACCGGGTCGTAAAACAGCGGAACGGTCACGCTCTGGCAGAGATAGTCCAACGACGCGGGGGTGAGGTTTCCGTCGATCACGCAGAGCGCGGAGGCGTTGATCTGCGGCAGAATCGACGATAGATAATCCGGCGTGAGATTGTCCAGCACGGACATATCGCTGATGCCAACGAGCATATCGCCGTCCTCGTCGTACACGCCGATGTAGGTGCCCGTGTGCTCGGCGCAGGCGAGCGTATGCTGAAGCGAGACATTCGCCTTTTGGCAACTCTCGCGCACCATGCCCGCATGAAAACCGGAACCTATCGCGCTGACAAGCTCCACGTCGTATTCCAACGCGGCGAGGCGCTTGGCGATATTATGCGCAACTCCGCCGACGCGAATCTGCACCTTGCCGAGGTTGCTGTCGCGTTCGCGGCAGACGTTCTCCGGCTTGCCGGTGATGTCGATGGCCGCGCCGCCGACGAGATAGATGGTCTGCATATCAAAACTCCTCCTCTATGGACGATTCGGAAAAAGCAAATTTGGTTACGGCAGTTCGATGCGTGTTCCGCCGATGAACATGCCGCGGATTCCCTCGCAAGGCGCGGCGCCGTTTTGGTACGTTGCGGTGTCGATAAACGCGTCGAGGTCTAATAAGAGCGCGTCCGCATCGGCTCCGTCCGCGAGAACGCCCTTATTCGTCAACCCGAAGAACTCCGCCGTTTGTCCGCTCATCTTGCGAATTGCCGCTTCCGGCGAGAGCAGTTTATTCTGTCGAACGAGCAGGTCGTAGGCGTGCGCCATGGCGCCAAACGAACGCGGATGCGGGTTTTCGCCTTCGCGCCCGACGAGACCATCCGTTCCAATTACGCAGAGCGGGTGGGTCAAAATCGACAGTATGTCGTCCTCGTTCATGTGGAAATAGATCCCGAGCCCAAGTCCGTTGTTGGCAATCAGCAGGTCAAAGAACGCGTCAAACGGGTCCTTGCCAATCGACGCGGCATAGTCCGAAACAAACATTCCCTCCGCGCTGTGGTCGATTGGGCAGCTCGACACGTACACGCCGGTGAACCCGCCGCTGTTGAGCGCGTAGTTGTCATAGTCGCTTGGCCGGCTCATCTCCTCACGGATCACGGCGCGCTCGCTGCTGCTTTTGAGCGCCTCGACCAGCCCGCCAAGTCCATGCGCGAAATACCGCGGCGGAATTGAAACGTTGAGCGACGTGCAGCCCGCCGTGTAGGGATAGCAGTCCACGAGCGCGCGAAGGCCTTGCTCCACAGCGCGATTGAGCGTTTCGAGCATGGCACGTGGTTTGCCCCAGTTGCGACGACCCGCGGCCTTCAGATGCGACACGCAGAGCGGAACGTCCGCTTCCAGCGCGAGGCGGATGGACTCCGCGCGCGCCTCCTCAACAAAATCGCCCTCGTTGCGCGGGTGCGTGGCGTAGATCGCACCCTCCTCGTGTACCACGCGCAGCAGCGCGAGAATCTCCTCGTTCTTTGCGTAGCAGCTGGGCGCATAGACGAGCCCGGTGGAGAGGCCCAGCGCACCCTCGCGAATGCAGCGGCGGAGCATATCCTGCATGCGCCCTAGTTCGCCCGCGTTAGGCTCGCGGTTTTCGTAGCCCATTGCCCAGAGGCGCAGCGTGCCGTGTCCGACGAACGATTTCGTCGTCAGCGGGTTTTGCAGCGCATCCACCCAGGCGAAGAAACCCTTCGCGCTTTCGAGCAGCGACAGATGCTCCGGCAGGTCGGGATACGGCGCAATGCCGGAGACGAAACGCGAGAAGGCGTCCACCGTCGCGGTCTCGGCGGGAAACAGCGAAACGCCGCATTGCCCCGCAATCTGCGTCGTGATGCCTTGACCCAGCTTGGCGCGCGTGGCAAAGGGACTCACCAACGTCAAATCCCCGTGGGAATGCGCGTCGAGAAAGCCGGGGACGAGCGTCAACCCGCTTGCGTCAATGACTTCCTTTGCGGGCGGGCATTCGCCGCCGCGGAAAATACGCAGTCGTCCAGTTTCAAACCCGACGCTGCCGAGAAAAGCGGGCGCGCCGGTTCCGTCGATGATGGAGCAATTCTGTATCAGTAAATCCAGTTTCATGTGCTCTCGATTCCGTAACGAGACAAAAGGTCTGGACGCGCGGGTTCCGCATCGCCCAAACCTTTGTTCTGCAGTTGCTTTTGAATTAGTCTTTGATCAGGCGAATCGAACCGATGACCGGCAGATCCTTGTCCTCATGGTTGGCAACGTAGATGATGCCGATCAGCGAAAGCACGAAGCTTGCCAGCCCGACTATGCTGCTGAGGATGCCGTCCAACACCGGTACCCACGAGAAGATGCCGACCGCCACCCAGGCGATCACTTCCAGCAGGAAGAGGTTCATGCCGCGCACGGCGTGCGCATGCACAAACGCGGGCTGATCCTTCACGAGATACGGAACCAGCGCGAGAATGCCGAGGTACGCGAGAATGCCCATCAGTGTGTCATTCGAGCTACCGGAATGCGTCGAGCCGGGAACCGGGGTGCCGCAGGCGCCGCAAACCTTGTCGCCTTCGTTGAGATGGGAGCCGCATTTGGAACAGAATGCCATAATTCTTACCCTCCTGAATGATGATTGTGATGCTTTATTTGGATTTTGCCCATCCGATCAGGCGAATAGACCGACCAGATAGTTTGCAAAATAGAGAAACGAGCCAAATTTCATGAGAATCGACAGCAACGCGCTGAGCAGCAGAACCGTCCAGATCAACAGCAGCAGCAGGTTTGCGCGCGCGAGATTTCGTAGGTTCCGGTTGGAAACGGCGCCCGCCGCCCAGATGATAGCGACAATCAGCCCGACGACCGGAATGCCCAATAGAAGAATGGAACCGACAAACGCCCAACTGCCGACCACCGGCTCGGTGGAACCAATGCTTGCGGCCGAACGGGCTGCCTGCGAGGTGGACTCCGCCTGCGACGCGGTTGCCGAGGAGACGGGGGTTCCGCAGTTGGAGCAGACGGTATCGACCTCGTCCATGGTTGCGCCGCAGATCTTACAGTAGGCCATTTTGTTCTCCCGTTTTTGGTTCGACGGTATAACCGCTTATGTGACCAGTATACGGCAGGCAGAAATGGTTCGCAATAGATTTACAAAACCCGACGAAACAATCCGCCGGGTTTTGTGACAATGTATCGATTTCTACTTACTGTTTACGCGCGAAGCGGCGCTCCGTTCGTTTTGAGTGCGTCGATGATTGCATCCATGCCGCGCTTGATCTCCTCGTCCGTGAGGGTATGATCCTCCGCGCGGAGCGAAAACGAGAACGCGAGGCTCTTCTTTCCGGCGGGGATGCCGATTCCGGCATAGGTGTCAAACAGGCGAACGTCCGAAATAACCACGCCTGCCGGGGCGGTCTCAATGACGCGTTTGAGGTATGCGGAGGTCACGCCCGCGTCGACCACGACCGCGAGGTCGCGTTCCGCGGCGGGGAAGCGGGGCAGGGGCACGAAGCGTTTGTGCGAATTGCGCACGGCGGCAATCGAACCAACGTTCAGTTCGGCAATGTAGACGCGCCCGTCCGCCTTCCAACCGTCGGCAACGTCCGGATGCAACTCGCCAAACAGTCCGAGTACGGTTCCGTCCGCGGCAACAATCTCTGCCGCGCGGCCGGGCTGCAGGTAACTCGCAGTACTCGTGCGATAGCTCTCGCCGGAAACGCCAAGAATGCGGAACAGCTCTTCCAGAATGCCCTTGAGCTGGTAGAAGCTCGCGGTCTCGTCACCAAGTACGATACCGATTTTTTTACGCTCCTCCGGCAGATCCGCGCCGGTGTCCACATGCGTATTGCCCACCTCGAAGAAGCGCAGGTGCTTGCTCTTGCGATTCGCGTTGCGAACGAGCGAGTCGAGCATTCCGGGGATCAGCGTGGTGCGCATCAGGCTCTGATCCTCGCCGAAGGGGTTGAGGATGCGAACGGCTTTTCTTAGTTCGCTGTCCTGCGGCAGCAGCAGCGCGTCGAAGACGGAGGGGCTCGTGAAATTGTAATTGTACATTTCGTAGAGGCCCAGTGCCGCGAGCGTATCCTTGATCTGATCCTCCAGCAGGAACGCCTCATTGATCTGCCCACGGAAGGTATCCCCACGCATCAGCGTGGGTTGAATGTTGTAGTAGCCGTAGATGCGTGCAATCTCCTCGGCAATGTCCCAGTCCGCCTCAATTCCGCTTTCGATGTCCGTGCGGAAATGCGGAATGGTCACGTGCAATCCACCGAGCGTCGGGCGAGCGTGGATGCAGATGGTCGCGAGCATGTCCGCCATCTGTTTGGCGGAGAGGTCGAGCGCGAGCAGCGCGTTGATGTGCTCAACGCTGACGGTGACCTCGCGATCCACCGGCTTTTCTTTGCGGATGTCGATGATCTCGCCGACGACCGTGCCCGCTTTCAACTCGGCAACAAGCTCGATGGCGCGTTCCAGCGCGAGCTCCGCACTGACGGGCTCCACGCCCTTGATGAAGCGGCTCGCCGCGTCGGTGACGTGCTTAAGCTTGCGTGCGGTCGCGCGGATGTTGCTGCCCTTGAACACGGCGGACTCAAAGAGTACCGCTTTCGTTGCGTCCGTGATTTCGGAGTTCAGCCCGCCCATGACGCCCGCGATACCGACGCCGCGCTTGTCGTCCGCAATCAGCAGCATGTCCGGTGTAACGGGGCGATCCTTCTTGTCCAGTGTGGTGACGACTTCGTTTTCGTAGGCATTCCGAACGACGATGTGGCTGCCGGAGATGCAGGCGAGGTCAAACGCGTGCATCGGATGGCCGTACTCCACGAGCACATAGTTCGTAATGTCGACAATGTTGTTGATCGGGCGCATGCCGACGCTCTTGAGCTTTTTCTGCATCCAGGCGGGCGAGGGCTCGATGACGATGTCCTTGACCACACGCGCAGTGTAGCGCGGGCAGAGGTCGTAGTTTTCAATTGAAACGCGCGCATAGTCCGCGGCGTTGCCTTCGCCCTTGACCGGCTTGATCTTCGGTTCCGCGAAGGACTGTCCCAGCGCGGCGGCGGCCTCGCGGCACATGCCGAGGATGCTGATGCAGTCCGGGCGGTTCGGCGTGAGCTCAAACTCGAAGATTTCGTCGTCAAAGCCGAGCGCCGTGTCGATTGCCTGCCCGAGCGGGTGATCCTCTTTGAGAATCAGGATGCCGTGCACCTCGCTGCCGGGGTAGTCCGCGTTGGTCAGCCCCAGCTCCGCGCCGGAGCAGAGCATGCCATAGCTCATGACCCCGCGCATGTTGACGGCGGCCATCTCGCGTCCGCCGAGTTTGGAGCCGACGACCGCAACGGGAACCAGCGCCCCGTCAAAGACGTTGTCCGCGCCGGTGACGATGGTCAGCACCTCGGAACCGATGTCCACCTGGCAAACATTCAGATGGTCGGAGTTCTCGTGCTTGATGACGGAGAGCACGCGGCCGACGACAACGCCTTCCACGCCGGAGAGCTCTTTTTCCACACCCGCGCATTCAAACCCGCGCCACATCATCTTCTCGATGAATTCGGCGTTGGAGATGTGCAGGTCTACGTATTCTTTGAGCCATTTCTTTGGCAGTTTCATATACGGTTCCTCCCTTAGAACTGGCGCAGGAAGCGCGCGTCGTTCTCGTATTCCAGGCGAATATCGTTGATGCCGAACTTGAGGTTCGCCATGCGATCCACGCCGAGGCCGAATGCCAGACCCGTCCAAACCTTCGGGTCATAGCCGCAGTTGGCGATTTCGTGCGGATTGGTCACGCCGCAGC
>DAIRTE010000073.1:7514-14043 GCA_036804025.1 Clostridia bacterium | reverse complement strand
TTATATGCCATGATGCGTTCCTCCGTATCCAAATTTCTCTAACATTATAGCACAGCGCTCGAAAACGTCAACACACCGGGCACGAAATCATCTTTCCGCCGCACGATGGGCGTCGTTTTTCGCTGTTACTGTGGTTTTTGTTCCGTCGGCGGGGTTGGCTGCGGGCGATTTCCGTCTCTTCTCGGCGGCTGGTTCGGCCTCGGCCCGTTCGGTCTTGGCGCGCCGCCCGGCTGGCCTTGCTGTTGCGGCCTTGGCTGCTGCGGCGGCCTCGGCGGGCGGTTCTGCTGCTGTTGCTGCTGCCCTTCCGGACGCGGTTTCTGGTTTGCATTATTTGCGTTGTTGTTCGGCTGCGCGGGTGCCCCGTTCGCGGGAGCCGCTCCAGCGTTCGGGCGGTTGCCGTTCTTGCCGCGTCCGCCGCGTCTGCGGCGCTTCCGGTCGGGGTTCCGATCCTGCGAGGGCTGTGCCGCCCCCTGCGCCCCGTTGGGTGTCGGTGCGGCAGCGGCTGCTGTTTCGCGCTCCGGTTTCGGTGCGCCGGGTGCATTTTGCGCGGCTGCCGGCGGATTCGGCGGAACGGACAGCGGTTCGCCCGGTTTTGCGAGCGAGGTGTAGTGATACTCGCGAACGTCAATCGACCCGTCCGGCATGGTTAGCCGTACCCTGGTCTTTTCAGTGATCACGTTGTTCTCCACGACGAATCCAATTCCGTCCGGCGTGAGGATGTCGCGGTTGACATGCGGCATCTTGTGGCGCATCTCCTCATAGCAGGCCTGCTCGTATTGCAGGCAGCACATGAGCCTGCCGCAAAGCCCGCTGATCTTCGTCGGGCTCAACGAAAGATTCTGCTCCTTCGCCATCTTAATCGAAACCGGGTGGAAGTCATCTAAAAACGCCTTGCAGCAGACAACGCGCCCGCAGGAGCCAAGCCCGCCGAGCATCTTGGCCTCGTCGCGAACGCCAATCTGTCTTAGTTCAATCCGCGTACGGAACTGCGACGCGAGATCTTTTACAAGATCGCGAAAATCCACGCGTTCGTCCGCCGTAAAGTAAAAGACAAGCTTGCTTCCGTTAAACGAATACTCCGCGCTTACGAGGCGCATGTCGAGCTTGTGCTGCTCAATCTTCTGCTGGCAAACGCGGAACGCGTCGCCCTCTTTTGCGCAGTTCTGCTCGCGCATCGTCGTGTCCTGATCACTTGCGGGGCGCACCACGGGCTTGAGTGGGGAAACGATCATCGTCTCTTCCACTTCCATCGCAACCTGCGCAACCTCGCCGTATTCCTGTCCGCGCGCGGTCTCTACAATGACGCCGTCGCCTTCCTGAAACGTAAATTCTAACGGATCAAAATAATAGATGCGTCCGCTCGATTTGAACCGTACGCCAATTACCTTCATGTTATTCCCTGTTCTCCTTTATAAACAGCCTCGCCAGAACGCCATCCAGCGTGAGATACACGCTTGCGCCTCCGGCAAGATTCTGCTGAGCCTTGGCTATCATTTCTATGATACCCTGTATCCGCGCGGTTGTAAAGCGTGATGCAATCCGGCTGACCAGCGCGGTCTGGTCGCTGTTCTTCGTTTCACCCGCGCCAAGCTGCGCAGTCAGCGCGTCGCGAAACAGGCTCTGCCAAATCGTCAACAGCGAAACCGCGAGCGAACCGTCTCCGCGCTTGCGCTTTTTTCCACCCTTTGCCTTCGGTTCGTCGTCCGCTTCCGGTTCGGATTCCGCCTCCGCCGAACTGACGGTGACCAGGTTCGCCGCGTCCGCAAACGGAGACGCGACAAACACCGCGCGTTCGAGCAGCGCAATCGCCTCTGTGCGAAACACGCGCGCCTCCGGCGAGGCGTATTCCCGCGCGCGGACTGGAATTCCGTCCGCCAGCGCGGCGAAAAAGCGAGCTTCCCGCCCCTCCATTCCCTCGCGTATTAAAATACTCGCCGCTTCCGAAACGCTGCCCGCGCCCAGCCGTTCAATCAGGCAACGGGAGCGGATCGTCGGCAGCAGGCCAAACTCGTTTCCGGTCAATATCAGCAGCGTGTCCTCGTGCGGTTCCTCCAGCGTCTTAAGCAGCGTGTTTTGAATCTGCACGCTCATGTTCTGCGCGTTGAGAAACACAAACGCGCGCCGTCCGCCGTTGAACCCCTGCATCGCGGCGGAGGATAGCAGCGTTCGAATATCGTCCACCTTAACCGTATTTTCGCCAATCTCCAGATAGTTCGGGTTGTTGACCAGCCGCTGCGGCGCATCCTCGCCGAGGCAATAGAGCGCGGCCGCGCGGCGCGCAAGTTCGCGCCTGCCGCTGCCCTCCGGCCCGGAGATCAAAATCGCGTGCGGCACGCGGTCGTTTACAATCGAATCCAGCAATCGTTCCTGAAGCATCTGTGTCAAACCTTTTCCTGTCGTACCACGAAGACCCTGCCGTCGCGCACGCCAAAGAGCGCGCCGCCACTTTTTTCTTCCGTCGTTAAATCTGCTATCACCGCTGCGTCAATCCTCTCGCCGGGCAGCACCCGCGCAATGCCGGGCGGGTATACCCCCAGTGCCTCGCTCGCCACGCGTCCTTCAGCCTCTCTCAGCGGCACGCTCTCTTTTGGCGCGAACACCGCCTCTCGAATGCTCATGATCCGCTCGCCGCCGGAGATAACACTGTTATTGTTTTGAGGCTTCTTTTGTTTTACCGCTTTTCGCTTCGGCAACACCGCGAGCACATCCATGAGGCGGTCATACCAGCTTGGTTCGTCGTTCGGCGTGGTGATCAGCACCAGTCGCCGCGCGTCCGCCATCTCCAGATAAATCCCGCTCGCCTCCAGCAGGCTCTGCGCCTCATAGCCGCTCAAGCCTCGCGCGGAAACGTCAATCACGATCCGCGTCCGGTCGCGCTCCAAAATGCCGAGCTCCGGAATCGCACCGTGCAGCGTCATCAGCCCGCCCAGCGCTTCTATTTTCTGTTCCAGTGCGACGCAGCGCTCCACCTGCCCCGTCCAGTCGCGGCGCTTCGCCATGTAGATCGACCAATCGAGCGACGTCATCAGCAGATACGACGGGCTCGTCGTCTCCGTCATCGCGAGCGCGCGGCGCATCTGCTCTTCGCCGATTCGGCAATTGGAGCGGTGCAGGCTCGCCGCCTGCGTGAGCGCGTCCATCGTCTTGTGCTGCGAATGTGCAAATAGATCCGCCTTTCCGCCCAGTGTTGCGGGCAGCTGCTCCGAAAACGGAAAATGCGCCCCGTGCGCGCCGTCTACGAGCAGCAAAGCATTGTGCCGGTGTGCGGCTTCAGCAAGCGCGGAAACGTCCGCACAGCAGCCGTACGCGTTCGGAGAGGTGATCAGCACCGCCGTGGCGCGCGTGCGCTTTAGCTCGCGGTCGAGATCCTCCGCCGTCACCATGCCCAGTAACCCGCTCTCCTTGTCGTAGCGGGGCGAAATGGTCTCCGTTCGAATTCCCCTGAGCGCCGCGCCGTCAATGGCGCAGCGGTGGCAGTCGCGCGAAAGCAACAGAATATCGTCGTTCTCCAGCGCGAGAATCATCGCTTGAACGGCATTCGTCGAACCGTTGACCACAAGAAACGATTGCTCCGCCTCGTAGACCCGCGCCATTTCGCGTTGCGCCTGCGCAATCGCCCCGTTCGGCGCATGCAGGTTGTCCGTTCGGGAAATCTCCGTTACATCCCAGGCGGCGAGCTCGTCCCGCCAGAACCCGGCGAGTCCGCGCCCCTTGTGCCCGGGCATGTGGAAGCGCGCGCAGTCCTCGCGTTCATACGCGCCCAGCGCTTCCTGCAAGCTTTCGGATTGTTTTGGCGTTTGTTCGTCCATCGATCGGGTCACTTATGTGCTTTCCCGCTTGGCGTATCGCTGTAATTGCGCCTGTAGCGTTGTGAAAAAATCCTCGCTTGGGCTGATGTATAAAACCGTCTCCCGACCGTCCAGTCGGGCCGTCAGCCGAACGGATTTCCGTTTGGGTAGTACGGATGCATATATGGCTTGCGTTGCCGGTTTATCGCCTTCGTGATCGGCGAAAATACCATCGATCTCGCTTAGATCAATCGCCGCCATCGTCTGCTCCCGGTTGCCCGCAATTCGATCCACGGCAAAGGTCTGATCCGTCAGCGTATACCGATAGCAAACATAGTGTCGGCGATAGACCAAAATACTTGCTATCATTAATACCGCATAGAGCGGCAGCTGCACCCATTCACGCGGAATCTGCCAGTGTGTTGCGGCAAAATTAGCCGCCGAAATAACGGCCAGCACCAGCGCCGTGAGCAGAAAATACACGGCTCCGGCAGAGCGATTCAGCCTTTTTCGCGGTTGCGCAATCTCAAACGCAACGAGGGTTTGAACGGTGTTCTCCTCCATACGATTATTATAAGGATCGATCTGTAAAACGTCAATCAAAGGCGAGTAAATTCGAGATTGAGCGAGAATGAATAAGATATTTTGCAATAGTCACCGCTCATGCCGCGCGGGGTTCTTTGCAACCGCTGATGAATTCATGTAGAATTCACAAAGTAACGTTCCTCCTTAGCTCAGTCGGTAGAGCATGCGGCTGTTAACCGCAGTGTCGCTGGTTCGAGTCCAGCAGGGGGAGCCAAATGAAAACACCACCCATTGCGGTGGTGTTTTTCGTTTGGCTCATTCCGATCGAAGGACTCGAAGCCGCGTAAGAAAACGCCGCAGTGTCGGCGTTTTTCGCGGCCGGGTCGGCGTTTTTCGCGGCCGGGTAGCACCGCCGAGTGATAGCACTGCGTGGAACGCAAGCTGTCCGCAGGCGAAGCGCAGAGTCCAACAGGGGGAGCCAGGAACAAAGAGTCCATCGCCAGATGGGCTCTTGTTCTCGTTTCATAAAAAGCACTGGTGAAGGGACTAGATCAAAACGCGCAGTATCGATGATCTGCGTTTTTCGTCCGGTTCATATTTCAATTATTGAACAGTCCGATGTGCATATCGGTTCCTTTTGTTCAAATATCCCTCGATTACGTACACGAGATCGCAATCAGCCGAATGGTTCCGTACACGTTCAAGCAGATGAGCAGCCCGAATAAAATCAAAGAGAGCTTCCCTTTCCTGTTTTCAAACTCGATAGGCTCCATCGTAATCAGCTTCTGCACGTTGCATTCAATCTCTTTTCTCCAAACAAGCAGGAACGGCATTACAATGATCATCGACACCAAGTGCAGCGTTTGTCCGAAATTACGAAAGAACCCCTGCTTCGCAAAAACGACCTCAAAGACCGGAATGCCAAAGAAGTCAAACGCGCACAGCACGAGTAACCCAATGACAAATGCGTCCTTAAACACCCTTCTGCCCATGTTTTCATACAGAAGGATGAGTATAAAAATGAAAAACACATGATACCCCCAGCATATGCCCGAGGCTCCGTGAAATTCTCCCCCAAGTGGATTTGGCCAGTTCGTATGGAGATAATCGATGCATGTCGTTGAAGCAAATGTGACCAGAGAAATCAAAGCAAGCCGTTTCGAACCAATCAAACACTCAGTCAGGCTTCCGAACAGTAGAAACACCAATAGATTACCAATCAGATGCCGCGCAAGCATGTCGGGCGAATGTGTAAAAGCAGGCAGCGCAAGAAAATAGAAATGGCTCAAATCCGGATACTGTCCCGAAAGTGAATTATAAACATCCGGCAAAAAAAATTGCGGTATTGTGGAAAGCAAGCAAGAGAACATCAGAGTCAGCGTGATGACCGGCCGATTTTTCCGAATTTGAACCAGTAGGCATTTTAACATATCGATCTCCTGTCCAATTTACGGGTAACGTGCATATTGAATGCAAGTACGATCGCTTTCGGCGAACCGAGCTTTCGCGAGACAACACTCGCGCGTTTTTCTCGCCCTATTGTAGTGCGTAATTGAGAGGCTCGTCAATGCCCCCCCTCCCCCGGCTAGCACCCCTCCTTTTTTTGAATCGTGCGAATGTATCGCTTCGTGAGGGTTTTGACAAAAACCAAGGTCATCATCTAGCCTTTAGCCTTGTTTTGCTTTCCTGCCGGCTCAGACCAGCGAACTTGCCCAAATGGACGCGTAGTGGCTGCTATCTGTTGTAAACCCGAGCGCTGCGGGGCAGCATTCATGTCGACCCCGAGTGCCGCTGTCTATCGCCGCAGACGATATTGAGAGCAAGCCAAGTGCATGAATGGTCGGAGTGGGCGTATATCGCAACCTGCGCGCAGGCAATGTTGCTGGTTCGATTACGATATGCGGAACCCGAAAGTTTCACAAAATGATGCTATTTCGTGTGCCATACTTCATTCTCTCATCCAATTCAAAACGAAGGTTATATTATTCTCTGGTAAGTTCATTTGAGAAACGCCCCACAGATCAATGTACGACATATCTCATATGCTTCATACAATCTGCCGTTTTGCAGAAAACGTAAACAGAAGAACGGCCGTCAAAAAGGACGGCCGCTCTGGCGTTGATAACTCTGCGGCGAGTAAGTCGCCGTTGAATGGTTTCGTTTTGTTACAGCACGAGACTGGTCGGTTTTTTCCCGGTCAAAATCTCGTCGCACCC
>DAIRTE010000073.1:0-7414 GCA_036804025.1 Clostridia bacterium | reverse complement strand
TTTGTTACAGCACGAGACTGGTCGGTTTTTTCCCGGTCAAAATCTCGTCGCACCCAATCGCCGCGCCCAGCGACGAGCGTTTCTTGGATTCCAACGTGCTTCCACCACAATGCGGTGTGAGGATTACGTTGTCCATCCGGAAGAGCGGGCTGTTCGGGTCTTCCGGCTCCGGTTCGGTCGCATCCAGCCCTGCCCCGGCAATCACGCCGTTTTGCAGCGCGTCGGCCAATGCGCTTTCGTCCACCAGGTTTCCGCGCGCGGTGTTGATAAAGAATGCGGTCGGTTTCATCAGCGCGAACTCCCGCTTGCCGATGCTTCCTTTCGTTTCCTCCGTCGACGCCATATGCACGCTGATAAAGTCCGCCTCGCGGAAAATCTCGTCGCGATCCGCTGTCAGTTCCATCCAATTCGGAAGGCTTTCCTTCTTCGCGTACGGATCGTATGCCAGCACCCGCATGCGAAAGCCCTCGTGCGCCATGCGCGCAATGTTCTCTCCGATATGCCCATATCCAAGCAACCCAAGCGTTTTTTCGCTAATCTCCACGCTCTTGGTGTTCTTTCTTGCCTTTTTGAATTCGCCCGCCCGATAAAGCGTTTCAATCGACCGAAGTGTCTTGGCGCACGCAAGAATCAGCATCATCGCGTGCTCGGCAACCGCCACGCTGTTGCTGCCGCGCGTGTTGACAACGCGAATGCCAAGCCGCTTGCAGCTCTCCAGATCCACGGTGTCCACGCCCGCTCCATGCCGCGCAACCACCTTCAGTTGGGGACAAGCGGAGAGCACCTCGTCGCTCATGACGGCGAGGCGCGGAATCACCCCGTCGCAGCCCTGCAGATCCTCAATCAGCGTTTTCGGTTCGATTCCTCTTCCGTATTTCACCTCATATCCATGCGCGCGTAACCAGTCCGGGCCGTCCTCCGCCATGGATTCCGTTACCAATATCCTATAAGCCATTTGTCGTTACCTGCTTTCTTTCTCTTTACAGGGCTTTACCTGCGACCCAACCTTGCTTCTCACTCAAGAAGCAACCTTTTTTATCGGAAAAATCCGCTACCTTCTTCACTACCTGCTGTTTGATCAGCGCCATGTCGGACCCAAGTGTAAACATAAGGCAGCCAAGTTCACATACCCGGTTGAAGTCTTCCTGGGTTGCTAGTCCGCCCATACCGGCGTCTCCGAGGATCACTTTGGAGTCACGGACCTTCTTGCAGACGTACTCGACCTGCTCGCGAACTTCAGGAGTAACGACTCCGCCAAAGCCCATATCCAGCGAGAGATCTTTCGCGCCTACGCGAATCACGTCCAGCCCGGCATCCAGGATCTCGTCAATGTTTCGAATTCCCTCGCGGCTTTCAATCATACCGATCGCCATAACATTTTCGTTGACCAGCTTCAGGTACTGATCGGTCGGAATAAACCCAAACTTGGAAGCGCGTGCGCTGTCGCCGAACCCGCGGTTGCCAAGCGGTGCAAACTTCACTTCGCGAACAGCGTGAATCGCGTCCTGCTTCGTATCGATATGCGGAAAGATGATCCCCATGGCACCGGCTTCCAGCATTTGCAGGATCAAACCATTCTCGTGGCTCGGAATTCTTACGATGGGCACGACGTCCGCCACTTGCACCGCGCGGATCAGGTTTTCTGCCGTTTCCACATTGTGAACGAAGTGCTCGCACTCGATAAATACATAGTCCAGACCGCCGTAAGCAATCATCTCCGCAATCAGTGTCGAGCGGCTTCGCACCTGGCAGCCAAGCACCGGTTCGCCACGTTTCATTTTTTCAAGCATTGGATTCTGTTCTACTAGAGTCATAGGTATGTTCCTTTCATCAGCAAGCTGATCTTGTAAATACTATCGTTACTTGGCCGAATGTCGTTGTGCTTTTCTGCGGTTCCTGCGGCTCATCATCGTCGGCCCAAGCAGAGTTAAGACAATCAGTCCCCACAACACGATGCAGATAGGTCTCGTGAAAAATACAAAGTAGTTATTGTTAGAAATCGCAAGCGAACGGAAAAAATTCGGTTCAATCAGCGACCCCAGAATATCGCCGAGCAAGAACGCCGGCAGAGAGTAACTAAACTTTTTCAGGAAAAACGCCAATATGGAGAACGCCAGCATGATAAAGATGTCGTTCACCTTACCCCGGCAAATGTATGCGCCTAGCAGGCAGAATGCGGCGATAACCGGCCCGAGCACCGAGATCGGCAGTGAAACAATCTTTGCCATCTGTCGGCTCGCCAGCATACCGGCCACGGTGGCAAGAATGCCAACGAGAATTACCGTAAGAAAGATGGCGTTTGCTTCCACACCGTAGTTACTGAAAAAAGACGGCCCCGGCGTCAACCCATGCATCATGAAAACACTGATGAACAGCACGGTCGTTCCGCTGCCCGGAATGCCAAGCGTGAGCGCCGGAACAATCGAGCCGGGCACGCTGCTGTTATTGGCCGCGTCCGTCGCGACCAGACCCTCATAATTGCCCTTGCCGAAGCTCGCGGCATCTTTGGACTTCGACCGCGCAATGCCGTAGCTGGTAAAAGAAGCTATCGTTGCGCCCGTTCCGGGAATGACGCCGATGATAAACCCGATGATAGAAGAAAGCAGCATGGTGGATTTATATTTAAATGTAGCTTTAAATCCTTCCCATTGACTCGCCGCATCCGTCTGAGAAACCCGTTGTTCGGCGGATACAATGGACTTCTTTCCAATCAGCGAGTAGAGTTCACTCACGCCAAACAAACCAAGCAGCAGCGGAACCTGTGGAATACCACCCTGAAGCTCCAACACGCCAAAGGTCGACCGCGTTACGCCTACGAAGAAATCTGTGCCGATCGTACCGACCAGCAAACCAAGAAAAGCGGAAAGCAGTCCTTTTGTAATCGAGCTTCCCGTCAGCGACGCAACCGCCGTCATGCCGAACAGAGCGAGCATAAACATCTCCGGCGGGCCAAAGCTTAGCGCGTACTTGCCAAGCAGCGGGGCGAACAGCAGTGCCATAACGCCGCCAACAATCGATCCGGACATCGAAGACGCAAACGAGCAGCCGAGCGCCTGCCCCGCCTTGCCTCGCTTGGTCAGTTCATACCCTTCCAGCGTAGAAGCAGCCGTGGACGGCGTGCCCGGAATGTTGATGAGAATCGCCGGAATAGCCCCCGCCGTCTGGCAGGCGACAAAGACCGCCGTCATTAAAATAATCGCCGGAAACGGGTCCATAAAGATCGCAAACGACAGAAACAGCGTAAGAATATTGGTGTCGTTCAGTCCGGGTACCGCGCCGACAAACAGCCCGACGACCGAACCAATCAGGATATACAGCAGAATATGCCAGTCCATCAGGCTTTGCAGGCCCGCAAATAAATCACTCATAACAATTTCTCCAACAGCTTGAACACTTTACCGGCAGGCAGGTTCATCCCCAGTGCAACGTGGAACACGAGGTACAATCCGCCCGTGAGGCAAATAGAAACCAGCAGAGCCGTCTTCAGCCGTTTTCCGCTTAAAAACCAGCTGAGCCACATCGTCAGTGCCAGCGTGCAAACAACGAATCCGAACTTTTTAGCAGCAACGCATACGCCGCAAACGCGATGACGATCCAAACAATCGGAAGGGCTTTCGTCAGCCGCTCCCGGGTCGAAAGCGGTTGCTCCGGTACTTCGGCATCTGCGGCGGCGACCATTGCCGGCGCTTTGATATACATGCGAATTCCTACAATCAGCACCAGAAGAACGATCGCTCCCATTAAGCAGTACGGCCAAAATACGGCCCGAAACGCGTCTGAGTAGACATCCGTAATGTAGTAGACGATATATCCCAAAATCGCAGCCAGAAACAGATACTCGCCCCAGTTGATTTTCTTCTTTTTCATTTGGAACTCCTTCCGATGAGGCACACTTGGAATCTTCTGAAAAAGTCAATGTGGAAGGCAATTCATGTTGACCTTCCACATTGCCTTACTCAAAATTCAGTTCTGCCTTCAATCAATCAGCCGTTCTTCGGATTCAGCAGAGCGTCGTAATCCGTCAGCACGGTGCTGAATGTATCGAGCGCGCTGCCCAGATCCGCCGGTCCCATGTAGCTGATGAACGGCGTCTGCGACGCTTCGTCAAACTTCGCGGTCGTCGCGCTGTCGGTCATTGCCGCGCTGAAGGTATCCACCAGCAGCTGGTAAACGTCCGGATGCTCGTCGCGCAGCTTCGCGCTGGTCCAAACGGAGCAATGCACCGTCATGTCCGGCATCGAAAAGTCCGTTGCAAACTGATCAATCGTTTCCGCATTCGGCCAGATGTCGGTAACAGGATTTTTGCTGCCAAAGATGCCGATGACCTTAACCTGGTCCTTGATGTTGACGGCCGTCGTGATGCCGCCGATCGAAATATCAACCTGTCCGCCAATCAAGTCCTTGCGGGCGGCGGAACCGCCTTCGTAGACAACCACGTTTGCATTCAGCCCGGCATTCTGAACAAAGATGCTGGCCGTCATGTTCGCGGGCGTCAGTGCCTGCGGCGTTGAAATCGTCAGGGGCTGCTCGGCTGTGCGAGCATATGCGATCAGGTCTGCCATCGAGTTGAAGCGGTCGTCGTCGCTGCGCACCATAACGCAGTTGGCGTCACTGTATACGTTGCCGATCCAGGCGATGTCGTCCATTGTGTAGGAGCTGTCCTGATATGCGAACATTGCCGGAAGCGATTCGGCAAGTCCGCACATGACGGAGTATTCGTCGCTGTCGTCGTCGTTCAGGTCGTTGAGGCCCATCGCATAAGAGCTGCCTGCATCTTCATAGGCGTATTCAAACGTCGTGTCGAGTGCGCTGGCCCACTGGTCGGAGAAGCAACGCGACACAATGTCCAGTCCGCCGCCGGCCGCCGCCGCGATCACATAGTTCAGTTTGTCCGCGGGAAGCGCGGTCAGCGCCACGGGTTCCGCCGTTGCTGCGGTCGCGGAGGTGTCGGTCGCAACCGCCGTCTCCGTTGTGCTCTGTGCCGGTGCGCAGGCAGTCGCCGAAACGGCCATCAGCATCGCGGCAAGCAGACAGATGATTGTTTTCATTCTTCTCGTCATTCTCGATTCCCTCGTTTCAAAGATTTTTAGAAATTCAGATCGGTCCCTCATCAGATTTGCATGTTCATCTTATCGGCCGACCGTATAGAAGTAAAATCACGTTTTTTCTAGTATGAGATAACCTTTTCTTATGGAGCGGCTGCGCTCATCCTATGAGCGCCTTGTCGGTACCTCCGATTTTCTTCTTCGTTTTCAGCCCCATCGATGGATGCGCACGGGGAATTCGTTTGCAGGCTGGTTTGCTCGCCTCTTTTGCATGAAAGCCGACGAGAGGTGTATAATACACTATCGAACATAGGAGAGGGCGCGATCCCCATGCTGAAAATAAGCGATTACGAATTTCTCTGCACCCTGCACGACTGCATGAACATCACGCAGGCGGCGCGAAAGCTTTTCATTTCACAGCCTGCGCTCACAAAGCGCCTCCAGCAGATTGAGCAGGATATGGACACCATCATCGTCTATCGTAACATTAAAGGCGTCGAATTTACACCCGAGGGCGAATACATCGTCTCCTATGCAAAAAAATGCATCGACGACTACAAGGATGTCAAGCGTGTGCTGCAGGGGTTTCACAACGACAAGCAGAACACGGTCTTTATTGTAGGCGCAAACACGATGTGCTACTATGTGCTGCCGGATCTGCTCGCAGCGTTTCGCAAGGAAAACCCTGGCATTTCCATTGCCCTCGAAAACGCCGTGAGCGGCGAATGCGGCCGCATGGTATATAACGCCCAGGCGGACGTCGGCTTTGTCTGCGGCGAGCAGCCGTGGGTCTTTCGGCAGGATCTGATCTGTCCGGAATACATGAGCATCATTTCGAAAATGGAAGTCAATCTGAAGGAACTCCCTTATCTGTCCCGAATCGACCCGCGCATGAGCAACAACAGCAGAACGGCAATCAACAACTGGTGGCAGCGAAACTTTGATGTGCCGCCCTATATCGGCATGAACGTCCTCACCATAGAAAACTGCATCAAAATGGTACGCAGCGGCCTCGGATATGGCCTGCTCTTCCATAGCACATTGATTCACAGCGGCGATCTGCAGCAGATGCACCTGCGCGACAGCAACGGACAATACCTGAGCCGCAACAACTATATGGTTTACCGCGACGACGGAACCATGAATCCGGGCGTTCGAAAGTTCATCGATTTCTCCCACGATTATTTCAATCTGCTCTTCCCGCAGAATATCCATAACGAACCGTAATGACCCGCATGACAAAACGGTAGGGCCGGATTTGACGAAATCACCGCCGGTCTCCTTGCAATTCCTCCGACAAACCAATATATTCATATTGCAATTCGAATCGTGCACCGATGGAGGAATTCAATATGAAGTATGCATATATTGGCTGTCGCACAACCAAGGAGCGCAACGCCCGCGGCAAGGGAATCAAGGTCTTTCAAATCAATCCCGCCGGCGAATGGCACTTTTTGCAGCTTGTTCCCGACATCGTCAACCCGTCGTTCCTCTGCGCCAGCAACGATGCCAAAAACATGTATGCCGTACATGGCGACGGGGAGACCGTCAGCGCGTTTTCCATTGCACCCGACGGAACACTTTCCGCGCTAAACACCGTGTCCGTTGGCGGGATAAATCCCGTGCATGTCGTCGTGGATCCTGCCGACCGGTGGGTCTATGTGGCCTGCCACCGCACCGGCACGCTAACCATCCTGCCCAGAAACGAAGACGGATCTCTCGGCGAGCGCCGCAGCACGCTGACCCTATCCGACCGGGACGGTGCGTTTTCGCATCCACATCAGGTGGTGCTGGATCGCACCGGCCGCTTTGCTATCGTTCCCGCGCAGGGGCTCAAGGAAGGCCCGGGCAAAATCGTCACTTACCGAATCGACCGCGAAGCCGGCGCTCTCCTTCCGGTAGACGTCTGTTACGCGCGCAAGAACGCGGAACCGCGGCACTGCGTCCTCCACCCGAATAACCGGTTCCTCTACTGCGTGAACGAATGGGATTATACCGTTACGCTCCTGCACTTCGACGAGGAGACGGGCGGGTTAACGCCGAAGCAGATCGTTTCTACGCTGCCCGACACTTGGGTACAGGCGGGCTGGTCCAGCGCGATCGATCTGGACGAAGCCGGCGAATTCCTCTACACGACAGACCGAACCTACAACATCGTTTCGAAGTTCAAAATCGATCCTGTCAGCGGTCGGATTCGTCTCGTCGGAGCGTTCCCGACGGGCGGCACGCAGCCGCGCTTCATGGCCGTCGAGCGCAGCAGTGGCCATGTTTTTGCAGCGAACGAATGCAGCGATACCATCTGCGAATTTGCGGCGGATGCGGCGACCACCGAGCAGGCGGAACCGCTCCGGACAATCGCTTCGGAAAGT
>DAIRTE010000072.1:0-14103 GCA_036804025.1 Clostridia bacterium | reverse complement strand
TATCAGGGGCAGGAATACGACGTGATCGGACTGGAGGAAGCGACCCAGTTCACCGAGAGCCAGATGCAGTTCATCTCGACCTGCAACCGCTCGGTGCGAACCGACTTTTCGCCGCGCATGTACTACACATGCAATCCCGGCGGCGTTGGGCACGGTTGGGTCAAGCGACTCTTTATCGACCGCCAGTATCGCGCAAGCGAGCAAAGCGGGGATTACGTCTTTATTCCGGCGCGCGTTACGGACAACCCGATCCTGATGCGGGATGCTTCCTACAAGACCACGCTCGAGAATTTGCCGGAGCCGCTGAGGCGCGCCCACCTGGAGGGGGACTGGGACGTGCTGGCGGGGCAGTACTTCGGCGAATTCTCGCGGGAACGGCACGTGATTGAGCCGTTTCCAATCCCCAAATCCTGGCGGAAGTTCCGCGCGATGGACTGGGGATACCGCGACCCCTGCGCGGTGCTCTGGTTTGCCGTGGCGCCCGGCGGACGGGTGTATGCATACCGCGAATACTACGAGCGCAATGTGCTGTCCAGCGAGACGGCAAAGCGCATCCGTTCGTTAACGGGAACAGAAGCGATTGCATACACCGCCGCCTCGCCGGACGCCTGGCAATGCCGGGGGATGAGCGCAAGCGGAGAACTCAGCGGCATGAGCATTGCGGAGGTGTTTGCCCGCGGCGGCGTGCCGCTGATTAAAGCGGATAACTCTCGCGTGGCGGGCTGGCAGCGGGTTCGCGAATACCTCGCGGACGCGGACGACGGACAGCCGAGGCTGTTGATCTTTCGCAACTGCGAGCACCTGATTCGAACCCTGCCGATGCTCACCTTTGACGAGCGGTTCTCCGAGGACGTGAGCGACCGCTGCGAGGATCACGCGCCGGAGGCGCTGCGCTATGGGCTGATGTCGAGACCGGCCTCTGCGACGGAGCCGAAGCGAAAGAAAGCGCGTACCTATGACCCGTTTGCAACCGGCGAGCCGCGCGCGGACGGATTTACCCGACTGTAAACGGAAAAACCCAGGAGGAACAAGGAAATGAAAACAACGAAAGGAAGCGGGCAGACGGAAGAGCAACGGCTGCTCTGCGAGCGGGCCTACGGGCTGTTTCGCGAATTCCGCGGCGCGTATCTGGCTGAATGGCAGCGGCTCGAACGCTGCGAGCGGATGTACCGCGGCGACCACTGGCACGACGTGCCCCAGAACGATCCGAACGAGCCACGCCCCGTGACGCCGATTATCCAGAGCACGGTAGAAAACATGAAGGCCGAGCTGATGGATCGGATACCGGAGGCGGTGATTCTGGCGGAGAGCCCGGCGGACACGGAGATTGCGCGCGTGATTGAGGCGATTATCAAGCAAAACCACGACGCGGACGGCTACGCGAAGGAATACCGCAAGATCGTTCACGATTTGTTGGTTGGCGGCTACTGCGTGCAGGAGGTCGGCTACGACAACAGCCTCAACGGGGGCTTGGGCGGCGCGTTTCTGCGCCACGTGGACGTACGGAGCATTCTCTTTGACCCGCTGGCAACGGAACCGCAGGAGGCGCGAGCGGTGTTTAAACTTTCGCTCAAGACGCGGGAGTACATTGGCTCGCACTTTCCGAAGGCAGCGCCGTTTTTGACGGCGGACGCCTTTGGCAGGCCGGACGCGGTTGAGGACGGAATTCTGCACGCGGATCGCCAGGACGCAATGCTCTTTTTGGAGTACTGGTGGCGCGAATACGACGCTGAGAACGAACGCTACCACGTGCACATGGCGCAGATTGCCGGAAACCAGGTGCTTGCGGACAGTCGCGAGGCCAAGCCGGACGGACTGTTTGAACACGGGCTGTATCCCTTTGTGGTGACCCCGTTGTTTACGCGAAAAGGTTCCTGCCTCGGCCTCGGCCTCGTGGACATGTTTGAAACGCAGCAGAAGTACGCCGACAAGCTCGACCAGATCGTGCTGAAGAACGCGCTGATGGCGAGTCACAACAAGCTGCTCGTGACCGAAGCGAGCGGATTTGACACGGAGGATCTGCGCGACTGGTCCAAGGAGGTGCACACCGGCGAGAGCCTCAATGGCGTTACCTGGTTTTCGACCCCGCCGCTGCCCGCCTACATCATCGGCTACATTGGCAGCATTCGCGAGAGCATTAAGCAGGAGAGCGGCGCAAACGAGTTCTCGCGCGGGTCGGCAAACGGCGGCGTGACGGCCGCCTCCGCCATCGCCGCGATGCAGGAGATGAGCAACAAGCGCGCCCGCATGATTGCCCGCGCGCTGCACGAGAGCTTTCGCGACGCGATTCGCCTCGAAATCGAGGTGGAACGGGAGTTTAACTTCTTTACGCGGCGGGTGAACGTGATCGTAGACGGCAAGCTCAAGGAATGCACGTTTGAAAGCGCGATGCTCGTGCGCCGTTCCGGAAAAGGGCGGGCGCTGCTGCCGATTGAGTTCTAAATTTCGGTCAAGGCGCAGCAGGAGACGAAATACGCGGCGATGACGCAAAACGAGCTGGCGCTAAGAATGCTGCAAAGCGGCATGATGACCCCCGCGCAGGCGGTGGAACTCATGGTGTTTGAGGGCAAGGATCAGCTGCTCAAGCAGATTCGGGAGCAGAACGAAGAGGCGAAGGCGCTCGCTGCACAACAGCAAAATCTTCCGCAGAACGCGGGAACAGCAGGGAGGAACAAATGAAACCAATCAATAGCAATACAAGCGCGCGAAGCGGCATGCAGGACCCGCGCTTCGGCAACGAAGCAATGGACGGCGCAATAAACGCGCAGGGGAATGACCCGGAGTTTGAGGCGCTGGTGGACGAGATTGCCGCGCTCATTCGCGACGGCAAACTGCCGGAGGGCTTTGACCTCCAGACGGCGGCGCAGGACCCGACGCTGATGGAACTCATGCGCGAATACGGCGCGGCGGCGGGCATTCGCATCTACGCGGCGGAAACGCGCGCCGAGGAAGCGGAGAACAACGCGATGGAGCGCGTGAGCGAACGCATTCGCCAGCGCGGCACGGTTCCGAAGAGCATGCGCGGCGGCAGCGCCAACGCGGCAGCGACGAACTACGGCGCCATGAGCTCGGAGGCGTTTCGCTCGCTGATGCAGCAGATGAAGCGTACCGCTCGTGACGGCGGCAAGACCCGACTCTAATCAACAGGAGGACGAAAGATGAGCAACATCAATACCACGGTTTCCACCGCGGGAACCACGTTTAGCAACAAGACGTTTTACGACCGCGCACTGCTGGAGTTTGCAAAGACCCGGCTGGTGCACGCCAGCTACGGCCAGAAGCGCAGCATTCCGCGCAACAGCGGCAAGCGCGTGGAATTCCGCCGCTATGAGCTCTTTACGCCGGACGCAAACGCGCTGGTGCTGCAGGAGGGCGTGACCCCCGCGGGCCAGAGCCTCGCGCAGAGCAAGATTGAGGCGGAGGTCAAACAGTACGGCGCATACGTTGAGGTCAGCGACCTGCTCGACCTGACGAGCTTTGACCCGGTTCTGACCGAGAGCACGGAGCTGCTCGGCGAACAGCTGGGCACCGTCGTCGAATGGGTGACGCGCGACGCGATGTGCGCGGGCACGAACGTTCAGTATGCAAACGGCAAGACGAACCGCCTTTCCCTGGCGGCGGGCGACAAGCTCACCGTAACGGAGATTCGCAAGGCCGTCCGCTCGCTCAAGAAGGCGAAGGCGCGCATGTTTAACGCCACGGGCGACGGCCAGAGCCGCAAGCCGCACTTTGTCTGCATCTGCTCGCCGGACGCGACCTACGACCTCCAGAGCGACGCGCTCTGGCAGGACGTTTCGAAGTACTCCGACGTGGAGCAGATCTATTCCGGCGAGATCGGCCGCCTCTTCGGCGTGGTCTTCGTGGAAAGCACCGAAGCGAAGGCCTTTTCGCAGAGCGTGCTCACCGCCGTTGCTTCGCACACGGCGGGCAGCGCGGTGGTGACGCTGAACGACCTTTCGGAATCCGCCGCGCTCTACCTGATTGCCGGCGCGAAGATCAAGATCGGCACGACGGAATACACGGTTTCCGCCTGCGACCCCGCCGCAAAGACGGTGACCCTCTCGCAGAACGTTGCCAGCGCGATTGCCGCCGGTACGCTCGTTTACAGCGAGGACGCGGGCGCACTGGACGCCACGACGAAGAAGGGTACGGAGATTCACGCGACGCTCGTCTTCGGCGCGGACGCCTACGGCATCATCGATGTGGACGGCGAAGGCTGCCTGCAGACGATTGTCAAGCCCTGCGGCAGCGGCGGCGCCGCCGACCCGCTCGACCAGCGCGCAACCGTTGGCGCGAAAGTCGCCGCCTACACGGCGAAGATTCTCAACAATCTCTGGATCGTGCGCATTGAGCACGGCGTCAGCCTCTAAGCGGCTGAAAACGGGGGAGGGCAAAGCGCTCTCCCCCAAATTGAAACAAACAGATAGGAGGAAACAACCATGCAATATCTATCGGAAGCGGAGATTGACAACATTGCAACCGAAACCGGCAAGGCGCTCGCGGAGGAGCCCAAGGTAACGCTGACGATTCAGGCGGAGGACGGCGAAACCTACTGGGAAGGCGGCGTGAACGGCCACTTCTTTCGCATTCGCACCAACGAGCCGGTCGATGTTCCGCGGAGCCTCGCGATGCTGATTGCGCAGAGCGCGCAGGTACGCTACGAGAGCGAAGCGCGCGTTCGCGCCTACCGCAAGAGCGGCGGCAAGAAGGTTTCGTAAGGGAGGATGCATGCATGACGCTCAAGGAACTGCTCACGGGCGCGCTCTTGCAGCTCGACCGCGGAACCGACGCGCAGACGCTCGAAAGCTGGCGCGACAAGCTCACGCGCTATCTCAACGATGCGATGATCGACCTTGCCAGCGAACTGCAGCCGAGGCGGACGGACGAACTGACACTGACAAACGGTTCGCTCGACCTCTCCAAACTGCCGAGGGACGTGGTCAAGGTTCTCGCTCTCACACGCGAGAGCACGCGGCTGCCGTTTTACTACGGGGCCTCGACCGATCAGCTGCGCGTGCCCGCCGTGCCGGACGGGGCGGTGAACATGACCTACCGCTATATGCCGGAGGCGCTGCGGGTGGACACGGACATTCCCGACCTGCCGGAATGGTGCCACGGCGCGCTGATCAGCTACGCGGTGGGCCGCGAGCGTGCCAGCGGGGACGCGGCGAGCCTCGGCGCGGCGCGCGCCTGCTTTGAGCTCTACAACGCGGCAAAGCGCCTCATGCGCGCCAGCCGGGGCGAGATGGACGCATACGCGATTGTGAATCGCTGAAGGGAGGCGGAGAATTATGGCACTGCGGCAATACCGGATTCCGGTATTCTATGGAATTCATCAGGGCGTTACGGAGAACCGCGTGAACGAGGGCGAGAGCCCGGACGCCTGCAATATGGAAACGCGCGGCGGGCGACTCAGCGTAGCAAAGGGTTACGTACGCGAGAACAACGTTGCGTTCGCCGATCCCGCCTCGTTGAAACGAATCTACGTTTGGAACCGCGCGAGCGGCAAGCGAATGCTCGCGGCCACGGCAAACAAGCTCTACTCGCTGGACGAGACGGCGGGCGAATGGAAACTGATCTACACGTTTTCCGCGAGCGCATCCGCCGCGCAGTATGACTTCCAGACCGTAAAGATCGCGAGCACGGAGTATCTCCTGATCGCGAGCGGCGTGTCGCAGATGGCGAAGTGGGATGGGACAGCGGAGACGGCGTCGGCCTTTGGCCGCGAGGAGCAACTCTCGAACATCGCGGTCAACTTTGTGGAGCTCTACTATGCGCGGCTCTTTTCGGCGGGGGACTCGAACTTTCCGAGCCGGTTGTACTACAGTCAGGCGCCCGGGGACGACCGCACGGTGGAAAACTGGACGGTCGTGGAGGCGAGCGAGAACGTCGGCGGCGGGCACGTTGAGGTCGGCACGGACTCCGACCCGATTACGGGACTGTTTGCGCTGAGCAACCAGCTGCTCATCTTTAAGCGGGACTCGCTCTACCGGCTGCTGGGCGACCGGCCGGGGAACTTTCGGATTCTACCCGTCAACGGGACGATGCAGCAGCCCGTGCACACCGCCTGCGTTCGCGTTGGAGACGTGCTGTACTTCCTCACGGAAGGGGGCATGTACTACTTTGACGGGCAGACCGTTCAGCGCAAGGCGGACGCGGACAAGGTTGGCGATCTGCTGCTTGGCGCAAACCTCTCCGCCTGTGCGGCGGCATCCTGCCGCGAGCGGCTCTACTTTGCCTTTCGCGAAGCAAGCGGGGACGGGGTGAACGATGCGGTGCTCGTTTACGACCTCGCAAGGGGTGTCTACATGGTTCGGCGCGGGTTTCATGCGCCGGGCGTCTGCGCCGCGGGCGGGACGCTCTACCTGATGGACGGAAATGGTTTTTTTGCCCGCTTTGAGGAAGGGGACACCTACGGCGGAGGGCGCATTGACGCCTACTGGAAAACGCCGATGACGGATCTCGACGCAAAGTCTGTTTCGAAACGGCTGGAGGAGCTATATCTGCGCGGCAGCGGCGGAATCCTCTCGGTAGAGGCAGTGACGGAGAGCGGAACGGTGTACAACGAGCGCCTGATGCCGGGCAGCGGCGAACGAATTCTGGAACTCGGGCTCACGGGCGAGGGACGCGCGTTTCAGCTCGTGCTTCGAAACGTAAACGGCTCGCGGTTTACGATTGACGGCGGTGTGGAGCTGCTGGTAGACCTGCAGCGGCGCGCGCTCTAAGAAAGGAGAACCATATGGGCTATAGCAGCACTGGGTTGCAGGCGCTGTTTCCGGTGTACTTCTCGAGGCTCGCGGAAAAGGACGCATCCCGGGAGGAGTATGACATCAGCGCGGCACAGAACGAAGGGAACCTGAACCAGAACATGGAGACGCTGTACCGAAAGTTGCTGGAGATTGAAGACTATCTGTCCTCGCAGGAATAGCGGCGGCAGGGAAAGGAGAACACATGGCTATTTCGATTGGAGGCATTGGCAAGGCAATCACGATTGGCAAGCAGAACCTGGGGATCGGGCCAATTCAGCTGGCAAAACCGGCTTCGAGTTCCGGCGGCTCCGGTTCCGGCTCCGGCGGGCAGAACGAAGCGGACATCCTCAGCGGGCTGATCTCGGAGATGTACGAACGCTTTGCGCCGCAGGAGATTGTCTATAACGCCAAGAGCGAGGACGAGATTCGCTCGTCGATTTCCGCCTGGCTTCGCCCGAGCTATGAGCAGGCGATTACGACACGCAAGGAACAGACGCTGACGAACAAGGCAAATCTGGATGCGGACGCGATTGCGCGCGGCATGGGCGCGAGCACCTACGTGACCGATGTGAAGAACCGACAGCAGAACGCGGAGTCGCGCGACATCGCGACCATGGAATCGGACTACGGCGCGACGCTGGCAAAATATGTGTCCGAGGGCGTTGAAACGGAGAACAACCGTTTGCTCGACGTGCGAAAGTTTAACGCAGGGCAGCGGCAGAGCGCCTATGAACTTGCGTTTTCGGCGGCGATGGAGCTGTTTCCGTATTATCGCAAGAAGAGCTCCGGCGGCGGCTCCGCTAAGACGAGCGGGGCTTCCGCAACGTCGCGACAGAACGTGGAGGCGTTCCTCGGTTCGCTGTCCAAGGGTGAGCGCTCCGAGGTTTACCAGGCGACGACTTCGGCGGGCGCGCAGTATCGCGCGGAGATCATCGCCTCGGTTGGCACCACGGGGTACATTCAGATGCAGGGCAAGTATCCGAGTTTTCCGTAAGGAGCCGGTAGTTTGACCGAGAAGAGCAGCCCGGCGCTTCAGTGCCGGGCTGCTTTCTATATGCACAGTCGGTTGCCGAGGGCGCAAGCGAACGCAAAGCGGGGTTGAAGCGAAGCGGTAAATGCTTTATACTGGCGTTGGGTCTGTTTTTAGCACATCAGAATTTTACAATACAATATGGAGGGGTCTTCGCATGCTTTCGGATTTGCATTTGATTTGGAACCCTGTTGCGGGAAACGGCGCGGCAGTGAGCGCATACCAGCTGGTAACGGACACGCTCGCGGAACGTGGGATTCCGTTTACATCGGAAAAGAGCGAGTACGCGGGCAACGCGACGGAGCTTGCGAAGGCGGCGGTGGAGAACGGCGCGAAGAAGATTGTCGTGCTCGGCGGCGACGGCACCATCCGAGAGGTCGCCTGCGCGATGATGAACACCAGCGTTCCGCTCGGCATCATCTCCTGCGGAACGGGCAACGACATCATTCGTGCGTTGCAGATTCCAAACGACCCACTCGCGGCACTCGATATTGCATTGAACGGACAGGTGCGCGAGATGGACGCCGCAATGGCGAACGACCTGCTCTACTTTAATGTTGCGGGATTTGGGTTTGACGTGGACGTGCTGCGCTATGTGGAGATCTACAAAAAGCGCATGAAGAACGGTTCGCTGGCATACATGCGCGGGCTGCTCACCGCACTGCTGCACCTGAATTCACGAAAGACCAAGATCACCTGGCCGGAAGGTTCCATGGAGGCGGAGGTGCTCATCATCGCTGCAGGCAATGGAACGCACTTTGGCGGCGGCATGAAGGTGACTCCGAAGGCGGATCCGTTTGACGGACTGCTCGACATCTGCATCATCAACAACGTCTCCAAGCTCAACGCATACCTGATTCTACCGAAGTTTCTCAAGGGCGAGCACCTGACCACCAAGTATGTGACCTACTTTAAAACCACCGAACTCACGGCGGTCTGCGAGCCGGCTTCGCTGCTGGATGTGGACGGAGATATTCTGCCGGGTACGCCCGTTACGTTTAAAATATTGCCAAAGTCGATCCGCGTCGTGGTGCCGAATTAGGCGAAACACGCCCGCGCGGGACACAGAAAGTTTGCTTTACAGTACCCAAGCGGGCTGTTAGACTAAGACGGAATACAGGGGATTTTATACCATGGCTATGCATCAAAGCGGCCCTCAGCCGTATGCCCGCAACGACGGGTATCCGGCTCCGCGTCGAAAACGAAAGAAAAAAAAGAACAATACCTTGCTTTTTTCGGTCCTTACGCTGGTTTTGCTCGGCGTTGGCCTGCTGATTTTTCAGGCGGTGTTCAACAAGCAGGCGGCCACCGTTGAAATGACGATGACGCCGATTTCGACGACCTCCACCTACATCAATACCGGCGACGGCCTGCTCTACCAGACGGACGGTCAGATTCATTTTTATCACCTGACGGACAGCAAGAAAAACTATACCTACGGCACGGGCGCTTCGGACATTCGCATGTCCGGCAGCGAGTACATGACGGTTGTGTTCAACACGGCGCAGATGCAGGTGGTTGGCGAGCAAACGCCGCTGACGTTTACCGGAAAGATTACCGAGGTTGAGTGCGGCAAGGATTATCTGGCAGTGCTCCGCACGGCGGAGGACGGAACCGAGCGGCTGCATATCATTACGAGAAGCGGCGAACAGATCGACGACCTGTCCTATAACGACCAGTGCTTCATCGACTTTGGTTTCTACAGAACAACGTCAGAGATGCTCTGGATTGAGACGCTCAATGTCAACACAGGCATACCGATGACGACCATTTCGACCTACGATCTCTCAAAGCGCGAGGTTTCGGGCATGATTCACGTGCAAAGCCAGATGGTCGACAAGGTGTATCTGACGTCGAACAGCATCTTTGTCGTCGCGACGAACCAGATCATTCGTTACATCTTTGAAGGCAACAAGGAGATCTACCGCACGACGATCTACGGTTACGAAGTGGTTGACTTCTCCAACGCTTCCGGCACGCCGACGTTTCTGTTGACCACGCGCGGAGGCGACTTCCATACCGTGAAGATTCTGACGCTGAAGGAGGACTCCGCGCCCGCGCCGGTTGAGTCCACGCTGCAGTTGCCGACCGAAGGCGTCAACGCGTTTATCATGGCGAACCGACTCGTCGTTGTGTCCCGCGAGCAGCTGTTTAACTACACGCTCAAGGGCGTGCTTTCGACCACGGCTACGTTTGAACAGCCGGTGGAAGAGGCGGTGAAGCTCAACGACACAAAGCTGCTGCTCTCGAGCAACGGCATGTATTATCTCGCGAACTCGAATTGATGCGTCGGGTGAAGAGGGGCAAAGCATGAACTTCATCGATATCGCAATTTTGCTGGTTCTGGCGATTACGATCCTTGGCGGAATGTACCGCGGGTTCGTCAATACCGTTTTGAACATTGGGGCAACGATTGCTTCGCTGATCTTTGGGCGCATTCTGATTCCGGTGGTTTCGGGAATTGTCAAGGGCAACGCGGATCTGTTTGGTATGATGCTCTACTACACCGAAGGGTCGGAGTATGTTGCCCTGACGGACGTTGAGCTGACGCGCGCGCCGATTTCCGGCATTTCGACCGACCAGCTGCACACCGTGCTGCAAAACGCGGACATGCCGCTGCCGATGAACCGCTGCGTGATTCGAAACATCGCTTCCGAAGCGTTTCGGGACAAGGGAATTACCACGCTGGGCGACTATTTTAACCAGACGATTGTCTGCGTGGTCATCAACATTCTTGCGCTGCTGCTGCTGTTTACCATTCTACGCCTGCTGATGGGCTTTTTGATTCGCGGCGTGGAATACGGGCGCGGCGGATTTCCCGTTCTCTCGCGCGCGGACGGCGTGATTGGTGCGGGCCTTGGCCTGATTCACGGCGTGCTGCTGATTTTCGTCATCTTTCTCATCGTTCCGGTTCTTTTAACTGTGCTGCCGAAACTCTACGAGTTTTTGAGTGAATCGTTCTTTGGCGAGTTCTTCTACAAAGCGAATTTCCTCTTGGGACTGATCCCCGCGACCTAACGCGTTTGTGAGCTAAACGGCGGCGCCGGTTCGCGCCGCGAAGAAAGATAGAGGTACGTATGGTTCGGTTTTTGCGCAACTGGCTCGTATGGATTCTGGCAGGCATAATGCTCGCCGGAATCGCAATCGCCTTTATTCCGTTGAGTAAGCGCGAGGAAGCCCGCGCAACGAACGAACTGACCCAACTGCTGGATCGCGCGTTTCGCGAGATGGACGAAGGGAAGGCCTATGCGGACCCCGTGGTCGAAGCGGAGGAGGAAAACCTCATGGACAAGGCGCACGCAATCGTGCGCTTTTTGGAGCACGACGATACCCTGCTGGCTTCCGACGCGCTCGCGGCGTTCTGCGAGCAGCTGGCTGTTGATCGAATTGACGTAGCGAACCTACAGGGCGAGCTGATTGCCTCCTCGGACGCAAGCCGAGTTGGTCTGGCGCTCGGCAAAGAGGAAGCGTTCGCCTGGACCATGGAAGCGGCGGACGACCCGGCCGCTGCTCTGAAGCATACGGACGAAAACGACCGAAGCCTGCTTTACGCCTGCGCCGGTCGAACGGAGATTGACGGATTTGTACTGCTGACCAGGGATGATCCATTTGTGGACGCCGCGCTGGAAAAGTTCGGTACGGATGCGCTGCTGGGCGAACTGCCTTACAACGGCGATCTGGTGTTTGAAGCGACGGCGAACGGAGCGGACGGTTCGTTCTACGACGCGGGCAGCCTGTGCCTGCGTAAAACGCAGGACGGGGTTACGCTGATTGCCGCCCGATCCACTGCGGACGTCTTTCGCATGCGAAACACGGCGCTTGCGACCATTGCGGTAATGCTAATTTGCCTCGTGATCTGCGGAGTTGCCGCATATCTGCTGCGGCTGGAGCCCGTGGTTGAGCTGGAGGAAGCCCCTTCCGAACGCGCGGACGAGTTTGCACAAGATGAGCAGGAAGCGCGCTTGGAGGCGGACACAAGCGCAGAAGAGACCGACGAGGAAGAGCGCGAAATTCGCCTGCAACACGAGCACGCGAAGAAACGCGCGCCAAGGCAGATCAAGCGCGGCGTGGACAAGCACCCGCAAGAGGCGGAAGAAGAAAACGACGAAGACCCGTTTGACAAGACGATTGAGTGAACCGCTGCTGCGGTGATCATAAAACCGAATGATATGAAAAAAGCCGCGGCGCGGGAATTCCCGTTTCGCGGCTTTTGTTATCTACTTTTGTTTATTCGGCCTATTCCGAAAACGCGATGTTGACAATGTAGTTCGGCGCGACGGATTGCACAATCGGCTCAAAGAGGGAGCGCACCTGCGAGAGCGCATGGGTATCCGCCTTTTGCTGCATCTCCTCGGTGGTGAGCTGCTCGCGCATCGCGTCCTCAATATTCTGTTCGAGAATATTCGTTTGCTCGCTCGTGAGCTTGATTTCGCCGAATGCGAAGAGCGCTTTCTGCGTTTCGTCATATTCCGTTTTGTCGAGATCAACGGTGACGTATGAGAGCTTCGCGTGCGGAATTTGAATTGTAACCGAGGTGAGCGCTTCGTCCACGGCGATGTCGTTTTCCGACAGCGCGGAGAGGTCAACCACGTATACGCCCGTGCCGTAGGAACGAATGACCTGCGACTTTTCAAACAACGCCAGATTGGCCAGCGCCTGGGATACGCGCGTGGAGACGGTTACGTCCTGCTCCAGCACGACGAAGTCGCTCTTGGTCCGCGACTCGCCGAGAATCGCGTTGGAAAAGTCGATTTTGTTGTAGCCCATCTGTTCGTCCGGCAGGAGACCGGAGAGGGAGTCCGGCGCGGAGAGGTCGATCTTTGGCGAAAAGAACGCCTGAATACGCGGATATAGAAACAGCGCGGCAATCACGATTGCGGCAAAGAGCAAGCCGCGCAGAATCCATTTGAGCGTGTGGAGCCGAAAGCGGCGCGGCACGCGTGCGTCCGTATCCTCCGGGTATTCGCGCAGGCGGCGGCTGTGCCGCTGAGCTTCCGCGCGAAGGGCGGAGGAACGCGCTTCGTCCTTCACTTGATCCGGGGTTGGCCGGTTGGAATCGGGCATATGAGTAACCTCCTTGAAGAGACTGGAAAAGGGGGCGCAGATATTACTTTCAAACAGTACATTGATATGGAAAAAGCAACAAGTACCTATGAATTCAGTATAGAAACGAACCCGGCGGCTGTCAACGCAAAAGGCGGATTTCAACAGAACGTTTGCCCTGACGTCACGGTTTCGACTGGATTGTAAAACCGTTTCAAAAGCACGAAAAATGCATGTAAGTATATACACTTATCGTGAATAAATATTTGCGAAAAACGACCGTTTTCATCTTGACAGCCGTCGGGTGTGATTGATATAATAGTGCCTAAATTATTGTATACAAGCATGCAAGCATGCTGCAAGAGGAGGGAACAATGAGCAAAATCGTTTTTGATGACCACACGAACCTGCTGCGCGAGAACTATTACGAATATGAAGTGCAGGATGTGCCGGAGGCAAATTTGTTCCCGGAAATCTTCACGTTCGACGAGATTCCGAAGATTGCGTTCAATCAACGGCTTGTTCCCATGCGCATGCCGAAGGACATCTGGATTACCGACACCACCTTCCGGGACGGGCAGCAGAGCCGCGCGCCGTTTACGGCCGAGCAGATTCTGCACCTCTACGACCTGATGCACGATCTCGGCGGCCCGAACGGCCTGATTCGGCAGTGCGAATTTTTCGTCTACAGCCAACAGGATCGTCAGGCGCTGGCCATGTGCCAGGAGCGCGGCTATCGTTTTCCGGAGATTACGACCTGGATTCGCGCGACGGAGAGCGACTTTCAGCTCGTAAAGGAGCTGGGCGTCCGCGAAACGGGCATTCTCGTTTCCTGCTCGGACTACCACATCTTCAACAAGATGAACCTCACCCGCAAGCAGGCGATGGACAAGTACCTCGGCGTGGTCAAGATGGCGCTCGATCGCGGCATTGTGCCTCGCTGCCACTTTGAGGATATTACACGCGCGGACTTCTACGGCTTTGTCGTTCCGTTTGCGCATGCACTGGCAACGCTCTCTGAAGAGGCGGGCATTCCGATTAAGATTCGCTGCTGCGATACGCTCGGCCTCGGCGTGGCGTACCCCGGCGCGAGCATGCCGCGCAGCGTCCCCGGCATCATCTACGGTCTGCGGCATTACGGCAACGTGCCGAGCTCGCTGCTCGAATGGCACGGTCACAACGACTTCTACAAGGCCGTTTCGAACGCTGCCGCCGCCTGGCTCTATGGCGCTTCCGCCGCGAACTGCTCGCTGCTTGGCATTGGCGAGCGCACCGGCAACT
>DAIRTE010000071.1:0-14286 GCA_036804025.1 Clostridia bacterium | reverse complement strand
CCGCGCTGCTTACCTTCGTCATCAAGCCGCGCCTCTACCGCGCGATCAAGGGCGTTCCGCTGCTGGACGAGCAGAACATTGCCTGCTACGATGAGGTTCCGCAGAGCATCCGCTGCGACTTTACCCTGCGCTTCTCCGGAAACAGCATGGAGAAGCTCAACATCAACGACGGGGACATCGTCTACGCGCGCATCATGGAGGACGTTCGCAGCCACGAGGTTGCCGTCGTCGTCGTGGATCATTCACTCACGCTCCGCCGCGTGTATAAAAACGAGAGCCAGATTGTGCTCATGGCGGAAAATCCTTCCTATGCGCCGGTCGTTCTCCGCGCGGGGTCCAACGTTCGCATTCTCGGCAAGGCCGTTGCGTTCCTCAATCCAAACGCGGCGGAAAACCTGTTCTGATCTTTCTCACATACACAACAAAAGCCCGCAGTTGCGGGCTTTTGTTTTTGTGTCGTTTACGCGGCAGTCATTTTCTGCTTGGGCGCATTCACGCCGCGAATCAGCAGGAAGAGGAGAAACGCAAACTCCGCGACGGTGCCCGGCGTCAGCAGTGCGTCCACCACCGCGCCACCTCCAAACAGGAAGTGCGCCGCAACGGCAAGCAGGCCGCAGACCGTTTCAATGAGAAACAGAATGCCAAACACCTTCGGAATAAACTTTGAGCGGCAGATCAACAGCCCCAGCGGCAGCACCCAAAGCGCAAAGAACACCTGCCCAATCATGTAACCGTTCGCATTTGCGACAAAACCGATCTGCGCCAGTTCCTGCAGCTGCTCCACGCTCAGCGCGCCAGCCGGAAGGTCGACCAGCACGAGCGGCAGAAATTCAAAGAGCGTGTTGACCAGCAGAATAACGCTGCCCGCGGCGGCAAAGAGCACCATCAACGACGCGAGATCGCGGTCGACGCCGCGCAGCAGGTGGTAGAGCGTCAGTGCGGTGAACAGATAGCTCAGCGACATCACGATGTCGCTCAGCACACCCGCGCGCAGCAGCATCGGGTTGTTGAGGATGTTCTGCGCGGTCGTGGCGGCGTCGGCGGCGACCAGCTTCTGGCGGAAGAACAGCTCCGCGAACAGACCGGCAACCACCATCAGGAGAAACAGCAGGCCCGCAATTCGGGCGGTCTTTCGATTCGTTTTCATAAATAATCCTTCTTTCTTAATCTTTCATTTTGTTTTTGAACTTCGTCGTGTCAGTGCTTTTTGACTTTTTTGATTGCTTTTTCCAAAAAAAAGGCAAAAAAAAGAAAACAGGGTGGTTTTTGCCGCTTGTTACGGCATTCGAACAACCACCTTTCCCCGGGCGTGTCCCGCCGCGACGTAGGCAAATGCCTCGCTCGTTTCCTCCAGCGAAACTGTCCGTTCAATCACCGGCGTGACTCTGCCCTGCCGTACCAGTTCAGCCACAACCGCGCTGTGATCGGCATTTGCCTTTGCCTCTAGCACGCAGATGCATCGTCCGTCGCCCGCATAGAGGAACCCAAGCAGCATTGCCCCAAACACCTGCGTGAGCGCCCCTCCGACGATCAACGCCATGCCGCCCGGTTTGAGCGCGCGATAGTAGTCCCGCAGCGCGCGTTTGCCGTTGATGGCCAGAATCCGGTCGTAGCGCGTGCCGTCGTTCAGGCAGTCCGTCTGCGTGTAGTCGAGCACCATATCCGCGCCGAGATTACGCGTTTGCTCCACATTCCGTGTGCCGCAGACGGCAGTCACCTCCGCTCCAAAGTACTTGGCGAGCTGGACGGCATAGGTGCCTACCCCACCGCCCGCGCCCAGGATCAGCACGCGCTGACCAGGTTGGATGCCGCCGCCAAATTGCAGAGCCTGCAACGCCGTCACGCCCGCGAGCGAAACCGTTGCCGCCGCTTCAAACGAAAGTTCCGCGGGTTTCTTTGCAAGAATCGCTTCCGGCGCCACGGCGTACTCCGCAAAGCCACCGAAGCCATGCAACGCAAGATCGCCCATCCCCTCGTCCCCGACGGCAAGCAGGTTGACTCCCGCGCCAACCGAAACGACCGTTCCGGCCACGTCCGCGCCATACACACCGTTTCTTGCCGGTATCCCCAGTTTCAGCGAGCGGTAATCCGCCGCGTTGATGGAGCAGGCACTAACCTTGAGCAGCACCTCTCCCTGCTGCGGAAGCGGAATGTCCAACTCGCGCAGTTCAAACTTCTTTGTCCCTTTGCGGTCATACACCAGCGCCTTCATTTGCCTTCCCCCTTTTGCGGCTCCGTTTGCCGCTCCACCCCAAATATCTCCGTAATCGGCACGCCGAATGCCTCTGCAATGCGAAACGCGAGTTCAAGCGACGGCGAGTACTTTCCCGCTTCCACGGCGATGATCGTCTGCCGCGAGACGCCCGCGCGTTCCGCGAGTTCCTGCTGCGTCATTTCGTTCGCAAAGAACCGCAAGGTTCGGATATGATTGGTAATCTCTAGCTTTTCCATTTTTGTCGACATGTTGTTTTGTCCTTCCTTCCGCCTGTTTTTCCGGAGTGTCGCCTTTGTTAGACACCTTTTTTGTAGTAGCGGAGTTGAATCAGGCCCTCGACAATCGCTCCCACCATGCAGGCGATAAACAGAATGTTCAGCATGATGACTGCCGGTAATCCCAACGCCAGCGTAATGAGACCGGCCACGAATCCAAAGCCGACAAACGAGTAGCCAATCTTGTTTGCCTTGAGTTCGATGAGCTTGTCCATCTCGTCCTCGACCATTTCGCGCTCAATGGAATGCTCAATTTCTTTGTCGTCCAGCGATTCGTCGTTGATCTTCCGTTTCACGGCGATACCGATGGAGAGCAGAATGTGGAATACGATCTGGATGATGATCATTCCGACAATGCCGATGCCGATGAACACGAGCATCGTCGTCGCCCAGGGTTTCAAATCGGTCAGGTTGGTGAATCCGAGTTTTGCATAGGCGTAGATGCAGTAGGCAAGCATCAGCAGTACGCCCGAAACGACCGACACAACGGTTCTTTTCTCTTGATAGGACATGGTTGTTAGCTCCTTTGATGTAATGTATTCTTTACATCGAGTAAAATACATCATTCTTTACTTCATGTCAAGTATTTTTTACACCATGTAAATAATATATTTCAATTAAAGCCTCGACAGTTCCATAATCGAAAAAGAGCACCCCCTGTCGGAGGTGCTCCTGAAACGCGATTTCTGAGTAATATAAGGATTATCCAATCTTCAGGCAGACGATCTGCGGGCCCTTTCCCGCGCCGCCCTTGCCGCGCGTGCCAACCACAACCATGTTGTCGAACACCGCAGGGGTCGAGTCGATTCGGCTGCCAAGATCGATTGTGCTGAGCTGCATACCGCTGGACGCGTCGTAGAAGGTGACGATGCCGCCGCGGTCGCATTGAATCAGGTACGCCTTGCCTTGCGCGTCGTAAACCACCACGGGGCTTGCCCAGTAGTCGTTTGTCTGCTCCACCGACCAGACGATGTTGCCCGTCTTTTTGTCGTAGGCGACAATGCGCCCGCCGAGCGAATATGACCCGTTTGCGTCCGGCACCGCCTGCGCCGAAGCAACGGCCTCGCCCGCTTCCTGTGTTTCGCCCTCGGCTGCTTCCTCCGGATTCGGTGTGTCGGTCGTTGTTGGCACAGCCGCTGAGCCGGACTTCGCCGCGAGGCTGAAGGAATAGATCACGAGGTCGGAGATCTGTCCGCGCCCCACATGCGGCGTCGCCACAACGCCGCCGCTCGCCGCCGTGTCTCCGGTCGAGCAGATCCACTTCTGCTCCCAGACCACCGCGCCGGTCAGGCCGTTGATCTTTCGCTGGTAACTGTAACCAAACCCTTCGCCAAGATCGCTGCTGCTCTTTCGCACCTGCGAACCGGTATAGAGGTAGATCGTATTGTCGTCGTAGTTTTCCTCTACGACTACGGTGGAATCCGTCTCGTCCGTCAAATCGACCACGTATTTGATGCCCATCGTGTTGAGGTCGACGCACTGGAGCCGCCCGCCGTTGTCGGTGAAGAACGCATAATTTCGAAACGCCGCAACGGAGCTTTCTACGCCGTACCAGCGCGCGCCCGGATCGTCCTTCGCGGAATACCCCGAGCCTTCGTAGCGCATCTTGATCATGCCGTCCGGATTGATCGAAACCGTGCCCGCCGCCGAGTCAAACTGCGCGTTGAGCTTTACGGTGTACAGAATCCCGTTTTCTCCGGCGTAGACGAGCGTGTCGTTCGAAATCATCGGGCTGCCGTCGTAGGCCTGCCAAACGCGCCGCGCAAACCAATCGAAGCCGCCAAACTGGCCGATCTGCTCGCCGGAGATCAGCGAGTATACGCGAATGTACGCCGCGCCGTTGCCCTGCTCGTTTTCCACGGGGATTCCCTGCCCGACAAACAGCAGCGGATACCCGCGCGGGTCGATGCAGGCGGTGCCCTTTTGAATGATGCCGGTGTTGATTGCCGTTCGCGTTGCCGCGCCGGTCGCCAGATCGAGAAAGTAGATGTTGCCATCCATCGCGGGGTAGATAACCTCGGTCAACGGCGCGTTTGCGTCCTTATAGGACTGCGAAACGTTCATCACCTTTACCGTCTCCGCGGGCCACTGCACGATCAGCGGCTGACCCGTCCAGCCCGTTCCGCTCCAGTTACCGAGCGCGCCAATCGTCTTGCTCCAGCTCTGGCGCAGGCGTTTGTCCGACACCGTAGCCGTTCCGTAGGCAAACGAATCGCGATAGTTGTTTCCGCCAAAGGTCAGTACGCCCGGAATCTGGCCATATTCGATGTCGCGTCCAAAGTTGATTGCATCCGAGCGCTTGAAGCTGGTGGAGTCCTTGCCGTTCACTTTGATGGAACCGTTGAACCCGAACGATCCGGGATTTGCGCTGTCCGCGCGGGTTACCGTAATATCCTCCGGCAGCGCGGGCTTTGGCGTAGCCGTCGGCGCGAGGGTCGCGGTTGGAACCGGCGTCGCCTCCAGTACTGCCTTACTGTCGGACTGTACTTTCTTGACCAAAAGAAGGACGATGATCACCGCGCCGAGCGCCGCAACCATAATGAGAAAGAATCGCGGCTGCATCCGGATTCGTCTTCTCTTTTTTCGTTTTGCCATGGTTCTCCCTCCTTACCTCAATTCCTGTTTGCGTTACTCCGGCTAAAAGAAGCCGGAGTTGCCAGCGTATCGAATCAGTCAATCCGAACGCCCCAGATCTTCATGCCGCGCGTACCAAAGACCACCATGTTGCCATACGCGGCTGGACTGGCCTCCATGTTCTTCTCCGCGTCAAACGTGCTTAACAGCGTTCCCGTCTTTCCGTCGAGCAGGAAGACCTTCGAGCCCGTGTCGCTGCCTTCCAGCACGACGATATACGCGTTTCCGCTCGCGTCGTACACCGCAATCGGCGAACTCCAGGTGTATTTCTCCATCGCAAACGTCCAGCGAACATCGCCCGTCGCCTTATCCAGCGCGAGCAGAACGCCGTCATCCTCGTTTGGCGTCCGCGCAAACGGAATGATTACGAGGTCGGAAATGCTCTTCTGTCCCAGCAGAGCCGTCGCCTGAATGCCGCCGGAGACGTGGTTCTTTGTGTTGACGTTCTCCGAGTGCTTCCAAACGACTTCGCCGGTAACCGCGTTGACCTTGTAGAAGGAAACCGCGCCCTTTGCATCCGCATCCGCCGTAAAGTGCAGCGACGAACCAATATAGACATACGCGGTGTGGTTCGCAAAATCCGGTTCGAGTACGGGCGATCCGTTCGTGTCGTCCTGCGTATCCTGCGCCCAGACGAGGGACATCGTGTTGAGGTTGATGCACTGCAAAAATCCATCGTTCGTGCCCAGATAACCGAACTCACCGAGCGTCGCAATACTGGTTTCGTAGCCGAGCCAGTACTTGTTGCTTGGGGTGTTCTCGCTGCCCGGATAGGTTGAGCGCTTGCCGGTATAGCGCATCTTGACCACGTCGCTCGGGTTCATCGTGATCGTACCGGCCGCCTCGTCGAACACCGTGTTGAGCTTAATCGTATAGAGGATTCCGTTTTCGCCGGGGTAAATCAGCGTATCCGTCTCGGCGTCCACGAGCGGCGCGCTGTCGTAGGCGTGCCAGTCACGCAGGGCGAACTCGTCGTTCTGCTTGCCGAACTCATAGAGCCGCGTGAAATCGATCAGCGAATACGCCATTGCGCGGGACTTCATGTCATCCGACGAATACATGTCCCCCGAACCGAGGTACATAATCGGGTAGCCGCGCGGGTCCAGCGAACCGGCACCCTTAAACGGCATGCCGATGTTGAGCTTGTCGCGCGTAGGTTCGCCGGAATCCAGGTCGAGGAAGTAGACGTTGCCGTCCATCGTCGCGAGAATCACCTCGACCAGACCTTGCTTCTGCTTGGCCCAATCGTACATGTTCATCATTTGCTTAACGTTGTCCGGCCATTTTACGATCAACGGCTGGCCGACCCAACCGCTGCCGGTCCAGGTGCGGTCGCTCACGGTCGGGATGTCGCTGCGCGGCAGTTCGCCCGTCTCCACCGACCATACGCCGGTAAGCTTGCGCGCGGTGATGTTTGCCGTGCCGTAGGCGGCGTTGTCGCGGTAGTTGTTTCCGCGGAAGGTGATGATGCCCTCTGCGGTGGTATACGGCTCGTCCGGGAGAAACTCAATCGGGTCCTCGCGCTGGTAGGTGTCCACGCTCGTGCCGTTCTCCTCCACCGCCGTGGTCAGGCCGTAAACGCTCGGCAGCGTGCCGTCCACCGCGTGGGGAATCTCATATGGCGGCGTTGGCGAAGGCGTCGGTGTAGGCGTTGGAGACGGTGTCGGGGACGGCGTCGGGGTCTTAAATAGCTCCTGTAAAAACCCTGCCGGCTTCTCCGTGTTCTCCACCGTCGCCGGTTTTTCGGTATAGGTCATGGCGCGCACCACAACCGCGATCAGGATTAAAACGATGATGACAACCGCAATCATAAAGAAGAATCGCGGCTGAATGCGAAGCTTGTATTTCCGCTTTTTTTTCTTTTTGCGCGGCCCGCCGGTATAGCCGGAGGAACCGCCATAGCCGCTCCCGCCGGAGCTGCGACCGGAGCCGGATGCGCTCCTTGAGGAGGCCGGATAACTGCCGCCGGAACGCGGCGCGCTGGAACCGCTGCCGGAAGAGGAGCGGCTCGTGCCATAGTCCGTCCGGTTTGCGGAAGGGTAGCTGCGATCCGTGCCGGAAGAGCTTCTATTCTGGGAAGGGTAACCACGATCCGTGCCGGAGGTGCTTCTGTTCTGCGACGGGTAACCGCGATCTGCGCCGGATGCGCTTCTGCTCTGCGAGGGATACCCGCGATCTGCGCCGGAGGTGCTTCTATTCTGCGAGGGATACCCGCGATCTGCTCCGGAGGCGCTTCTGCTCTGCGAGGGATACCCGCGATCTGCGCTATTGGCGCTTCTCTCATTCGAAGAAGATCGCCGTTCGGAATCCGGTTCTCTGCCGGTCGGCGGATAGCCGCGCCCTGCGCCGCTCTGCCCGCGATTGGCGGAATCGTCGCCCCTTCCGGATCCCGGATAATTTCGATTGTTATAGTTGTCCATGCGAGTTCTCCTCCCGTGCGCAGCCGCGAAATCGCGCTGCTGGAGTTTCCATATTCTGCATTATTATAGCATTTGAAACGAACAATTTTGTAGTGATATTGTAAACACTTTGTCACTCGCCACAAAATATGGGGGTTGTGTTTTTTTTTCTTGCCAGAATGCCTTTCTTTTAAGTATTAAATTCGCTTTAAAACGGAACGAAATTTAATATAATAGAATAGATTCTTAATTACAAAAAGGGCATCGCAGCGCGATGCCCTTTTTTCTATTTCTTAGAACCTGTTATTCGGTTTTGCCGCCGAATACGCCGCTAAAGAAGTTTCCGACGGACGCGAAAAATCCCTTGACGTCCTCGTAGACCACACTCGCGACCTCGTTTGCCTTGTTCGCCGTCTCGGCAGCTTTGGCAATGCCGACGAGCTGCTTTTGCAGTTGATCCGCGTCCAGCCCTTCCAGCTTGCGAACAAGCGAGAGCACCTGCTCCAGCTGCGCGTTGGTCAGCGAAACGTTGTACATGTCCGCGAGCTTTTTGATTTCTACGCGAACCTCGTCGTCCGTCATGCTCTGCGTTTTGTCGAGCATGCTCTTGAGCTCGTTGATCATCTGCGTTGCGTCTTCGCTGCCGATGTATTCCGCGAGTTCGCCGGTAATCACCAGCTCTTCCGCGCCCGCCGCCTTGGCGAGGTTCGAGAGCGACTTACCGGTAATATCCTCATACGCCTTATACGCGCCGGTCAGCGCGCCCGTGCCGGAAACCGGAAACGGTGCGCTCACGATCACGGAGGCATCCGAAATGCCAGCGGTCGTCAGGGCGTTGATGTACATATCCTCGGTGCAATAGTTGATGTTGTGCAGCTCGATGCTCAAACCCGAGCCCTCGTCGAGCGTCTTAATATAGATGCACGAAAGCGCAACGCTGCCAATCTTTCCGTCGGGCACGAGCCCTTCGAGATAGCTGCGCTCCTCGTCGTTGGTCACGGTGAGCTCCTTGACCGCGCCTTCTTCAATGCCAAAGTCCTGATACACCGCCTCGCGCTGCCGATCCGTCAGATCCGCGCCCATGGTAACGCGCTCCTCACCGGAATCCACGGCAAGTGCCGCCGGTAAAAAAAGTGAAAAGCTAACCGCGACGGCAAGCATGCCCGCGATAAATTTCTTCATGGATATCCCTCCTTCGTAACGCGCAAAGTATAGCACACGCTTTTCCACGCGTCGATGAACTTTCGTGAAACTTTTCGGATTCGTCATTTTTTCGTTTTATTCTTCACAAACAAACAATTCTGTTGCGTAAATTCAGTTTTTTGTAATTGTTTTGTAAAGATGCCTGTTTTTGCATGCGGCGCGAATAATATATTATTCAAAATCCCAAAAAGTTCTTGCGCTTTATCATGCTAAAGTGGTATAGTGCTAAACGTTGAACGAAAGTAAAACAAATTCGAGCAAACGCGAAGATTTACGCGTCCGCTCCAAGAGGAGGAATTCCCCAATGAAGAAAATGATCGCCCTGATTCTTTCCGCCCTGATGCTTGTTCTCTGCGTCGCCTGCGCCGCGCCCGCGGCCCCCGTCGCCGAAGCAACCGAAGCGCCCGCCGCCGAGGCGACCGAGGCCCCTGCCGCGGATGCAACCGAAGCCCCCGCCGCGGACGACGACTGGAGCTACATTCAGTCCAACGGCAAACTCGTGATCGGCATCACCGAATACGAACCCATGAACTATTACGACGCGAGCGGCAAGCTCGTTGGCTTTGACACCGAATTTGCCGAAGCGGCCTGCGCCAAGCTCGGCCTCACGCCGGAGTTCGTCGTCATCGACTGGGACACCAAGGAACTGGAGCTCTCCAGCAAGAAGATCGACTGCATCTGGAACGGCCTCACCGTAACCGAAGATCGCAAAGCCAACATGGACTTCTCGACCTCCTACCTCAAGAATCAGCAGGTCGTCGTCGTTCTGGCGAGTGACGCGGCGAATTACGCCGACGCCGCCAGCTTCGCGGGTCTGACCGTCGTTGCCGAAGCGGGCAGCGCAGGCGCCGCCGCCATCGCCGCCAACATGGCGGACGCGGACTTCGTCGAAGTGCAGGCGCAGAGCGACGCACTGCTCGAAGTCAAGACCGGCAAAGCAGCCGCAGCCGTCATCGACCTGACCATGGCAAACGCCATGACCGGCGAAGGCACGGACTACAGTGACCTGGCGATTCTGCCGATCGAAATGCCGGGCGAAGAATACGCAATCGGCTTCCGCGTTGGCAGCACCGCCACCGAAAAGTTCAACGAGATCATCGCCGCGTTCAGCACGGACGGTACGTTTGATACCCTCGCGGCGAAATACGATCTAGCTGGTCTGCTGATTAAATAAGAAATCGCAATAGACCCTTTCCTTCGGAAGAACAAATAAGATACAATGGATTGCGGGGGAGGCGCACTCTCCCGCAATCGTCGTTTATAAAGGAATTGCCGCATGACGACTTTTATCACCGTTACGCTCAAGCTCCTCGAGGGCTTCGGCACCACGTTTCTGATCTTTGCGATCACGCTGCTCCTCGCGATTCCGCTGGGGCTGCCCATCGCGCTGTGCTCCATGAGCCGCTTCAAGCCCCTCCGCTGGCTTTCCCGCGCGTTCGTCTGGGTCATTCGCGGAACGCCGCTGATGCTGCAGGTGATCATCGTGTTCTACGGGCCGGACCTCATGGGCATGCCAAGCTCGCTGCCGCGGCTCAGCGCGGTGGTCGTCGCGTTTGTGATCAACTACGCCGCCTATTTTTCAGAAATCTACCGCGGCGGCATCGAGAGCATCCCCAAGGGGCAATATGAAGCGGGGCAGGTGCTCGGCCTGCGCAAGGGTCAGATCTTCACCCGCATCACGCTACTGCAGGTGATCAAGCGGATCATTCCGCCCATGAGCAACGAAATCATCACGCTGGTCAAGGATACCTCGCTGGCGCGCATCATCGCCGTTCGCGAGCTGATTATGGAAGCCTCCACATTCATCAAGACGCAGGCGCTCCTCTGGCCGCTGTTCTACTCCGGCGCGTTCTATCTGCTCTTCTGCGGGCTGTTGACGATTCTGTTCAACCGTCTTGAGAAGCGGCTCGATTATATTAAGGTGTAAGCAAATGCAACATATATTGGAAGTTGAAAATCTGGCCAAGCGGTTTGGCTCCGCAGAAGTGCTCAACAACATCGGCTTCTCGCTGACGCAGGGCGAGGTGGTGTCCATCATCGGCTCGTCCGGCAGCGGAAAAACGACGCTGTTGCGCTGCCTGAACTTTCTGGAGCAACCGGATGCCGGGCGCATTCTGGTCAACGGCGAAACGCTCTTCGACGCAAACGACCCCGCAACCAAGCTGGAGCGGAACCTGCGGCACAAGAGATTGCACTTTGGACTCGTGTTTCAGTCGTTCCATCTGTTTCCGCAGTATACAGCCAAGCGCAACGTCACGCTCGCCATGGAGCTGCACGCAAAGGAACGCCCGGACTACCGCTCAAACAAGAAAGCGATTCTCGCGGAAATCGATGCGCGCGCGGATGCGCTGCTTGCCGAGGTGGGCTTGAGCGACAAAGCCGCGCTCTACCCCCATCAGCTCTCCGGCGGTCAGCAGCAGCGCGTGGCGATTGCCCGCGCACTCGCGCTGAATCCGGAGATCCTCTGCTTCGACGAGCCGACCAGCGCGCTCGATCCCGAACTATCCGCCGAGGTGCTCGCGACGATTCGACGCCTTGCGGACATCGGACGCACGATGATCCTCGTGACGCACGAAATGAGCTTTGCCCGCCAGGTGTCCAGTCGCGTGCTGTTTATGGCGGACGGCCGCATTCACGAACAAGGCACACCGGAGGAAATCTTCGGTTCGCCGAAATCCCCCCGCCTGCAGAGCTTTCTCGCCAACGCATAACTCCATCAAAACAAATAAGACGCTTCGGATGTTCCGAAACGTCTTTTTTCTTGCGTGTAATTTCGAACTTATGCCTCTTCCGGCTTCGGCGGCATGCGCTTGCGGTAATACCGTGCGTCAATCGGATCGAACCCGAAGCGCTGATAGAGCCCCTGCGCGTCCCGTGTAGCGAGCGTGCCGGTCAGTCCCTGCAGCAGTTCGTGCGAAACGATCAAATCGACCAGCGCCTTGCCCAGCCCCTGCCCGCGCACGCGCTCGTCGAGAATCACGTCCGCGAGCCAGTACATCGTGGCATAGTCCGTTACGCAGCGCGCAAACCCGACCTGCTCGCCGTTTTGATACACGCCAAAGCAGAGCGAGTTCGCAATGCTGCGCTCAATCGTCTCTCGGCTGCGCTCGCCTGCCCAATAGCTCGTTTTGAGCAGGGCGCAGATGCGGTCAATCTGCAAGAGGTTCTTGTCGTCGCTAATGAGGGCCGTTCCAATTCTTCGTTCCATATGATTGTTTGTCTCCAATGATTCCGAATTCAAATTCAGTCGCAAAACGCGGCAATCTGTTCGATAATCCGCTCCGTCCGCTCCGGGCTCTGCTCGTCCTTCAGGCTGTGATCCACGCCGTCGATGATGCAGCAGCAGTTGTTTCGCTCTTCGCAAAACTTTGCGAGCGCCTCGCCCGTTAAAAATCGATCCTGTGTGCCGAGTACGAGCGCAAGGATGTTCGATTCCGGCCGAATCAGGCGCAGCGTCTCCGGCAGCGGCGTCAAATACAGCTGCCGCGGTACGCAAGGGTACTCCTCTTCAAACAGCGCGGCAAGAATCGTGCCGAGACTCTTGGAGATCCAGACCACGTCGTCATACTCCGCAAAATCAACGTCGGAAAGCTGGCGCTTCACCGCCCGTCGGGCGACGGATATCGCCTCTTCCATCGTTTCGATTTCGCGAAACGGAATGTGCGAAAAATCGAGCTTGAACGAATCGTATCCGCGTTTTGTAAAACGCTCCGCACAGCGTTCAAAGAGTGCTTCCTTACAGGTAAACCCTGTGCCGGGGAAGCATACGACAATCCCCGTTTTCATCGCAAATCGCTCCTTTTCTTGCCGCTGGTCGTGTCTGTTCCTTTCCATCTGTTCTATTTTGGAGTTTACCACGCCTTTTTTGCTTTTACAAGCGTTGCTTATGGCGCCCGTGCGCGCTTGAAGCAAAGCATCGAAAGAATGCAAGCATTTCCGCATACGCAATCCGAGCGTATTCGCAGCTGGTCTACCGTAAATTTCTGCATCTTTTCGCGTAAAAAACAAGCAAAATTCATTGACTTTTGATCCGCGATTTGGTTTAATTTCGTTTAGTGACTGTAAACAAGAAGTTTAGAGGTGGTAGACCGAATGGAGATCGGCGTCAAGATCAAACAGCTGCGACAGCAGCGCGGTTTGACGCAGGAAGAGCTGGCCTCCCGCACCGAACTGACGAAGGGATTTATCTCCCAGTTGGAGCGGGACTTAACCTCGCCCTCCATCGCCACGCTGATGGATATCCTCGAAGCGCTGGGCACCGACGTTGCTTCCTTCTTCCGCGAGACGGCGGAGGAATCCGTCGTTTACAGCGCGGACGATATGTTCGTCAAGCAAGAATCGGACGGCTATACGATTCAATGGCTCGTGACCAACGCGCAGAAAAACGCGCTGGAGCCGATTCTTGTGACCATTCCCGCGGGCGTCAGCGGCGCAGAAGATGCGCCGCACGAAGGCGAAGAATTCGGCTACGTACTCAGTGGCAGCGTTACACTCGTGCTCGGAGAAAAGAAGTACCGCGTGAAAAAGGGCGGCAGTTTCTATTTTCGCCCGTCGCGCGTGCACTATCTGGTCAACAGCGGAAAGGCGGAAGCCCGCATTCTCTGGGTTAGCACGCCGCCAAGCTTTTAAGAAGTACCGCCCATTACGATTGATTTTACGCGCAAACGCAATGCGCCGCGCATAAGAGGAGCAACCATGAAGGACAAACACCTGATTGAATTGATTGACGTGTCCAAGGCATACGGCGGGGACGTCGCGCTTTCGCACGTGGACCTGTATATCAAGGACGGCGAGTTTCTAACGCTGCTCGGCCCTTCCGGTTGCGGCAAAACGACGATGCTCCGGTTGATCGCGGGCTTCATCATGCCGGACGAGGGGCGCATCGAAATGGACGGCGTGGACATCGCCAGCACCCCGCCGTACCTGCGCAAGGTCAACACCGTGTTTCAGAAGTATGCGTTGTTTCCGCATCTGAATGTGTTTGACAACATCGCCTTCGGTCTGAAGATCAAAAATGTCGATAAGGAAGTCATCCGCGAAAAGGTCGAAGCCATGCTCGCGCTCGTCAACCTCAAGGGCTACGGCGCGCGCTACATCGAGCAGCTCTCCGGTGGGCAGCAGCAGCGCGTTGCGATTGCGCGCGCGCTCGTCAACGAGCCGCAGGTGTTGCTGTTGGACGAACCGCTCGGCGCGCTCGACCTCAAGCTCCGTCAAGAGATGCAGGTCGAACTCAAGAACATGCAGCAGCGGCTCGGCATTACGTTTATCTACGTCACGCACGATCAGGAAGAGGCGCTGACCATGAGCGACACCATTGTCGTGCTCAAGGACGGCGTCATTCAGCAGATCGGCTCCCCAACGGACATCTACAACGAACCGAAGAATCCGTTTGTCGCGGACTTTATCGGAGAGAGCAACATCATTCCCGGCATCATGCTGCAGGATCTCAAGGTGCGCATGAACGGCGTGGTCTACGACTGCGTGGATAAGGGCTTTGGAAAGAATACCGAGGTGGACGTCGTCGTCCGCCCCGAGGACATCGACATCGTGCCCGCCGAGG
>DAIRTE010000070.1:0-14299 GCA_036804025.1 Clostridia bacterium | reverse complement strand
GCTCGACGTCCTCGTTGGTCAGCGGATAAAACTGAAACACGCGGCAGCGGGAGACAATGGCGCTCGTCATCGCGATCATCGGGTTTTCCGTCGTTGAGCCAATGAAACGGATCGTGCCCTTTTCGAGCGCAGGTAGCAGCGAGTCGCTCTGGGTCTTGCTCCAGCGGTGGCACTCGTCGAGCAGCAGGTAGGTCGGCTGGCGATAGAGCTTGAGCCGCTGCTCCGCCTCCTCCACGATGGCGCGGAGTTCCTTGACCCCCGCGGTGACGGCGTTGAGCTTGACAAACGCGCCGCCGGTCGCGTTGGCCACAATCGCGGCCAGCGTGGTCTTACCCGTGCCCGGCGGGCCAAAAAAGATGGAGGACTGCAGCCGGTCGGTTAAAATCGCGCGGCGCAGCAGCTTGCCCTCGCCGACAATGTGCTTTTGGCCGATGAACTCGTCCAGCGTACGCGGGCGCATGCGATCCGCAAGCGGCGCGTTCTCCTCTATATTGTTTTGAAATAAATCGCTCATTTTATCATTCAACTATTCTGGTTCAACCGGTTCAAACATTCGTGTTTGCCCTTACGCGGGCATTGTTTTGAAATAAATCGCTCATTTTGTTTTCTGTTTCGGTTCGGTTGTGTGCGCTCAATCCCCCGCGGTCGGGCTAGGATCGGGCGATGGTTCGATGACCGGCAGTTCCCGAATGGCGACAATGTCGCTGGACGTTCGCCCGCCGCGATAGGGCTCGTTGATAAACCCGTTGACGCCAATCAGCACGCTTGAGCGCCCGCCGTCGAGGTTATACGCCCTCGCAAAGCCGAGTTCTTCGCAGAGTTGGGAGAGATCCTGCATGGTCAGTCCCTTGGACTCCTTGGTTCGCCCGTCCACCACGAGAAACGCATAGTGCCCCGGTTCGTAGTAGCCCAGCACAGAGCGCGGGTTCGCCGCCTGCACGGCGCTGCGAAACTTTGTCTTCGCGTGCCCCTCTTCGTCCAGCAGCGAAGGCCCGAATACCCATGTCTGGTAGACGCCCATGCTTGCAAGCGCTTCCTTCGTGAGCACGCGGTAATCGTAGGTCTTTAGCTCGCCGCTGTTGAGCAGCACCGCAAGATCCCAGTCCCGCGTAACATGGTCCACAAAGGTTTCGCCGTTTCGAATGACCGGGCCATAGTAGTGCTGCGTGTAATAGTCCCCGTTCATGGCGACCAGGCCGCCGTCCACGGAGTCGAACATCTGTTGCACGGTGGCTGCCGAGCCGCCAAACTCGCCCTGGCTGAACGCGGTCACCAGGCAGGCCAGATCCTGCACGCAGATATCCGCCAGATGATAGCGGCTGTCGCCCATTTCCCCGCTGGATATCACGATCGAGACGTTCTCGCTGCGGTATCCGCCGTTCGGTTCGGTCTTGACACCCGTGTAGGAAAAGCGATCCATGAGCCGCTCGCTGCAAAGCCCCGTGGACACCCGTGCCTGAAACGCCTTGAGGTCGGGAATGCTGCCCACCGTATACATCAGCATCGCCCGCGCGTCCCCGCCGGTGAATATGTCGTTGTCGGTCAGGTCGAGGTCCGGCCGGGAAGCAACCGTAATCGCGCCGGAGCGGAAGTCGCGCAAAAACCGCGCGGCCGCTGCGGCGGAGAATACGTCGCTGCTCGCCGGCGCTGCCGCGGCGCGTGCGCTCGCCGGAAGACCCAGCGTGCATACGCAGAGCAGCGCAGCCAGCACTCGATTGACCGAATGGTTTCGTTTCATCGGTTCACCGCCGTCCGTTTCCCGTCAGCGCGATTGTTCCGCGTCCGCGCGCGGTTCGCATAGATAGAGGATGTCGCTGACCGTGCGCCCGCCGTCCGGGTTCGTATTGAGCACCTTGGTTTGCGTGGTCATGACGGAGGAATTGCCGCCGTAGAGCATATACGCCTGCTTGCAGCCCAAGGAACCGAGCAGATCCGCCAGTTGGGTCAGCGTTGCGCCCTTTGACTTCGGATTCTGACTGCCGTCCACCACAACAAAGCAATAGTGCCCCGGTTCGTAGTAGCCAATCGCGGTGCGCGCGCTATGGGAGTCCATCAGCCGCTCGCTGTTGATGCTCGTCAGCGCCGCTCCGTCGTCGCCGAGCAGCCGCGGCCCGCCCGACCAGGTTTGGTAGACGTCGCTCTGTTCCAGCGTTTTCACCGAGATCGAGTCGGCGGCATAGGTCTTGAGTTCGCCGTTTGTGTAGAGCACGGCGAGATCCGACCCGCGGTCCACCGTGTTGCGATACCAGTTGCCGTTTCGAACCAACGGGCCGACCTTCTGGCTGGAATACCCGTCCCCGTTGATCGCGAGAATCGCGCCGTTTCGCTGGGCAATTTCCTGCGTCAGTTCCCGTGCGCCGAGGTATGCGCCGCCGGCAAACGCGGTTTGAAAACTGCTCAAATGCTGCACATAGATATCCGCAACGAGATAGACATAGTCCTCTCTCGTGGATCGCGTAATGGTCACGCTGACGTCGCGGCTCTGGTAGCCGTCGTTTTTCATGAGTGTTCCGCGGTAGGAAAAGCGATCCATGTGCCGTTCGCCGAGCAGGCTGTCCGGCGTTACAATGGAAAGCTGCGAAAACGAGTCGATCCGGCCGGTTGCAAAAAGCAGCATGGCGACCGCGTCCGGCGAGCCGACCTCCATATTGCCCGTTGCGTCGGCAGCGGCGCTCTGCTGCGCGTTGAAGGACTCGTAGCCCCCCGCCGCACGGAGCGTCTTTGCCGCGTCGGCGGCGGTGACGGAACCGTCCGCATCCGGATCTCCCGTGCTTCCGGAGGCCGCATGAGCAACGCCAAAAACGAGCGTCATCAGCACGCAAAACACCAGAATCAGCGGAATCTTTCGGTTCATTTTGTCCGTCCTTTCGCCCCCTGCGGATGGTCAGCGGATAAAACCCTAGCATTCATCATAACACGTTTCGCGGGAATGTGGTAGAATGATCCTGACGGTCGATTTCCTTACGGATTGTTGTCTGCGCGCTTTTTTATGCGCGCAGAGCGCAAATAAGATTGAAGTACCCCGTTTTGTTTTGGAAAGGGTGAACCATAGTTATGAAGATCGGTCAATTCAGCGATTCCTTTCTGCCAATTGTCGACGGCGTAGGCCGCGTGGTCTATCACTACGCGACGGCGCTGAGCAAACGCGGCGAGGAATGCTACGTCATCGCCCCCATGTCGGACACCGGATTCCGCGGCGGATACCCCTTTGAACTCGTCGATTTCGTCAGCATGGAGTTGCCGCGCCAGCGCCAGTACAGCACGGGCATTCCGTCGCTCGACACGCACTACGACGCCAGAATGCGCAGCATCAGTCTGGACATCATCCACGCGCATTCGCCGTTCATCGCGGGGCTCGAAGCGCAGCGGCTCGCGCGGCGGCGGAATATCCCCGTCATCGGCATGTTCCACTCGCGCTACTACGACGACTTTTACCAGTATACCCGCGCGGAGATGCTCGCCAACATTGCGGTGGCGACCATCGTCAACTTTTACCAGCGCTGCGACGAGGTTTGGACGGTGAGCCAAAGCTCCGCCGAAACGCTGCACGACTACGGCTATGTCGGCGAGATTGTCGTGATTCCCAACGGCACGCCGGACGTGGACCCAAGCCCAGCGCGCGCAACGGCGGCAAAGGCGCATTTTCAGCTGCCGGACGAACCGATTTTGCTCTATTGCGGCCAGATCAACTGGAAGAAGAACATCCTGCGCATTCTCGAAAGCTGCGCGGCGTACAAGCGCAAGGGAGAACCGTTTACCCTCGTGCTCGCCGGGCAGGGGCCGGACAAGAAGGCGATTGCGCAAAAGGTAGACGAGCTGGGCTTGACGGAGCGCGTTCGGTTCACCGGGCACATCACCGACGAAGAGCTGCTCTACGGGCTGTATGAGGTTGCCGACCTGTTCGTCTTTCCTTCGCTCTACGATACCTCCGGCATGGTCATTCGCGAGGCGGCCGCTATGGAAACGCCGAGCGTCGTGGTGCGTGGCTGCGCAACCGCGGAACCGATCGTCGACCGCGAGAACGGCTTCCTCTGTGAGGACACGTCCGAGAGTCTTTGCGACGTCATCGCGCTTGCGCTCTCCGACCTCGCGGCGACCAAGCGCATCGGGCAGTCCGCCCGAAAGTCGATCTATCTTTCCTGGGACGACATCGCGGGAACGGCGCTGGATCGCTACGCCGCGTTGATCGATCGCTATCAAGCCAACCGCAAGTAAGAATCTGCCAATCAACACAAAAGACGGGGCATATGCTCCGTCTTTGTTTTGCGCCTGTGTTCGTTATAGCTCACGAAGGACAAGATCCGTCGTGCTCTCGTTGACCGCCTCCAGCCGCAGCACGGGCGGACGCTCGGCGTATTCACGCCAGATCATATCCCGCAGCGCCGTACCGTTGTGGTACCCGTGAATTGCGCGAATGCGATAGACGCCCTTGCTCCGGCGGAGCGCGGCGTCCAGCGCAACGCGCGCCTGATACTGCGTTTTTCCGTGCAGATCGAGCGTTACACTCGCCTGCCCCGGCAGTTCCGGCTTACGCATCGGCCTGTGCCCAGGGAAAGTCCTTCCATTCGCCGCCATGCAGACGGTGCATTTCCTCCGTGGCAAGCAGCCACTTGGCAACGCACTCCGTCTCGGGATAGAACTCGTAAAACTCCCCTTCAAAGAAGGTATAGATGCGCGAAACATCCGTGCACATGCCATAGGTCGGCAGGAGCTTTGGCTCCAGATGGAACTGGAACGTTTCGCCGTCCTTCGTGCCGGTATAGGTCAGCCCGCTGTGGTCGAGGCGCAGCTCGCCCTCGCCCGCAATCAGACTCGTCGCAAGGTTCTTGAGCGGCTCGAACTTTGGCAGCACGCCGAGGCGAACCTTCTCCTTCAAAAGAAACGCCTCGTCGCGAATGGCCTGCCGAATCAGCTTGCGCTCCTCGTCAAACCAGCGCCGCGGGGTGTCCGGCAGCACGCAGGCGTCGTCCAGCGGGTCAAACCGGTAGGTCGGCAGCAGCCGCGCGCCGTTTCCGCACGCGCCGCAGACAATGGTATCCCCCTGACCGCGCATGGAGAATTCCGTTCCGCAGCGAGGGCAGCGGTACAGCAGTGTATGGAGCTGGTGGGCAATCCGCCCGCCGCCGTCGTAGCTCACGTTTGCCTGTTTGTTCCATTCGTAGTCGTCGTTCTGAATCGCGCGGTCCAGCTCAATCTGGATCTCCTCCGCGCTCATGTCGGCAAGCTGCTCAGGCGAGAACAGCTTATCGATCACGACGTCCACGCGCCCCGGCCGCTCGTCGAGGCAATATTTCGTGCTGGTCAGGTAACCGCCGGAGATTTTGGAAACGTACACCGGCACGCCAAAGTGCTTGAGCAGCTTTCCGCTGCCGATGGCACAGGGCTGGTTTCCGCCGCCGATGGAGCTCATGCCCTCCGGAAACAGAATCACGCGCCCGCCGCCGCGCAGCACGCGGGCAATCTCCTTGATCGTATAGATATCCGGCGTGAAGTTCTTTTTTGGAATGACCTGTAATAGCCGAAAGACAAACGCCAGATGCGAGCGAAAGAACTCGTTGTACCCCGCCACGAAATTGAGCGTTTCCGGCAGCAGGACCGCGCCGGTATAGATATAGTCCAGCCGTGAGGCGTGGTTGCTTACGACAATATACGGCCCTTTGCACTTACGCGGGTCGCTTTTGATCTCGGCGTGGACGCCAAGCTTCTTAAAATACAAAAGTCGCCAGAGGTAACCGAGCGTACAGTAAATCAGCTTCGGCGGCTGTTTGATCTTTCGGGAATGGAGCTTCTGCGCCAGCGTTTTTTGCTCGTTTGCCAAGACTGCGTTCCTCCTTCAGAGAGTTGAATCTCTGTTGAGCATTTTACCAAAACAAACGATGTCCGGCAATCCGGCGTTTGAGCGTTTGTGAAACAAAACGGCGAAACGCTTCTTGCGCTCCGCCGTTCATCCATCCGAATATGAGATTTTCTGCGCGATTACGCGCCGCAGATGCGCTCGAGGCTCTTGTCATCCCCCAACAGATAGATCGAGTCCTGCTTGTGGAATGGCTCGTTCGGGTCAATGTTGACGGAGACATGCCCGTCCCGTCGAACCGCGATGACCGACACGCCGTAGCGGTTGCGAACGTCAATCTGCGCCAGAGAGCGGTCAATCCACTCCTTCGGAATTTCGACCTCGTTGATGCTGTATTCGTCCGAAAGGTCGAGCGAATCCAACACACCCTCGGCCACCAGCGAGCGCGCGAGGCGAATGCCGCCGTCATGCTCCGGCTGGACGACGCGATCCGCGCCCGTCTTGATGAGCAGCTTTTGATGCAGATCGTCCTGCGCCTTGGCAACGATCTTATGCGCGCCCATTTCGCGGCAGAGCACCGTCGCCAGAACGGAGGCGCGAATGTCGTCCCCAATGCAGATGACGATACAGTCGAAATTGCGGATGCCAAGCTGCGCAACCGCCCGCTCGTCCGTCGTATCCGCCTGAATGGCGCGCATGACGTTGTCCTTCACCATGCTGACGCGATCCGCGCGCTTATCCACGGCGACGACCTCGTGCCCCAGCGTCGTGAGCATACGCGCGGTGCTTTGACCAAATCGTCCCAACCCAATGATGAGAAAACTCTTGCTCATGAAAACCTCTCCTTCATGAAAGACAATACTCTACAAAAACAATACTCTATAAAGACAATACTCTATCGTTCCCTTTGTCCGGTTCCTGAAAAAGCCATTAACCGATCAAAATCTCTTCCTGCGGATAATGCAGCACAACTTCCTTTGTCGTTCCCTCGACGAGGGACATGGCAACCGTGATGAGTCCAACGCGGCCCGCGTACATCAACAGGATTAACAAAACCCGCGTAACGTTTGACGTAACCGCCGTAACGCCCGTGGAAAGGCCAACGGTGCAGAACGCGCTGGTCGACTCAAAGAGCTGGTTCACCATGCCGAGGCTGCCCGCCGGCATGTCCTGCTCGGAGAAGCTGAGCATGGTCGCCATCCCCAGCAGGAAGATGCCGCCCAGCAGCGTGATGGTCAGCGCGCGGCGAACCTGCTCCACCGGAATCGTCCGCCCGAAGATGACCGTTTCAAACTGACCGCGCAGGTATGCCCGCGCCGCGAGAAACAGCGTGAACACCGTGGTAATCTTCAAGCCGCCCGCCGTACCGGCAGGACCGGCTCCAACCAGCATAAACAAGATGCTGATGCCCTTGCTCGCGTCGTGCATCGAAAGCTGGTCGATGGTGTTAAACCCCGCCGTTCGAAGGGTAACCGACTGAAACAGCGAGTTGATGATCTTATCGAACAGCGACATGTTGCCAATGGTCTTCGGGTTTTCGTACTCAATCCAGAGAAACAGCAGCGTGCCGGCCAGAATCATAAACAGCGTGCCGACCAGAACAATCTTGCTGTGCAGCCGCAGGCGGCGAAAATCACGCGCCTGATGCACGTTGAGGATGACGCCAAAGCCGAGGCCGCCCGAGACAATTAACCCCATCAGGACGAACAACACATATGGATTCGTTCTGTAGATCGTCATGGAGCGGTAGCCGCCCAGCAGGTCAAAGCCCGCGTTGCAAAAGGCGGAAACGCTGTGAAAGATTGAATACCAAATACCGCGGGCAATACCATAGTCCGGAATGAACTGAAACGAAAACAGAATTGCCCCCACCAGCTCAAACGCCGCGGTCACGATCAGCGCGCCGCGCGCGAGCCGGACGATGCCGCCCAGACGGTTTTCACCGAGGCCTTCCGCCATGCTCAGGCGATCGTGCAGCGAGATCTTGCGTCCGGTCATGGAGAACAGGATCATCGAAATGGTCATGATGCCGAGGCCGCCGAGCTGAATCAGAATCAGAATCACGATCTGTCCAAACACGGTAAAATACGTTCCCGTATCCACCACAACAAGCCCCGTCACGCAGGAAGCGCTCGTTGCGGTAAACAGCGCGTTGATGAACGGAAGAGACGCGCCATTCTTGCTCGCGATAGGCAGCATGAGAAGCAGCGCGCCCGTTAGAATGATGAGTATAAACCCCAACGGAAGTACGTTGATTGGTTTAATACCGTGGTGCAATCGTTGCATAGGCTGGAACAGTTCCCCCCGCGCAGACCAAGTCGCGCATTTTACCGTTGAACAATTCTAAATCAACACAAAGGCGAAGCCATGCAACTTCCTTCCGGATTTGCCGTCTCGCCCTTGAAACGCCTACAGTATACCGGATTCCGTTTCGTTTTGCAAAAGAATTTCTTCACGGTCGGCCGAAGCATCCGTTTGCACGACAATCGGTTTGATCCAACGCATGGAGTGAAAGTACGGAATCGTGATTACCAGTTTCGACACGTCGTCCACCGCGAGCATGATGATATAGGTCGCAAGGAACGACAGCTTAAACACAACCCCAGCGAGGATAACTGCGGGCAGAATGAACACATAGTGCGACACCACGTCCGTAATCAACCCGACGCGCGTATCGCCACCCGCGCGGAAGATGCCAACCACCTCAACATACGGAATGTAGCGCACGCAGGCGTCGATTGCGAAGATCAGCAGCAGCGTCCTCGCGGTGTGCGAAGCGGTACTCGAAAGATCAAACAGCCCGACCAGCGGATATCGCAGTCCCAGAATCAGCAGCCCGGCGGCTATCCCAAGCAGCGGCGTAAACACAAGGAACCGCCAGGCGTATTGCTTGCCCTGTTCAATATCGCCCGCGCCAATCGACTTTCCAACGAGGATGTTGCAGGCGTTGCAGATGCCGACGAAGAACACGAACACGAGCCCTTCAATCGTTCGTTCCACGGTCAGCGCGGCGTAGTTGTCCGTGCCCATGCGACCAAGCACCATGTTGACGCCGATGATGGCAAAGCTCCAGAAGAGCTCGTTGAGCAGCACGGAGAGCGCGCGGCTCCAAAATTCTTTAAAAAAGCCCTTCAGCGCGAAGATCTGTTTGAGCGGTGCAATCAGCACGTTCTTCTTGATCGCGGAGATGACAAACATCAGCACCGGGTTTGCCAGCGAGGAGATCGCCGTCGCCAGACCCGCGCCCGCAACGCCCATCGCGGGCAGGCCGAACACGCCAAAGATGAAGATGTAGTTGAGCGCCGCGTTGAACGCCGCGGCAAAACCGCTGGTCCACATTGGAATCTTCACCTGCTCGGTGCAGCGCAGCAGCGTGGAAAACGCAAGGTTGACCGAGATCGAAACATATGACACGCAGGCAAAGCGGAGGTAGCGCGCGCCCTCGGCAATCAGCGCCGCATCCTCCGTGAAGATCTTCATCACAAACTCGGGAAACAGCGCAACGCCAATGGTGAAAAACAGGCCCATGGGAACCATGAACAGCATCATCATGCCGTAGGTCTTGCGGATGCCTTCCTGATTTCCCGCGCCGTGGTATTGCGCAATGAACACCGCCGCGCCGGAGGACATGCCAAACGCGAGCAGTTCCACGAGGAACGAAGCCCACCCCGCGAGACCGACCGCGGCGATGGAAACGTCGCCAAGCCGCCCGACCATCAGCGTATCGACGAGCCGGAAGGACGTCATCAACAGGTTCTGCAGCGCGATTGGTATCGCGAGCGGCAGCACCGCCAGCCAAAACGTCTGGTTGAAGAAGCCTTTGAGCCGTTTGAACAAGATGTCGTCCTCCTTTCGTAAAAAGGCGCCCGCCGGACGAATCCGCGGGCAGCCCCGAAGGTCATTTCGTTAGTTCGATCAGTATAGCAGGTGCCTTTGCCGAAAACAAGTATTGCGTGGATTTCTGCCCGGTTTCAGCCGGAATCCGGCAGAATCGTTGTAAAAAGCTCGATTCCTTCGTATTCCCTCGGCAGGAACCCTATTTCGTCCGGGTATTCTGCCGAACGAACCAGGGCTGCGTGTTGACGCCGAATGCGAGAATGCCATGCGCCGCAAGGGGCGCAAGCAGCGGCAAAGCGGAGATGACGTCCAGTCCGTAGCCGCCGAATCGCATCCGATGCACGACGAAGATCAGCAGCGCGATGGGAACGATCATCTGCTCCACACGGTGCCTTCGCAGAAACACGAGCAGCGAAAGCGCGAGACCAACGTAAACGATCTGGAGTTCGTAGTCCAGCGCCTGTACGATGGAGTGATAGGGGTCTTCCCCCTCGCCGAGTTGTTCCACAAACAGGGCGCGCTCGCCGTAGCTCTCGCTGGATGCGCCCGTCTGAATGCTGCCAAACGTCGGTTCGTTCCATTGCCCGGAGAACCGCAGCGCATACGCCTGAATCGCTTCGATCGGCGCTGCCTTCCATTCGTCGCGCAATTGCGCGAGCTCTTCGCGGCTCTGCTGCGAAATTCGATCAAAGTCGGCTCCGTACGCGTCGTACATCTCCTCGTCGAAGTTGTCGTTCCAGCCCGCTGCCCGACGGCTGGAGAGCGAATACCCCTTGCCCAGCGAAACGCCGGCGCGCGCTTCGAAGCTCGCCTGCACCACCGCGGGCAGCAGCAAGCACAGCGTGACCAGGATTGCCGCCGCAATCAGCGGCTTTGCCGCGCGCTCCCGCAGCGCCTGCAGCAGTAGCACCGCCGCAACGGCGCCAACGAGGAACCACGCACTTGAATCCAGCAATACGGCGAACGCCGAAAACAGCACAAACAACGGAATTTCGTGTCTTCGACCGTCCTGCAAGAACCGCGCCGCAAAGTACACGCCCCAGAGCGCAAACGCCAGCGCCGGAATACGACCGTTGATCTCGGTGCAGGCCAAGATCGGCTGAACGCAGGCGCAGAGCAGCAGCAACGTGAGAAACGAAACGCGGTTGTCGTCAAACACCAGCCGGGTGGTGCGCAGCACCGCGCCATAACCGGAAACGAGCAGCAGCACGTTGATGACCGGCGCAAACACCCAGGTGCCTTCCTCCCCGAGCATGCGCATCAGCGTTTCGAGATACAATAAAAAGCCGAGGCGCTTTGGCGCGCTGGCAAAGAAGAAGTAGGCAAAGCTGTTTGGATTGCTCAACGCGGTGTGTTTGCCTTCCGCCAGTTCCGCCGCGCTGGAGCAGAACACCGCCGCGTCGCCGGAGGGCGTCGCCTGCACCAGAAACGTCCAGAGGATTCCGCCAATCGCAAGCGCAGAGAGGCAGAGGACTGCCGAAACGTTGACGAATTCTTCCGGCGGACGCGCGATGCGCAGCAAGCGAAACAGCGCGAGGGCTACCACCGTGACCGCCAGATTGAGCCCGATTGGATCGACCGGAATGAATATGGTTCGTCCGCTTGTTGCGGCGGGATCGAGCAGATTGGTAGATGTTTGACTCAAATAAACAAAGACCAGCGCGATGATGAGCACGCTTGCCAGCAGAATCCGTTCCAGCGCGTTTGCCGCGCGATGTGCGCCGTCTGTTTCTTCGGCGTCCCGCCACAGCGGGGTTTGTGTGTCCATGTCACCGGCCTCCGGTTGCTTGCGTTTTGCGAAATCCCGTATGGATTTCGCGAGGTTTGATCGAATCAAAACGATTGTTCTTCGTTGATCTTATTGGTTGTTCCTTTTCACGGCGCGATTAACGCCACTGTTCTATCCTTTTAGTTTCGCCCGGTCTTCGCCGTGCCCACCCCCGCGAGAACCGCGAGCGGCAGCGCCTGCATCCAAACGTCCGGCGCGTGTAAGGCGGGAAGAAAACCCATCAGCATGCTCGCCGCAACCGCAAACAGCGCGGGCACCGCCCCATCCTCGCGATGCGCGAGCAAGTGTATTGCGAGCAGCAGCAGCCCAAGGTCGAGCGCGCGCAGCAGATGCGGCTGCACCACGGCGGCAAATTCGGAAGCGGTGGGCAGCCCCGAAGCGGAGAGCGCCTCCGGCAGAGGGAACAAAAACCGCACCACGAGCCAGATCGCAACCGGCAGCGCCGCACAGAGCACCGCGGGAAACACCCAGCCGCTCTGTTTTCGCTTTGGCGCGAGCAAAGCGGCGCCCAATCCCGCGCCCGCACCCGCGAACGCCGCAAACAGGCTTGCCGCGCCGCCGAGTCCAAAGCCGACCGCCGCAAGATAGAGAAATTGCGTCGATTTCTGGCGCACGGCGAGCACCGCCAGATAGATCCCCGCCATGGTCAGCGCGCGCAGCAGTTCAGATAGAAACGATGTTCCGGAGCCGATCAGGCTCGGCAGGCAGACGGCGATCAATAGAGCGGCGAGCAGCGTTCCGTCCGGCTTGGCGTCCAACTCGCGCGCGGTTAAGAGCGCAAACGCGCACGCGGCGGCGAGGCAGAGCAGGCGTCCCATCGCAATCGGATTGCCCGAAGTGGAAAAAAACGCAAACGTCGCGATTCCGGCGGGAAGGATTGCGACGCAGGCAATGGAGAGCCAGCTCGGCAGGCGCAGAATGCAAAGCAGCCGCAGCGCGGAGAGCGCGCAGACGGCGACGATCAGCTCCTCGACAAACCGCCCCCAGCGAAACGGGTCAATCGTGACCGTTCCGTATACGAACCACGCCGCGAGGACAATGCCGACCACGCCCGCCGCAATGGAGACGGAAGCGGAGGAGGTTTTGCTCGCGGTCTTTTTTGTCGAAGATTTTTTTGCCAAACGGTGTTTGATTCCTCTCAAGTTTTCTTGTCTCCCTCGGACGAGTGAGGTAACGCGTAGCGCCGGAGGGAGCGATTGATTCTAGTTCTCTCCCTCAGTCACCTTCGGTGACAGCTCCCTCTCTGACAAGAAGTCTTTCTCTCCCTCAGTCACCTTCGGTGACAGCTCCCTCTCTGACAAGAAGTCTTTCTCTCCCTCAGTCACCTTCGGTGACAGCTCCCTCATCAGAGGGAGCCAGAGAATTGGATTCGGCTATCCCTTGCCTCCCTCGGACGAGGGAGGTGGCGCGTAGCGCCGGTGGGAGCGATTTGTTCCAGCTTTTCTCTCCCTCATCAGAGGGAGCCACGAGAACGTAAAGTCTATTCGTTAAAGCGGATTCTTCGCCGGGGTTCCGGCTTTGCGCGGATACTGCTTCGGCGTGGGCGCTAGTTTTTTGAGCAGCACCAGCTCGCGTGCGCCGTAGCTCGCGGGTACGGCGACCCGCTCTGCCGACGCGTGCAAAGCCTCCAGCGCGTGTCCGCTTGCGCTCAGTTCTTCCCCCGCGTCGCCTTTGTACGCGATGCTGACCCCGCCGACCTTCACGAGCGGCAGCGTCAGTTCGCAGAGCACCGGCAGCGCGGACACCGCACGGGAAAGCGCCGCGTCGAACGTCTCGCGGTAGCGCGGATTCTGCCCCGCATCCTCCGCGCGCGCATGCACGCACTCCGCGGACAACCCCAGCTCGTTCAGCACCGCCTCCAGAAAGACTAATCGTTTTTGCAGGCTGTCCATCAATGTAAGCTTGATATCCGGCCGCACGATCAACAGTGGAATGCCGGGAAAGCCCGCGCCCGTGCCAACGTCCGCAACGCTCGCGCCCGAACTCAGATACGGCTCGGCGGCGAGCGAGTCGACAAAGTGCTTGTTTGCGACGTCCTCCGGCTCCGTGATCGCGGTCAGGTTCACGCGCGTGTTCCAGTCGACGAGCATAGTATAGTAGGTTTCAAACTGGCGAAGCTGCGTTTCGCTCAGCTCGGGACGGAGCTTTTTCAGAATCTCCTGCATCATGTCGTCTCCTCCATCTTCGCGGCGTGAAATCCACGCTTGAGGTAGATGAGCAGCACGTTCACGTCCGCCGGGGTCACGCCGGAAATGCGGCTCGCCATGCCGATGTTCGCGGGTTTGTGCTTGTTCAGCTTTTGCCGCGCTTCAAGGCGCAAGCCGTCCAGCGTCAAGTAGTCCACATCCTGCGGCAGCGGGGTATTCTCCAGCGTACGGTTTCGCGCAACCTGGTCGAGCTGCTTCTGAATGTAGCCGTCGTAGCGCGCGAGGGTCTCGACGCGTTCCTCCGTCTCCCAGTCCAGCGGGGAGAGCGAGTTGTAAACCGAAAGCAAATCCGTATAGCAGATGTTCGCGCGCTTGAGCAGATCGAAGAGTTTTACCCCGTTTTGCGGAACGCTCTCGCCGCGCTCGGAAAGAAGCTGCTTGAGCGCTTCGTCCGGCGGAACGAGTTTGCCGAGCGAATCCAGCGCGGTTTGCACCCGCTCCTGCTTTCGCAGCAGGCGCTCGTGCCGCTCCGGCGAGATCAACCCCGTTCGAAGCGCCTTTTCGGTCAGCCGCTCATCCGCGTTGTCCTGCCTTAGCAGCAGTCGATACTCGCAGCGCGAGGTCATCATCCGGTAGGGCTCCGGCGTGCCTTTCACGGAAAGGTCGTCCACGAGTACGCCGAGGTACGCTTCGTCGCGCCCCAGCGTCAGCGGTTCCTCATTGCGGCAATAC